>DASRVY010000194.1:0-2376 GCA_035654855.1 Bacillota bacterium | reverse complement strand
AAAGGCATAAAAACGGCCAAAGATGCACAGCTGGCCTTTAACCTTGCTACAAAAATGAACCCGTTGGGGCTGGCCGCCGCTGGAGTTGCTGCGCTGGTTGCTGCCATTACCATATTTGCCAACAAAACCAAATCAGCACAGGATATTATTGCAGACTTGAATGAGTCTGTTTCGAAATTCTCAGATTCAGGCAAAGAAGTCGAACGACTTGCAGGTGAGTATGAAACCCTGAGAGGGAAAGCCGAAAGGACGAAGGACGAAAACGACCGCCTTAATACTGTAATGGAGGCCCTTTCAAAGTCAGTCCCCGGAGTTGTAACTGAATTTGACGAGTATGGCCGTGCTTTGGATGTGAACATAGGCAAAGTAAAGGAATTTAGCGAAGCACAAAAAGAGGCCGCCAAAATTCAGCTTACTAAGCAAATTGAGGAAGCTCAAAAAGCGGTGGAGAAACTGGATAAAAAACTGGCTCCATTGCAAAGAGTTTTTCAGGAAGGTATCACATCGTCAACCATTGCCACAGCCACGGGTGGGACCAGAACCATTGAGCGCAGGGCGAACGAAGACGAAATTGACAAAGCAGCGGAGCGGGCAAACAAAATATATTCAGAGCGGGAACAGATTTTAGAAAGTATTTCCCAAGCTCAAAAGGCCCTGAATGACTTAACAGCGGAGCCACCAAAGACCGAGCCCGATGACGAAGACCCGGCGGACGCATTAGAGGAGTTCAAAAAGGGATTGGACGAGCGCAAAAAAGCCTACGACGATTACAACGATGCTGTAAGGAATGCACGGGACGAAGACAGGGCCGCCGTTAAGGGGTATTATTCCGAACTCATCAAAGACGGGGACACTTACAAGGAATATCTGGAAGGTTTGTTGAGGGATTCCCGCAACAATGTAGAAGCCACCACGGCCATTTATTTGGCCGCTGCAAAAGCAAACGTTGACCTTGTCGACGACAGAGCAAAGCCCATAAAAGGCAGGCCAAGATTGAGCCCGGCAACCTCTAAAGCTCAAAGCATAGCTCCGTCAAATCAGGACATGACTAAGTTAAGGGAAGCCCAGCAGCGGTATAATGTCATTTATGAGAGAATCCGTAATGCGACTGAGAGCCAGCAAAAGATGGATTTGGCCGGGAATATGATTGAAGCCGCCTATGCAGGTCAAGACCTTGCCAGTGCCATTGGTCAGTTTGACAAGGGATTAGGTGAAGGACTATCCAAAATGGCAGACATAACCGGCTCGATCGGTAATGTAGTGGGCGCTTTCTCAAGTGGCGACCCCATAGCCATGGTTAGTGGTGTGGCTTCGTTAATAGGTTCAATCGGCTCATTATTTGATAATACAGCATCAAAGCAAAGACAGGCTGCTTTTGAGGCTGAAAAATTGCGTCAACTTTTTGAGCTGCAAAATCGGGCACTTGAAAGACAAGTTGAGCTAATGAATCAGGCCTCTGGCGAAGATCGGGTAAAAGAAGAGCGCGCTACAGTGGACTTAATTAAAAAGCAGCAAAAAGAAACCCTTGACCGGATAAGGTCTGCAAAAATCACCATTGACACAGGGATTGACATCTTAGGTAAAAAAGAGAGCTTTACCTATGACGTCTCTTTGAATTTAACAGAGGGCAATGAGGTTAAGGAGCTTGAAGAAATGATTCAAAAAGCAACTGAAGACGGTTATAAAATTAAGAACCAGGACAAGCTTTTGGAAATGCTTGATGAATACTACAGGCTGCAAGGTCTCCAAAAAGATGTTACGGAAAACATTGTAGGGACCACCTCCGGCAATATAGCAGATGCAATTGTACAAGGATTTAAGGACGGCAAATCTGCAATAGAAGACTTTGCAGACACCTTTGAAGACACAATGATTGACGCCATTATGAACTCCTTTAAAACACAGGTAGTAATGGCCGCTCTTGAGCCATTCTATGCTGAACTGGCATCACGTATGGAGGATGGTGAGTTGGATGCTAGTGACATTTCTTATCTGCAAGGACTGTGGAAAACAATCAACAAAGGCTTAAGTACTCAATTTGAAGGCTTGAAAGACGTAATTACTGAAGGTCTTGGGTATGACCCTTTCGCAGATACGGCAGACACCTCACTCTCAGGGGCCATTAAGGGGGTGAGCGAAGAGACAGCCTCCATTCTGGCCGGGCAAATGAATGCTATGCGGATAAACCAAGCTGAAAGCCTCAGGCTCATGAATGAATCCGCAAGGTACTGGGCCGAAATAGCCGCCAACACTTCTTACAACAGATACCTGGAGGGTATTCATTCTGACATTAAAGCGATGCGAAGCGCGGGTAGCGATTTGAAGGCAAAAGGATTTTAAAAGATACTGATATGAAATACTATTTAAACGGTGTTG
>DASRVY010000193.1:0-6183 GCA_035654855.1 Bacillota bacterium | reverse complement strand
ATGTGCTGCATAACCTCCAGAATAATTAATTCATCGTTATGATGCACCTCGACAGCGTTATACAGCGCAGGCAAATCGTCTTCGAATTTCACATCGACGACTGAGCCGATTATCTGAAGTATCTTGCCAATATTTTTCTCTGCCATCTACTCTTCCTTATTCATAACACTTCTGCTGCCGACAATTTCCGTAATTTCAGACGTAATTGCCGCTTGACGTTTTCTGTTATATTGCCGCGTCAAATTCTCTATGACATCCTCAGCGTTCTTGCCTGCGGCATCCATGCTGACCATGCGGGCGGCATTTTCACTGGTGTGCGCTTCAGAGAAGGCGCGAAATAAATTCATATGCAAATACAGTGGGACCATTTCATCTATAAAGACATCGATGCCGGGTTCATATTTTATTTGGGATTCTTCTGGCTCGCCGCTCGGCGGAGAGATCGGGAGCATTCTTTCAATGATGGCTTCGTAATTGAGAACATTGATAAAGTTTGTATAACAGACAAACACTTCATCTACTTCACCTGATAAGAATTTTTCGGCCGACCAGTTGGCCAGGCTCTCGGAGCCATAATATACTTGAGTGTCAGACACATCGACTACTGATTTTAAGATATTCTTGCCGTGTCTTTGGAAAAAATCATTGCCCTTGAAGCCGACAATCAACAGTTTTTCATTTTTCCCTTCCATATGCTCCAGAGCCTTATAACTGATATTGGCGTTATATCCGCCGGACAGACCCTTGTCACTCGTCAGAATAATATACAAAGAATTTTTGACTTTTCGCGCCCGGTAATAAGCATGCTTTTTCGCCTCTTCTTGCCTGCCGATTTTTTCCACAATGTTCTTCAGCTCATTGTAAATCGGACGCACACCTTCCAGCTGAGACCTTGCCTTAACAAGCTTGGTGGAGGCGACCATATCCATGGCTTTTATCAGCTGTTCTACCGAACTGACATTTTCAATTCTTTGTTTAATATTTCTGGTCGAACTCACAGCTAATCACCTTCAATATATTCGTACTCAAGCTTTACCTTGTGGATCAAGGCGTCAATTTCATCTGCCTCTTTTTCGGCTATCTTGCCGCTGTCTCTGATTTTTTCCCTGACATGAGGCGCATGTTCCTCGATATATTTGATCAGTTCCCTTTGGAATTTGCCGATGTCATTTAACTCGATATCGGCCATATGATTATTGCTGAGAGCATAGATAATCAGAACTTGATCTTCGACGGGCAAGGGCCTGTATTGTGGTTGTTTCAGCACCTCCATAATGCGGGCGCCGTGATCGAGGCGATCTATTGTGTCCACATTAAGGTCAGAGCCAAACTGAGAAAAGGCAGCCAGCTCCTTATACTGTGCGAACTCAATTCTCAAAGGCCCCGCCAGTCTCTTCATAGCCTCGATCTGAGCTGAACCGCCGACACGCGAGACGGAGAGACCGGGATTGATCGCAGGGCGGACACCGCTGTTAAAGAGGTCTGTCTCCAAATAAATCTGACCGTCTGTGATAGAGATTATATTTGTTGGAATGTAGGCGGAGATGTCGCCTTCCTGCGTCTCGACAATAGGCAGGGCGGTAAGAGTCCCCCCTCCATATTGATTGCTCATGCAGGCTGCACGTTCCAAAAGCCTGGAGTGCAGATAAAAGACATCGCCGGGATATGCTTCACGTCCGGGCGGACGCCCCAGCAGCAGGCTGATTGCCCGATAGGCTACGGCATGTTTGGATAAATCATCATAAACGATTAGAACGTCTTTGCCTTGATACATCCATTCTTCCGCGATGGCGCAGCCGGCGTACGGGGCGATATACTGCATCGGCGCGGATTCGCTGGCCCCGGACAAAACGATTGTCGTGTACGCCATTGCTCCGGCTTCTTCCAGGACTTTAATTATCCGAGCCACTGTCGAAGTCTTCTGCCCGATGGCAACGTAGACGCAATAGACATCCTTGTCTTTCTGATTGATGATTGTGTCAATGGCGATGGCAGTCTTGCCGGTTTCGCGGTCACCGATTATCAACTCTCTTTGGCCTTTGCCAATCGGAACCAGAGAGTCGATAGCTTTAAGCCCTGTCTGCAGCGGCTGTTCAACTTCTTTGCGCATGATGACGCCGGGAGCGGGAGCCTCGATGTTTCTGTACCCGTCAACTTCAATATCTCCCATGCCGTCCAGCGGTTCACCCAGGGCATTGACAATACGTCCCAGCATGCCGTCGCCCACCGGCACTACCGTCATTTTACCGGTAAGTTTGACAGGATCCCCCTCTTTAATACCCGCGTCAGAACCCATGACAACTACACCGATGCTGTCTTCATCGAGATTAAGCGCCATGCCGAAAGTCCCGTTAGAAAACTCTAAAAGCTCGCCGCTCATAGCGTTCTGCAAACCGAAAACTCGAGCTATGCCGTCTCCAACCTGAATAACGGTACCTGCTTCAAAGAAATCCAGTCCGGCGGAATAAGCTTCAATCTGTTTCTTAATAACATTGACTGTTTCTTCGGGTTTATATGTCATTAAGTTCCCCTCTCTGCAAACGCTTCTTTGTACTGCTCAGTTCGGACTTGACAGTGCGGTCAAAGACACGGCCGTCAACCAATATGTAATAACCGCCAATGACATTAGGGTCTACTTCAGATTTCAGGTCTACTTTCATATCCACTTTCCTGCTGAGAATATTTCTTATGGTTTCAAGCTGCTCTTCGCTTAAGGCTGTGGCCGAAACAATTTTCGCCTTCATACTTCCTTTATAAAAAATACTCTTCATCTTGTTCAGCTGCGATCTGACAGTGCCGTCGAAGATTTTTCCTTCCGTAAGGATATAAAAACCGCCAATGACATCGGGGTCAATCTCTGTTTCAATCTCAACAATTGCCTCCATCTGTGAAGACAGCATTGTCCGTATAGATTCAATCTGACCTGCGCTGAGCGGGAAGGCCGATACAACTCTGGCCTTGATGCGGCCGCTTTGCCTGTCGATCAGTTCAACATATTTGTTTAAGGCCGGCACGATATGCTCTTCTCGGTGTTTTTTCAGCATGAGATATAAAAAGCCCATCATATGAGCGCTGACTGTTTCGCCATAGGCGTTTTCAAAGAGACGCAGTTTTTCGGCTTCCTTGATTCCGGGGTGAAGAAGAAAATTTTGCGCAGAGTCGTTATTCAGCGTTTGCTCGACAAGCATAGCCTGCTCCAAGTCACTCTCAATAGTGTCGTTCTTTATAGAGATCTCAAAAAGAGCCTGCGCATAGCGTTCTTCTATTTGCGCCATCGTGCATCCTCCAACTCGGACAAAACATCGTCATAGAGCTTTTCCTGCGCTTCTTTGTCAATACTTTCAGTCAAGTATTTTTCAGCCATCAGGGTAGCGAGCTCAATGACATAGGGGCGTGTCTCTAATCTGACCCGTTCTCTCTCAATAGCTCCGCTTTCCAAAGCATCCCTTTTTATCCTCTCAGCCTCTTGTCTGGCCGCTTCGATAATAATTTTTTCTTCAGCAGCAGCCTTAATACGGCCTTCTTCTAAGACTTTCTCGTATTCCTTGTCTATGTTGGAAATCTTGGATTCGTATTCTGCAATAAGTTCTTGCGCCTTCGACATCATAGTTTCAGAATTATCGATTTTTGTTTGGATGGTCTCAGTTCGCTTAGCCAAAAATTTCCTAACCGGATTGTAGAGAATAAATCCCAAAGCAACGGCCAGGATTATGCCGTTGAGAATCTGGATGCCGATCTGTATCAGTGTCTGTTGGTCCAGGGCAAAAAGTCGTTCATCGGTGCCGGCCTGAGCCAGGCGTATAATCATTCCATGCAACTTAAACAGCCCCCTTTCTTTTACTAGCCATCAGTTAAAAGCAGTTGGAGCAATTTATCCGGCAAAATTAATAAAAATATCTACCAGCGGATTTGCGAACAGCATGATGATGGCAATCAGGAGACCGTATATACCGGACGTTTCAGCCAACGCCAAACCGACGAACATGGTACTGCGAATGTCTTCTGCCGCCTCAGGCTGCCTTGCTATTGATTCGATAGCGGTTGATGCGATTTTGGCCTGACCGAAAGTTGTTAAAAGTCCGTTCAGCAGTGCGATTGCGGCAGCTATGTGCGCCAGCCCCATTATTAAAGCCAATCCTTCTATTGCTCCCATGAATTTCCTCCTAATACAATTAATTCGTAAGGCTAATAGTTTTTTCTTCGAAACGCCACAGAGGACAACCCCTCTGACGCTATAACTCTTTCACACAGTACACAAATCATTCAATATATCAGGTCAAATTAAAACTTCGCGCGCAAAAGGAAATTCCAATTCAACAAAAATCCCACAAGAGCTCGCATCCCTTATAGTAACAACTACTTTGGAGCAGCATCATTGTGGGACAAATATATAATAACATGAAGTATCTGTCCTATAAACCCACAAAATCCCCAAAATTTTCCAATATATTATTAGAATTTTTTAATCTGCATTATGGTTTGGAACAGTTTTAACCTATAGTTACCAATATTAAGGTAGTATTTGTTCCGGGAAGATACCGGCACGACATTTTCAGCATAATTAATAGCCGGGCGCCTCAGATTTTTTGTTTTATTCACTTCCGGTCAATAAGGGATTTTTACGGTACTTTCATACTCATCGTCAAAATACTTGTAGTAGATGCTGACCATCTCACCTTGATAGGGGACCTGCTCTTTTAGGTCCTCTTCATCTAGGACCAGCAGATTATATTGTTTGGCAAAATCCATATACTTGTCTTTCATGGCTTCTTGCCCATCCACAAAAGGTTTTTCTGAAGTGTTTAATATCTGACCTCTGCTGCCCTTGGGATACTGCCAAAAATGCACAGATGTCAGTAATTTATCTCTGGAAATAATTATCTCCAGAAAATAGGCGTCTTCGTTTTCCATCAGACTATCTATCTCCTCAGAAAATAGTTTCACATTGCCCTTGTTGAGTGAAAGAAGATAATCGTAGGCAGAGTAATCCAATCTGCCGACATCATCAATGGCTGTCGGATAAAAATAATCTTCCAGCTCGCCATACCAGTCTATGAAGAAATCCTCATCCAGATAATCCATTTCCTCGACAATTTTTCCTATATGGTTCATAAAAGACTCCTAATAATCTATTGATTATCATATTAATAAGCCATTGCTCTGCTTACGATAATAATCTGCCGCCTGAAAAATGACAATGCCTGTTCGACCTGCCTGTCGGCTGTACCCATTGTGCTATAGTATCCATGACTCACACAGTAATCAAAAACGACTGTCTTTAGCGGAGGATCCAGTGACAAAGAAACTCTACAATTTAATCGAGAGCGGCTTCGGCAGAGCCATAAACTATTCAGACGAAGAGCGAGAGCTTTACGGCAACGTCAATCTAAATTGCGCCGAGCGCATTTTGCGCGGAGCCAATATAGTGTACAAACTTGGACTCAGCGAAGAAGCGCTGCGCGTATCGGCCCCCTTTGGCGGTGGCATGGGCATCGAGTCAGTCTGCGGCGCAATCACAGGAGCACTGATGGTGCTGGGCGCCCTCTACACAGACAGAGCAGAGAAGAACACCCCTCTAAAGGACGAGATCACTGTCCCTTTCATCAAAGAAGTTCGCCGCCGCCAAGGCGGCTTGAGCTGCACCCACAACAAGAAATACGCACAAACAGATCCCTTCGACAGCACCCCCGTAGTCCTGGCCATCGCAAAAGTTTTGGACGAGACAATCGAGAAAATAGAAGCCACATCGAGCAGCCCGACTTTTGCGAGGTCACTCTAGCACCGTTAAATAGTCGCGAGCATAGAAGCCAAACAATAAATATTGAGTCCCTGCGAGACACACCTTGTGTCCTCCCGAAGGTTGAAGACCAAAGCAAGTATTATCAAAAATTTTGGCATGCAATACGCAAAACCCTTAGGCAAGATATACTTAACTAACGAAATTATTAGGAGGACAAGATGAAATCCTATCGCAAAGAACTGACATTCAACACTAAAACCAGAAGAGACTTTATTAACATAACTCCTCAAGTACAAGAATGCGTAAGAGAGAGCGGCATCAGGGAAGGTCTATTGCTCTGCAACGCCATGCACATAACCGCCAGCGTCTTCATCAATGACGACGAATCAGGCCTGCACAGAGACTTCGAAGTCTTTCTGGAAAAGCTGGCGCCGGAAAAACCC
>DASRVY010000192.1:0-2132 GCA_035654855.1 Bacillota bacterium | reverse complement strand
GATGCTGCTTACCATATGACTGGTAGTGACATAGTCCTCGTTTTGGGGAAAGAAAAGACCGCTTTCTTCATTATCGATCATTAATTTAACGAATTCGGTAAAATTGTCGATGTGAAGCATGCTGCGTTGATTAGGAATGTCCGGGAAAATTCTTATCTTTCTCACCAGTTGTGAAAGTTTACGGTAGTTTCCTTTGGAGTTTTTGCCGTAGATCATGGGTGATCTCAAAATGACAATTTTAAAATCAGGGGATGCCAGTGTTTCTAGCAATTGCTCGGCTTCCAATTTACTTTGCGCGTAATAATTGCCGGGATTGGGCGCTGTGTTTTTGTCAATAAGTGTGGTTTCGCTGCCGTATACGAGAATACTGCTCATGAAAACAAACTGTTTGACAGCTTGTTTCCCGGCCTTTTTGGCTGTCTCATAGGCCAGATCACGGTTTACCCGGAAGTATAAGTCTTTGGTTTTGGAGTTGGAGGAGCTGTGGGCGATGCCGGCCGCATGAAAGATGACGTCATAGGCGGAAAAGTCTCGGTCTTGCCAGGTTCCGTCCCGCATGTCGATAGTGTCTACTGAATATTTTTCCGGCTGACGGCTGAGCCACTCATTCAGAGCCTGGCCTAAATAGCTGTTTTCACCGGTGATTAATATTTTTTTCATTATCGACTATTTCCTCAGACTGAAACTCTTTATCTTCGGATATCAGCATATCAGAATCCAGCTCAGTTATAAGCTCAGTCTCGCCTTCGGAATAACCATCTGCTGTTAATACTCTGGAAAAGGAGCGGAAAAAACATTTGAGGTCCAGCAAAAAGCTGATGTTTTGGGCGTATTCTCCGTCCAGTCTTGCTTTGAGTTCAATATCAAGCTCATCCCGGCCGTTGATCTGCGCCCAGCCTGTAAGGCCGACCGGCACATCATTGGCTCCGTACTTGTCTCGTTCTGCGATAAGGTCATATTGGTTCCACAAGGCCGGCCTGGGTCCGACAATGCTCATGTCCCCTTTGAGAATGTTGATGATTTGCGGCAGTTCGTCGATGCTGGTTTTTCGCAGGAATTTGCCCAGCTTGGTACTCCACTGGTCCGGATTTTCTAAAAGATGGGTGGGAATATCGATGGGCGCATCCCTGGTCATGGACCTGAATTTCAATATATTAAAATGTTCTTTGTGAATGCCTACTCTTTTTTGTTTTAAAAAAACAGGGCCTTGCGAATCAATCTTGATTGCAATGGCAACAATAAAAAATAGCGGAGCTAAAATAATTAAGCCTAAAAGCGAAAGAATTATATCTATTAATCTTTTTATCTTTAAATAAAATATAAGCTTGTCTCCCTGCGCAGATAATAACAGTTAGATAAAATATTCCCAAATATTTTCTATCCACTATCAGCATATTTCTCTAAAGCATTTTAACATATATAGCCAGATAACAAATGTTTATTTTGGCCGGTGCATAGATTGGCCCGGTGCATAGAATGGTGCCAGGCACGAATTTATGCAGGCGGGTTAGTGTATCTTTAGCATTTCTTCCAGGGAGTATTGTGCTTTCCAGCCGAGAATCTGACTTGCCTTGCCGGTATCGGTAAAGCTGACTTCCAAATCTCCAGGGCGCCTGCCGACGGTGCGGCGGGGAATGTCGACATTGTTGGCAATTTCATAGGCTTGGACCAGCTCTTTTACTGAGATACCCCTGCCCACACCAATATTAAAAACATTATATTTTTCGCCTGTGTAATCCAGAGCTACCAGGTGTGCGTCCACCAGGTCTAATATATGAATATAATCTCTTTCTGCTGTTCCGTCTTTTGTATTATAGTCATCTCCGAATATGAGCAACTCCTTGATCTCACCTTCGGCTATCTGGTTGAGAATCGGGATTATGTTTTTCGCGGGCTGCTTGGGATTTTCTCTAAGTCCGGGCAGATTGCCGATGGGATTAAAGTATCTCAGGATAGTGACTTGCATCTTGTCTGTCGTTTTTGCTATGCCTTCAAGAATTCGATCGCAGATGATCTTGGTTTCACCATAGGGGTTGGAAGATTCTTTGATGGGCATATCTTCTCTGAAAGGTGCCGGATTGCCCTCGTAGACAGTTGCGCTGGAGCTGAATATAAATTTCTTGACCTTATGC
>DASRVY010000191.1:0-4687 GCA_035654855.1 Bacillota bacterium | reverse complement strand
CGGGGAGAAGAGCGAAATCGCATAAGCAAAGAATATGAACGCTGCCAGCCAATCCATGATCGAGGCCAGGTTTAAATAGACTTTCTCTCGCAAAGGCATCTTACCGATCGGGGAATCCTTGATATTAAGTTTGCCGATCTTGATATATCCGGTCAGATAATAGAAGGGCAGATATAGGCTAAAGAGGGCGGCCAAAATAAGAATCAAGCGGTCTAGATGCCCAATCGCAAAGGGAAGGCTCAGCCAAATAAGAGCACATAGTCCTGTCAATCCTGCAGCCCAAATGCGGGCGCCATAACTGACAGCATTATCGCGAGAGCTCTCATAACGTTTGTAGAGCTTGATTCTGAGAGCTCCGCCTGAAAGTCCGCCGGAGCTCAAAAAGCGTCCAAAAGATTGCGAAGTCCAGCCAATAAACAGCAAGTGTATTTTGCTCAGACCGCTGGGGTGGTAATGGTCCTCGACCAAATCATAGCCGGCTGTGAAAAGAAAAGAGCCTAAACCGATCAACCCCACCAAGGCAAGCCCCGGCAAGCTCAATTCATCGGCAGCTCTCTCAAGCTCCTCCAAACTGATATCGGAGAATTGCTTCACGGCAAAAAAGACGACCAACGCCATCACCAGCAAAATCACAATAACCCGAATCAATCTGTTATAGCGTGCAAAAATTAACCTAATCTTATCTATGCTCAGCCTCAACTTTACTCACCATAAACAGTACAGTTATGTCAACCGGACGAACAGCAGGTCTATTATGACTGTATTCTAAACTATAACCGGATTAACACCAAATAGGAGGGGATTTCAAAAGCTTTCCTTAGCTTTTTTGAAATTTGACTAAAGATGCTGCAGGCAGACTTGAGGGCCGACCGCAGTAAATAGCTGCAAATTGAACAACTGCAAAATGAGAGCAGCAGGCAAATCAACTTGACCTCTTTGTATTCAGATAGCGCGCTATTAAGATAAAAAGTATAATCATTGTCATAGTCTTTATTTGCACACCGCAGTCACAGGGATTTTAACCGCGGGCAGAAAGAAGATGAATCAACCGAAGAAGAGAACGCATTAGGGAGGACTAGATGCTTTACGATTTGCTTATTTTGGGCGGAGGCCCGGGAGGATACACTGCTGCTGAGCGAGCCGGACAGGCCGGTCTCAAGGTGGCTTTATTTGAGAAGGATGCTCTGGGTGGTGTTTGCCTGAACGAGGGCTGCATTCCGACAAAAACAATGCTTAATTCCGCTAAGCTTTATGATCATGCCAATAATAGCGAAGTCTTCGCTGTCAAAAGCCTGGAAGTCTCTTTTAATCAAGCTCAAGTAGTCAAACGAAAGAATAAAGTCGTAAAGACTCTGATAGGCGGCGTGAAAGCGAAGATGAAAAATAATGGCGTTGAAGTAATCAAAGCTGAGGCATCAATCTGCGGCAAAGAGGATGATTTGTTTCGAGTTGACGCCTTAAATGAAAAATATCTGGGTAAAAATCTCTTAATTGCAACAGGGTCCGTACCTGCTGTGCCTCCGATTCCTGGCCTTAAAGAAGGACTGGAATCGGGCTTTGTTGTCACCAATAAAGGGATTTTGGATCTTGAGGAAATTCCGGGAAAGATGACAGTGATTGGCGGAGGGGTCATTGGCTTGGAGATGGCCTGCTATTTCCAGACTATCGGCAGCAAAGTCACAGTCATTGAGATGCAAGATCATATCGCAGGTACCACTGATTCTCAAATCAGCGATATGCTGCAAAATATCTATACGAAGAAAGGCATAAATTTTCTCTTAGAAGCCAAAGTTACGGAAGTGGGCGACGGTTATGTCCGCTATGAGCTCGCCGATGAAAGTGCCGTCGTTGCAGCAGATATCGTCTTGCTGTCAGTCGGACGAAGTCCGGCCATTGAAGGCTATGGCTTGGAATCATTAGGAGTAGAAGTTGAAGGCGGCGCGATTAAAACTGATGCTCAATGCCGCACCAACATACCCGGAGTCTACGCTGCCGGAGACGTTAACGGACGTTGGATGCTTGCTCATGCGGCATCAAGAGAAGCAGAAACAGCCGTAAACACAGTGCTGGGAAAAGAAGATGAAATGTCCTATAACAATTGTCCGGGTGTTATTTACACCAATCCGGAAGTGGCGTATGTCGGCGCAACCACGGAAGAGCTGGACCTACAGGGACGCCCTTATAAAATGGTGGAAATACCCTTTTCTTATTCCGGGCGCTACATGGCTGAAACTAACCGTGAACAGAGCCTGTGCAAGCTGATCGTATCTGAAGATGACCAAACTCTGATAGGCTGTCACCTGCTGGGACCTTATGTGTCAGAGATCATTATCACAGCAGGCATAATGATCGAAAGAAAAATGACCATGGAAGAGATCAAGAAACAGATATTTCCGCATCCCACCGTGGCGGAAATCATACGCGAAGGAATATTCCTGCTTAAGAGCTAAAACTCTGTTAAGACAAAAAAAGGGACAGCCTCACTCTGAGACAGTCCCTTTGTCAATATTTCATTATTCCTCAATGCCCGACTCAACAATCAAAAATTATTCTATATCATCGTCATCAGCGCATGCGCCCCAAGTCAGTTCCTGATTACAATACACACAGCGCCGCAGCCTTCTGACCGGCACATAACTGACTAATTTTTTGCACTGCGGACACAAGTAGCCATCAGACACAGACTCCACTATTGAGTTCTTGCGCATAGCTCCATATTTCATTCTTCTTCTTGTTACTTTTGTTTGTATCAGATTCACCAATATCCACTCCCACGCCTTGATATCTTAACACAATTCGGGATAAAAAGCAAAGGCTATAACTCCTGAAATGGTTGCATTATAGCCATTTAGGGATTTTGAGCTTTATTTGCCTAAAGAGGTGAATATCCTAGAAAAGTAACTAAAAATTCACTGTAATGAGAGATAATTATTGTAATAAATCCAGAGCTATTTGCACGAAAGCTGTTACCCCCAATGTGAGCTGCTCTTCATTGATATCAAAGCGAGGATGATGATGTGGATAATTTTCACCATTCTGAGCCTTGGGATTGGTTAGAAAGAGAAAAGTACCCGGAACTTCATTTAGAAAATAGGCAAAGTCTTCACCGATCATCACCGGATCTTGCATTTGATTGAGCTCAGAAGAATCCAGAATTTTAGCCAGAGAGGCTGCAATCCGGCGAGTAAAATCTCCATCATTTACCACTGCGGGATAGTTACGCTGAAAATCTAATTTCGCTTGGACATCCATGGCCAAACAAATCCCCTCTGCTATTTGTTTTATCCTGTTTTCAATCCTATCGCGCACTTCGGGGGCAAAAGATCTCACTGTCCCCTGCAATTCTACAGTCTCCGGTATGATATTCTGACTTACGCCGCCCTGGATCTTACCTATGGAAATGACGGCCAGATCAGAAGCTTTTATGTTTCTGCTCTTAATTGACTGCAAAGCTGTTATGAACTGAGCGGCCGCAGCTATAGGGTCTCGAGATTGTTCCGGGTGCGCAGCATGAGAGCTTTCGCCGATAAAGCGAAGGATGAAAGTATCTACCGCAGCCATCAGCGGTCCTTCTTTCCAGTTTATTGTACCCGGCTTTGTAGCAGGATTCACAATGCCGGCATGAATTCCGACAATAAAATCAAGAGGAAAATCATGCAGCAATCCTTCTGCCAGCATGGGCAGAGCTCCTCCGGGCGGCACTTCTTCACTGGGCTGGAATATTAGAATTACTTCACCGCTGAAGAGATCAGCATGGGCAGATAGAACTTTGGCCGCACCCAGCAGCATGGCCATGTGCCCATCATGCGCACAGGCATGCATACAGCCGGAATCTGAAGCAAAGGACAGACCGGTTTCCTCCTGAACAGGCAGGGCATCCATATCTGCTCTCAGGCCGAGACGAAGACCGCGGCCTGTACCTTTTGCCCCTTGAATTCTGGCGGCCACGGCCATCCCGTTTAGATAAGTTTTACTGGGAATATCCATCTTCGCCAGTTCTTGCTTGATATAGGCAGAAGTCTGAGGCAGATCCATGCCTAATTCGGGAATCTGATGCAGATCTCTTCGCCAAAAGATAGTGTTTCCCTGCACCTCTGCCGCCAGCCTTTTGACATCAACATCTCCATTTTTTGTTTCCACCTTGGACCCTCCTGACCTTGCGCCTTGCTTTAATGCTGTCTCAGACACGATTATACCCTCTGAGATGGAATTATAGCCCTCTCTTGTGTATTCTTTGAATAATAGTCATAAAATGTGAGTGTTCGGTACGAAAAATAATTGGGAAGTAAAGATTGTGTTATTTTTTAATCCAATTCTAATAATTGCCTCCATCCTGCCGGCACTATATTTGATGCTTCGGGTCTACAGGCTGGACCGCATTGAAAAAGAACCGCCCTATTTGCTTTTTGCCCTGTTCAGGCTTGGCATTCTTGCTACTGTGATCGCCATGGTGTTGGAATGGATAGGCTCAAGTATTTTACAATCATATGTAGAAGAAGAAACTCTGTTGTATAACGCCATAATGTATTTCATCATAGTTGCATTTTCTGAGGAAGGCGCTAAGTATTTCCTTCTGAAGCGCAGAACATGGAACGATCCGAATTTTAATTACACCTTTGACGGTATCGTCTATGCAGTATTTGTGTCTCTGGGCTTTGCGCTGGCGGAAAACATCATGTATGTCATG
>DASRVY010000190.1:0-3143 GCA_035654855.1 Bacillota bacterium | reverse complement strand
CTTTCCGACAGTACTCCCATCGCGGAGATAATATAATTTTTATCAATTAGATAACTCGCACTCTCAGGTTTAAGCGAAGCTTTATCTTGAGGATTATAGAGAGCGTAAGCTAAAATACTTTGAAGTTTTGGCGAATAGACCAAAGATCCCCCTGTGGCAATGATTTTTCTGACATCCCTAAGATCCTTGCCACTTTGAGCGAATACCTGTCCCATCGGTGTATAGAATTCTTCCAGATGGCCGGCGTGTCTGGTCACAGCTGTTTCCACTGCCAAACAAGAAAGAGCAAAATCCAAGGCCTCAATATCCTCCCGATCAGGCAATTGGGCCGGATCTGCCTGCAATAGCTCGCACAAATGGTCAATACTGCCGCAGTCAAGGCCGGATATCTCCTCTACTCTTTCGATTCCGGCAGCTGCTATAATGCCGTCAATGCTATAACGCATGCCAATATCTCCTTCGACCGTACGCTTTGCATAGGGCTCAGGCAAACCCTTAATAAGAGTTGACGCAGATCGAGGTGAGCCACTGGCCAGCGAATACACATCAGTTGTTGCACCGCCCAGGTCTATAGCCATAAGGTCGCCAATACCCTCTGTCGCTTCGCAGCCTCGAGCCAGAAGCTCCATAGCTTTAAGCATAGCCTGAGGTGTGGGCATCGTGATTCCGGATATTATTTCTTCTGCCTGCGACAATCCCTTAGCATGGATAATATTCTCCAGGAAAAGATCTCTTATCCTTTCCTGCACGGGCGCAATATTCAGCTCTCCCAATCTTGGCATTACATTAGGACAGACTGTGAGATCAAATTTCTGCAAGATCTCACTAACTTCATCCGCGATAACACGATTGCCGGCATAGATAAGAGGACACTGCAGATTTGTTGTCGAAAAACTGCGTGCGTTATTCAGAATAACCTCCTTGTTGCCTCCATCGGTTCCGCCGGTGATCAAAATAATATCCGGCTTAATCGCAATGATCTCAGCGAGATCAGATCGAGTAAGATCATGCGAGTAAGTTTGTACTACTTTAGCTCCTGCGCCCAATGCTGCACTGCGGGCAGCTTCTGCAGTCAATTCCGGCATCAACCCCGAGACTACCATGCGCAGACCGCCGGCAGCGGAAGAGCAGGCAAGCTGCTCCTTGAATTCAAGGTCGCCGATTTTAGCCTTCAATTTTGCTTTAGCAAGTGCCAATCCATCATTTATATCTGTATCTACAGTAGTGAAGGAAGCAGCATTGCCAAGAAACTCTTCCTTGTCCAAATCAATCGCTGTCAGCTTGGTATAGGTACTGCCGAAATCAATCAGTAGAACTGCCTGCATAATCTGCCTCCACATGTTCGTTCGACTGTTCAATCTCTCTGCCGGCTTCCCGCTCTGCCTCAGTAAGAGTTCCCAGATCTTTTTTGAGAAAGTAGATTCCTGCTTCAGGGGAAGTACCCGGGCCAAAAACACGGTCGAAACCCATCTTTTTAAATCTCTTTTCTACTTCGACAAAGGGCTGCTTACCGACAACGATATTGCCGCCAATATACAAGAGGACCCCTTCCAACCCGGCTTCGTCACATTTATCCTTCAAGCCGCGCACATCAAGTTCACCATGCCCATAAAGCGATGACACCAAGATCGCATCGGCGTCAGTTTCAACGGCGGCGGCAATAAATTCTTCCTGAGAAACCATTACGCCAAGATTTGTAACATCAAAGCCGGCTGAAGTGAAAGCATGTTCAAGTATGCGATTGCCGACCGCATGTACATCTGCTCCGATCACTCCGATTACTATCTTTATTTTTCTCATCGGTTCTCCCTATCTGCGGTTTAATCTTTGCTTTGCTTTTTTGTAGGCTTTCTCCGCCGCATCGGCAATATACAGCCATGAACCACGATCAACCCTGAGATCGTAGCGCAGAATTTGTACGCCATTTTGCCGGGCATCTTTAAGCATTTGTTCTTTCTCACGGGAAATAAATCCTGTGCAGTGCGGAGGCACAAGGACGACATCTTTACTCAGGAGAAATTCGCTAAATCCGGCGGATTCGCCAAACATGAAATATTCTGTTTCTATATCGCTGCTCACATAGCGAGAAAAATCTTCCTTCATCACGCTGAGAAAAGTATGACTTAAACTAACAACACCTGCTCTTGCTTGAGAAGGAATGCGTCCGATCTCAGCGATAGTGTCCGCAGTCAATGTCAAAGCTAACTGCATTACCGGCATTTCTCCCCGAACAATCTGCTTGAGTTCGTCAATATGTTTTTCTTCACAAACAACAAAGTCAAAGTCTGCTTCCAGCCTTTGCGGCTGTTCGCGCAGATTAGATAATAAAAACCAGACATAGTCGACATTTGGTATGGTAGTAAGGCTATTGAGAATAACAGAGCGTGCCTCCGGTGACTCTCCTACAATCGCTACTCTGGCATTTCTAATCCTCTCCTCCAGCTGTCTGAGCTTCAACTCCAAAAGGATCCGGATATCTCGAACTGAAAAGTCCAGAGCAGCAAGCTGCAGCAGCATATTATCTATAGACTCCAGAGCTCTTTCTTTTCTGCTGGCAGGCTCAGCAGCTTCAAGACTTGTTACATAACTGCCGCTGCCTTGTCTTGTGCTTATCAGTCCGGAATCAGCCAGTACCTGATAAGTGTGCTTAGCCGTGCCTACAGATACTTCCCTGTCCTTGGCAAATTGCCTTATAGTGGGCAGTTTAAACCCCGCAGGCAATTTACCGGAATATATTTGCTCTGAAAGTTCTGCGGCCAGACTTTGATATAAGGGAAGCTCTGCTTGCTCTTTTGTCATCGGCGTTTACCGCCATTATCATTTACATCTAATTCCTGCTGCTGCCGGTATTCTTCAGGTCCTTCCAGATAGAGATCTCTTCCTTCAGCATCAACCGCCACAATCAAAGGGAAGTCGACAACTTGAAGTTGTCTCAGAGCTTCTGTACCCAAATCTTCAAAAGCAATTACTTTCGCTGCAGTGATTCTTTCAGCCAATAGCGCTCCTGCGCCGCCAACTGCCGCAAAATATACAGCGCCAAATTCTTTGATGGCTGATTTCACTTCTTCACTGCGCTGTCCTTTGCCAATCATGCCTTTTAAGCCATTCTTAATAAGCAGCGGTGTATATGGATCCATCCGATA
>DASRVY010000189.1:0-12283 GCA_035654855.1 Bacillota bacterium | reverse complement strand
TCCCGGTAAAGGCGACTTTAAGGAAAGTGCAACAGAAAGTATACCGCCTGAAAAGGTAAGGGTGAAATGGTGAGGTAAGAGCTCACCGGCAGTCTGGTGACTGGCTGCTCTTGTAAACCCCGCCTGGAGCAACACCGTGAGAGGAGCAATGGAGATCCGCAGCTCCCAGAGGTGGCTAGAGCTCTCTGGAAACAGTGAGCCAAGATAGATGACTGTCCTTGACAGAACCCGGCTTACAGGTACACTCAAAGCTTTTTATTGGGAGGCAAGATGTCTGACGCATATTTATCGAGAGGTGTTTCATCGACAAAAGATGAAGTAAAGGCCGCTGTTTCCAGCCAAGACCAAGGATTGTACCCCGGATCCTTCTGCAAAATAATTGCGGATCCTGCCGGGAATAAAGACTGGTGCGCAGCTATCCACGCTGACGGTGCGGGCACAAAATCCGCCGCCGCATACATGATGTACCGGGAAACCGGCAATCCTGAATGGTTTAGTGGAATTGCACAGGATTCACTGGTCATGAATACCGATGATCTCCTGGCCATCGGGTCCACAGGTCCTTTTTATCTTTCCAATACTATTGGACGCAATGCGCACAGAATTCCCGGAGAAGTGTTGAATAGTATCATCTCAGGTTATGACACAGTTATTGCCAAAATGCGGGAATCAGGGATTGAGATTATTATGACTGGCGGTGAAACTGCCGACGTAGGCGACCTAGTGCAAACTGTCATCTGTGACAGCACGGTTGTTACCAGGATGCTGAGAAAAAAAGTCATCAGTGCAGCTAATATCATTCCGGGTTTAGATATTGTGGGTTTATCATCAACCGGCCAAACTACTTACGAAGACGCCGAAAACTCCGGTATTTCTTCCAATGGCCTAACTGCCGCCAGACATATATTATTGCACCATGATTATGTCAAAAAATACCCTGAAACATTCTCTGAAACTATTGCTGAGAACAAGATTTATGTAGGCCCTTACTATTTGGAGGACACATTATCCGGAAGCAGCATGTCTGTTGGCGAGGCAATCCTTTCTCCGACCAGAACATATCTGCCTCCGGTAGCTGAAATGCTTGTTTCACATTATGAAGACATTCTGGGCATAATACATTGCACCGGCGGAGGTCAAGTAAAATGCATTGATTTTTCCAGTGGCATTCGCTATGTGAAAGATCAGCTTTTTGCTGTCCCTGCTTTATTTCAAGCTATCCTTAATACTGGAGAAGTTGCCGAAAAAGAAGCGTATCAGATTTTTAATATGGGACACCGTCTGGAAATATATTGTCGCCCGGAAATATCTGCCAAGCTGATATCAATCGCAGATAATTACAATTTAAAGGCACAAGTAATCGGGCATACAGAAGCCTGTAATCCTGCTCATAATGAGGTTCAGATCAAAGAATTCCATTGGCATAAGCACCTAGGTTACTGATGCGATATTTTTTGCTCATCACAAGACATTTCGACATGAGTTGTGTAGAATAAGAGCCACAGCAATATTATTCTCGATAATGAGCAAGGAATATCTTTACTCTGATACGTTTAGGGAATTAAGATATATTTGTTTATTTTGTTGTTGGTCGGTCTGCGCCCGACAAAGCGCAAATACTTGTTAAGTGGGGTAATTATTATGACAAGAGGAATTAAAGACTATTTTGGCGTTACTGACAAATCAAATGTAAAAAAAGGATGCGTCCTAGGATTGCTAAGCGGGATAATACTCGGCGGAGCGACTGCCTTGCTGCTGGCCCCTAAGACCGGTGAGGAAACACGAGCTGACATTAAAGCCGGCGTTGAACTGGGAGTAGAAAAGGCAAAAGACCTGGGAGACAAAGCCTCTGCTGCGGCTCACAAGAAGTTTGACGAAATCAAGACCAAACTTTCCAAAGAAGCAGAAGAAATTCTTGAAGAAGAAGAAGAAGAAGAAGAGAAGTAGGATAAGCCGTTCATTCGCACTAAACCAACATTGCCTAATAACTGCTGATTAACAAATTTATAGCACTTATGAGATTACCGAAACAATTGTTTTGGAGAATGATTTTAGGAGATATTTATGTATACCCCTGTTTGTTTGGCTGTCACGGTTGACCTTATGGATTTATTGTTGGGGCTTCTGGCATTGAGTGGTGTGGTTGCTTTGATAGCACTGGCTGTTTTATTATTCAGAACAGCTCAGACCCTCAAAGAGACAAGCTCTCTAATAAAAGAGAATAGGCCTGCAATCAAAAGTACTGTCGATCAGTTGCCTGAACTTATTGAGAAGGTCGATGACATTGTCGAGGATGTCTCTTTTATCACTGAACAAGCCGGTGAATCTGTCCCGGCAATCATCGACGATGTTGAGACGGTTACCGGTGCCGCTGCTGATCTTGTTGAAACTGTGGGTGCTGCTACTGTCAGTATAGTAGATTCTGTGACGTCTTTTTTCAGCAAAATGGGGAATCGCAAATCTTCGAAGACCACAATTCAGCAAATTATCGCTGCAGTAAAAGCTGCCAAAAAAGTAGCATCAATAATTAAAGATCAGAGCGACAAGAGCAAGAAGAAAAAAAGAGAAAAAACAAAGAAGACTCTCTTTTAAAATTAGGCCAAGGCATTTAGTAAAGCGACTGCAAAATGTAGTCGCTTTTTATTAAAGTGCAATCTCATACGTGTTATACTGTAGCAAATAACTTTGCGGAGGTTTCCATGTCTGAACGGAAAATTGCCAGCGGCAACAATTTGTCCCGACAAGCTGATCGCAATTATGCAGTAATGGCATTTTTCCTACCCTTTCTTTTACTCTCTATCGGATATGCCGCCCGCGGGATATTTCCCTTTGGCAACAAACATCTCCTAACCGTTGATTTATACCATCAATATGCTCCTTTTCTTGCGGAACTTAGAACAAAACTCTTAAGCGGTGAGGGGATTTTTTACAGCTTCGCAGGTGGCCTGGGAGTAAACTTCTATGCACTTTTCGCTTATTATCTGGCCAGCCCTCTAAATTTACTTTTGCTATTATTTCCGGCTGCTTTCCTGACAGAAGGAATATTAGTATTGACGCTGATCAAGATTTCTTTGGCTGGGTTCACATTCAATATATTCCTGAGAAAAACATTTAACAGGCACGGACCCTTGGCGGTCGGTTTTTCGACCATGTATGCCTTGTCTTCCTTTGTAATAGCTTATGGCTGGAACATAATGTGGCTGGATTCTCTTTATGTTGCCCCGCTGGTTGTATTGGGCATGGTTTATCTTATCAGCGACAAGAATATCTGGCTATACACGCTTAGTTTAGCCTATTTACTGTTTGTCAATTTCTACATGGCCTGGTTTGTATGTCTGATGACAGCCATCCTCTATATTCCATTTTTATTCCGCTTTTCACCTGTGAACAAGCCACTGGAAAAATTACTCACATCGCTAAAGATGGTGTTTTGTTCAGCACTCGGAATTGGCCTTTCTGCCATCTTGATTTGGCCTGTGTATCAAGCTCTGCAAGTAACCTCGGCAGCAAACGACGCCTTTCCTTCCGGAATAGAGAAGGTTGCCTCTCTTTTTGATTATTTCGGACAACATCTGATTTTGGTTGAACCCACAGTACGCAGCGGATTCCCGAATATCTATGCAGGTGTGTTTGTTTTGCTGTTGATACCAATCGCTCTCCTTAATACCAAGGTTAAGCTGCGCGACAGAATACTGGGTTTATTGGCCATAACCTTTATGGTATTAAGTTTTAGCACTAATATTTTGAATTTCATCTGGCACGGTTTTCACTATCCTAATCAATTGCCCTACAGAAACTCTTTCATATATATTTTCATCCTGTTGACTTTTCTCTATGAAGGGCTGCCCGGAATCAGACAACTGCGGCGAGAAACAATTATCGGGTTTTCCTTTTCAATAATATTAATAATTATGGCAGCTGAGAAGATTGGTGAGAACAGGACGTCTGACTACACCACTCTGCTTAGTATATTATTTGTTCTGCTTTATACTTTAATATTTGTGCGACTTACTGACGACAGACAATATAAAAGACCGATCACCCTGCTTTTATTGTCCGTCATGATAATAGAAATAGGGTTATCCACCTCAATAGGCTTGTATTATTTGGACAAAAACGAGTATTTTGGCAGCAGAGAAGGGTATGCCAGCGGCACTGTTCCGGAATCAATTCGCACTTGTGCGTCTCAGCTAAAGTCAAGCACAGAGGACGCTCTCTTTTTCCGCACTGAGGTTTATCCCAGCAAGACATCTAACGATCCCTCATTATATGGGCTAAACGGGCTGACCCTCTTCGCTTCAACCACTGCGGAGGCGCCCGTAAGTTTCTTTAAAGAATTAGGTTTTTTCAGCAACGGTATTAATAGTTATAAATACGATGGTTCTAACATTGTTATGGACAGCCTGTTTGGCATTCGCTACCTAATTTTAAGGAATAAGAGCCACTGGCAGGAAAATACCCGCGAACTTATCATGTCCAATGATGATATCGATGTTTATGAAAATCCCTTTGCTTTATCAATTGGCTTCGCAGCTTCCAGTGACATTAAGTTTTATAACACTCATTATGAAAACCCGCTGGAAAATCAAAATCAGCTCGTACAAGCCATTGATCCAGACTCATCAGGTGTATTTATTCCTGCGCTTTTAGAAATTGACCCCGCCAGCCAGGCCGATTTATCATCATTTAATCAGTCTGACACGATTTTCAGCTTTGTAAAAGGTTCAGACGATGAAACTGCGGAACTTAAGCTTACTCTTACTGCTGAAGAAGAAGGCACATATTATTTGGCATTTGACATGAGGGGGCACAAGACATCCGGCGGCAAGATTACTATTGACGACAAGATTTTTGATTTATCTGCAAAATCTATTGGCAATGCAGAAGTTGGCTATCTTGATGCGGGACAGACGGCTGAGATTAAATTCACGCTTGATTCTGAATCTGATAAATCCGGTGAATTTGAATTCTACGCTGCGAGATTGGACAGAAATTCCTTTGTCTCCAGTATCAGCAAAATTAAGTCAAATCAGTTAGAGCTTGACCGTTTTTCCTCTGATTTTTTCAGTGGCTCCATTGTCATGCCTGAAAATGGCTTTTTGCTGCTTACAATCCCTTATGACAGAGGTTGGCAAGCTACTGTTGACGGACAAAAACAATTTATTGACACAGTTGATAATTCACTGATGGCGCTTGAACTGTCTGCCGGAGAGCATGTGGTGTCAATGAGTTTTGAGCCTTACGGATTCAAAGATGGAGTGATTGTCACTCTGGGTTCATTGGCTATTCTGCTAATTATCGCTCTCCTGCAGCTTTTGTTGTATTTTGTCAGAAAGAAAAAAAGAAGTGAGAGGGCTGTTCCACTCGCAACTTCGCCTGTCTATAGGCAAAGGCAAATGCCTTCTCATAATTCCAAGGATGAAGAGATCTATGAAACAGATGAACTGACACTCCCTGAAGTTAAGGAGGTATTCATGAAAGAAATAAGATTCTATTTATGCAAAGAGTGCGGAAACCTCGTAGTTTTGCTCAATGAAGGCGCGGGTCAAATGGTCTGTTGTGATGAACCTATGGTGTTACTTGAGGCCATGACGTATGACGAAAACGACTTTGAGCACGCTCCCAACATTGAAAGAACTGATCAGGGGATAAGAGTCAAAGTCGGTTTCATCGCACATCCTATGACTGAAGACCATTATGTAAACTGGATTGTCGCAGTGCAAGGGAAAAGGTATCAAATCCAATTCCTTGATCCGGGCGAAGAGCCTGAAGCTGAATTCAGGGTCAGCAGCGGCCCTGTCGATGTGTATGAATTTTGTAACCGCCATGGTTTGTGGAAAACCGGTATAGAGTAAAATATTATCCGGCAGAAATTCATTTTTGTATCCAAGCTGCAAAGGACGTTTGTCATAAAGGAAGGAAAAATATGACGAAAAGGACCGATTACATTTCCTGGGATGACTATTTTCTTGGCATAGCGCTGCTGGCGGCAAGAAGGAGCAAGGATCCCGGCACTCAGGTTGGCGCCTGCATTGTGACACCTGCAAACAGGGTTGTCAGCATAGGTTATAATGGGATGCCTTATGGCTGCAGCGATGATGAATTTCCTTGGAACAGGGAGGGGGACGCATTGGGAACAAAGTATGCCTATGTTTGCCATGCAGAATTGAATGCTATCCTTAACGCCGCCGGTCACGATCTGAATGGATGCAGGATATATGTACCATTGTTCCCCTGCAATGAATGCGCCAAAGCGATTATCCAATCGGGAATTAACAAAGTATTATATCTGTCTGACAAATATAAAGATACCGATATTGTTATCGCCTCTAAGCGAATGCTCCGGGCTGCCGGCGTTGAACTGGTACAATTGCAGCCGGAAACAGAAGAACTCCGGCTTTCATTTCGAATTGAAGACGTATAACATGCGCTAAAATAGAATCACTTAAGAAGTGTGTCGGGCTAAAGCAATAAACTGCCTCGCTAGCAAGGCGCTGCCAATAATTCAAACGAGTCATTTACAGGCAAGATGGCAGCATGACTGTTCGCACTATTTAGGATTGTTGGCCGGTAAGTCGGTGAAGCTCTTCAACTTCTTTTTTAGACAAGTGCCGCCAAGTTCCCACAGGCAAATTACCAATATTTATATGCATGATACGAATTCTCCTCAAGGAGACAACTTCAAAGCCCAGATACTTGCACATACGCCTGATTTGGCGATTTAAACCTTGAGTCAGAATAATATTGAACTCATTTTCACCGCGTCTTTTTGTTTTACTGAAGTTAGTGATCTGACCAAGAACAGGAATGCCATTTTGTAAGGTCATCAATTCTTCGTCGCTGATTTTTTTATTTACTTTGACTTCGTATTCTTTTTCATTCTTATGTTCTGCACGCAGGATGGGATTCACCATGGAACCGTCATTAGTCAGCAGAATTAATCCTTCAGACATTCTATCCAAGCGTCCGATAGGAAATACTCGCTCCGGATAGCCTATATAGTCAATGATATTGTCTTTTCGTCTGGAATCTGTGGTGCTGGTTATACCTATAGGTTTGTTGAACGCAAGGTATACCATCCTGTCATCATGCAGTGGTTTAATTCTTCTTCCATCAACTTTGACAATGTCTTTAAAGTCAACAATATCACCTAATTGGGCAGCTTGGCCGTTGAGTGTAACTTGGCCGGCGGCTATTAGCCTGTCAGCTTCGCGCCTGCTGCAAAAACCAGAGGAGGATATGTATCTGTTTATACGAATTTTTTCCATTTTTGTTAGCTTTATTCAGCGTTATTATCCTCAACAGCATTATTGAGTTGCCCGCCGTCACTCTCCTTTTTAGGTTCATCGCCGGGTGCGCGAGAATAACTTCGGTCGGCTTTGTCACTTTCGTCAGCCACCGCGTTGTCTGCTGTCTTAAAGCTGCGCCAATCCGGCTTAGTCACATAAATGGGCCCGGGCGCTTTGTTTTCGTGGGTATCGGATATCTGCACTGAGGTTTGAGCGTCTTCAACTCCAACTTCATCTTCGATATCGCTGAGAACTACTTGTTTCTTATTTTCCTCAGCGTTTAACACCACATCTGCATGAGGAACAGACAAGATAAAGCAGGCGCCATTGCCATAATCGCTTTGTACGTCCAGTTTTTGCCCCATATTGTTGGCCAATTCCTTCGCTATTGAGAGGCCAAGTCCTGTGCCCGGCTGAGTATGGGCACGATCAGCCTTAAAAAAGCGATCAAAGACATGGTCTACATCTTCCGGCGTTATGCCTGTCCCTGAGTTAAAAACGATTATCCTGGCTATACGATCCTCGTTAACGACCTCAAGCTTTATATTTCCTCCCGGATCCGAGTATTTGATGGCGTTATCAAGTAAAATTACCAAAATTTGTTCAACGCGGTCGGGATTGCCCCAAAGAAGCGGAATATCATCTAGTGGCTCCTCACTTTTCAGTTCAAGTGTTATGTCATTTTCTTCTGCTGTAACTTGGAATCGGAAAATAAGATCCGAGATCATGCGCCCAATTTCAAAGGGTTTTTGCACAATAACAGCCTCTCCGGCCTGAATCCTGGAGAGCTCCAGCATATCGTTAATCAAGCGCGAAAGTCTGTGTGTTTCCCGTAACAGAATATCGTAATAGCGTTGGCGATCTTCTTCAGACTTGACCATTCCTTCACTCAAAGGCTCGAGCAAACCGCGCATGGCGGTGAGGGGAGTGCGAAGCTCATGTGAGACATTGGCAATATAATCTCTTCTTGTCATTTCTAAGCGTTCTGCTTCTGTAATGTCGCGAAATAGCCCCACTGCTCCGTCCATGATGTGCTCCTCGGTTTCTAGAGGAGCGATAATTACGTTGATTTGTCTGTTGTCTTTGGAAATTACGACATTAACAGTCTCGCGTTTCTCCAACACTTGATTGAAAAAATTATCCAAACGCGAGGTGCGCAAAAACTCATTCGGAGACAAGCCTTCTACGTCAGAGTCTTTGATCCCGAATACGTCCCAGACGGCCGTGTTGGAATGGGTAACAATCCCTTCACAATTGATGGCGATTATCCCTTCCTGAATCCCGTCTAAAATCTGGCGCAGACGATTGCGTTCTGCCCGCAGTTCGGAAAAGGCTTGAGATAGCTGTGTAGCCAGCTGATTCATAGCGCGCCCGAGATCACCGATTTCACCTTCTTCACTTTCATCAGCTCTTTGGGCGAAATCACCTGCGGAAAAGGCGATAGCAATTTTACGTATCGATTGAATAGGGCGTACTATCCGGAAAGTTGCCACCAACATTGGCACTGTCATTATTAGCAGAACCACCAGCGAAGAAATGATAAGCGCCATATTCAAACTGAGAATACTGGCATTCATTTCTTCCATGGGCTGGACAGTGACTACTGATCCATATCTGGCACCTTCAAATTCAATAGGAACAGATACAAAAATGAGTGAACCATTAATCCCAGGCACACGCATTACTTCCGATGTCATCTTAGCGCTGGCATCCATGAGCTCTATATGTGAGTCCAGAACATATTGTAACAGCAGGTCCGTTGTTTCTTCTGACTCTAACTTTACTTTGGTGTGTAATTTGATTCCCCCGCCGTCGACGAGAAAAGTCCAATTGCCGTACATTAAATAAGATTGAGCTACGGTTTCGGTCACGAAATTATCGTAATCCTCAGCTCCGGCCACACGGCTGGAAATCACATTAGAACGGGTCGTTATCTGTCTGGAAATTATTTTGGAAAATACAGGCTGGGCAATAAAGGAATAAAAGACAGCGGTCAACGCAGTCCAAAGGATTACTGCCACCACGAGCAAAACAAAGAATCTGCGAACTAAAAAACTATTTCTCAGCTTCAAATTTATAACCAACCCCGTAAACAGTAATCAGGCCATATTTGGCATCTTCTTGATCGATCTTCTGCCTGATACGCTTAATATGTGTATCGACTGTTCTTGTATCTCCGAAGTAGTCGTAGCCCCAAACCTTGGATAGAATCTGCTCGCGGTCCATGACCTGACCGGCGTGAGATGCCAGCAGATAGAGAATTTCTACTTCTTTAGGAGTAAAGGCGACATTTTCTCCTTTAACTTTGACCTGATAATTATCTTGATTAATTTCCAGACCTTCAAATCTAAGCACAGAAGAAGCGCTGCTTTCACCATCTCGAAATCTGCGCAAAACCGCCTTAATCCTGGCTATAACCTCGCGAGGGCTGAAAGGCTTGACAATATAATCATCGGCGCCCAATTCCAGACCGAGCACACGGTCAATTTCTTCACCACGCGCTGTCAGCATGATCACAGGAACATTAGATGTCTTTCTAATCTCCCTACAGACGTCAGTACCCGACATCTTAGGCATCATTAAGTCCAAAATTATCAGATCAGGCTTCTCCTCCTCCCAGAGTTTAAGAGATTCAAGGCCGTCAAAAGCTGATGCATGCGTATAGTTCTCAGCGTCGAGATAGATGATCAAGGATTCGTGAACGACCGGATCATCGTCACAAATTAAAATATGCGGGGTCATGGTTCGCCTCCTCTGAGTATACCGATATTATACTGTATAATTCATATTAGCAGAATCTAGCAGGTTTTTTTCAACTACCAAATATTTTGCTGAAAAGACTGATAAAAGTGAACACACAAACTGCGTAAAAACAGGCTTATTCACAAAAGATCAACTGCGAGATATTTTAGACAGGATTGCAAAAGGAAACACATGGCTAGTGAAAATAAACAACCGTTTATACTGTACGAAGACAATCACATATTGGCTGCTGTCAAGGAGCCGGGAATTTTGTCCCAGGAAGATTTCAGCGGCAAACCTGATATGGTCAATTTGATTAAAAAATATCTCACAGTATCTCGCAACAAGCCGGGAAACGCCTGGCTCGGCCTTTTGCACCGTTTAGATCAACCGGCCAGCGGCGTTATGATATTCGCTCTCACTTCCAAAGCAGCCGCCAGAATGTCGGCAGCATTCCGCAGCAATCAGGTCGGCAAATACTATCTGGCTCTGGTTCACGGGATTCCTGATCTGCCTGCGGCCCGCCTTACAGACTATTTGTCATACACCAAAAAGGATGGGAGATACCATACGTGCTCAAAAGAGCAGGGGAGAGCGGCAGATTTAGAATATCGACTTGTCTTAACCTTTGAAACTGAGAATACGACGATCTCATTACTGCTGATTCGCCTGCTCACCGGCAGGCCGCATCAGATAAGGGTGCAGTTTGCACAGCGGCAGATGCCTTTGCTGGGCGACAGGCGCTATGGAATAGGATGTGCTTTGGATCAAAAGGCTCCAACATTGGCGCTGCATTCTTATATGATAGATTTTTCTCATCCCGTCAAAAAAACTCGATTGAAGATCAAAGCGCCCTTATTCTATGGAAAAAAAGCAGTAAACCCATCCTTTGCCATTGCCCATGATTTTCTAAATTTGGAAACAATTAGTGAATACATAGAGCTGATGGCTAGAGGAGCAGATTATCTGAAGGATTTTTAACTCCGGCATGACTGCATCTTGGATGATTGATAATGAAAGCCTATTGCTTCTTCGTTCCGGAGCTGAGCCCTCTAAGGCAGACAATATTTCGAACTTAACGCAAGATGATAAAGGCTGACCAACATCGTGTTTTTAGCTTTGAGCAAATTGACATAATGCGGTTATTATGGCAAAATTGCTTTGTTTCGAGGTGTAGCGCAGCTGGTAGCGCGCTTGCTTTGGGAGCAAGATGTCGGGGGTTCGAGTCCCTTCACCTCGACCACGAACCCCACCGGTTTTAATCTGTCGGTGGGGTTTTAATATGGTATCTGATCAAAGATAGGCTCCGCCTGATGGAGGCTTCAAATCTAAATTTTGGAGAATAGATATGAATGTTGAATTATCAACTAAGGAGTTATTCCCTCAAGGCTTAGGCCTAACTGAAGCCTTGCTGTCAGAAACTCTGTATCCATGGGAGATTCTCCCGGCTATTGGAGCCTACATAAAGGCAATCGGCACTGATCTCGATCAAGAAAGCTACGAAAAACGCCCTAATAACGTTTGGGTTGCCAAATCTGCAATTGTTGCTCCTTCAGCATTCTTGGGACATAACATAATTATCGGGCCCGGTACTGTCATTCGCCATTGCGCTTTTTTACGCAATGACATCTTGATCGGAGAAGATTGTGTGATTGGCAATTCCTCCGAATTGAAGAACTCTATCTTGATAAAACAAGTTCAAGTTCCGCACTTCAACTACATTGGAGACTCCGTCCTTGGAACCGGCGTCCATCTGGGAGCCGGAGCAATAACGTCCAATATAAAGTCAGACAGGACAGATATTGTTATTCGCTTCTATGGTAAAAAGCTTGCTACCGGGTTACGCAAGATGGGAGCCATGATAGGCGATCATGCTGAAATCGGCTGCAACAGTGTTTTGAATCCCGGAACTGTGATAGGTGCAGGCAGCAGGATATACCCTTTGTCTTTAGTTAGGGGTTATGTCCCTGCCAACTCTATTTATAAAAATACCGGTGAAGTTACAGAGATCTTAAACTTGACATAATCGGTACTCTTTCATATAATCCTTTTGTTGCTGTTAAAGTGATGGGCCATTAGCTCAGTTGGTCAGAGCAGCCGGCTCATAACCGGTCGGTCCGGGGTTCGAGTCCCTGATGGCCCACCATTCAATTCAGCAAAATAAGGGGGAATACCCAAGTGGCCAAAGGGGGCAGACTGTAAATCTGTTGTCACCGACTTCGGTGGTTCAAATCCACCTTCCCCCACCAAGA
>DASRVY010000188.1:0-1167 GCA_035654855.1 Bacillota bacterium | reverse complement strand
ATATAAGGGATTCGGTTTCAGATCCAGTCTGGGAGAATCGATATGAGCGCCGATCAAATTAAAGCCATCCAAAGGGTCAGCCGAACCGATCACGGAAGCGACTAAACCGCGTTCGCGCACGTTCACATATACCTTATCACCTGGCTGCAATTTTTCCTTGCTGTCGAGAGGTTCAAAGCCCGCCTTCTTCAAAGCGGCGATTGAAAAATCAACAAATTCACGTTCTGTCTTGCCCTTATCAAGAGCCCTCTTATACCCTTCGCTAAAGTCCATAATCTCTTGTCTACGGGCATTATCTGCTTCCTGCCAGCGGTTTTGGAAAGAAAATAACAAATCCTTTCCAGCCTGATTCATCTCTGCCATAATTACGTCCCTTTCATTCTCTGATATTTATCTGACTTGCACTAATACTAAACTTCGCATCATGTAATATGGATAAGAGTCACTGTGCTATGCCATTCAACAATATCGTCAAAAATAGCCGGCTATGAATTGCAGGCTATCTAAAAACAAAAATATTGTCCGCATCTGCGGACAATTGTTATTGCGATATTATTCATTGTCCAGCCCGGGTAAGTCGTCGTCATCGCTGCCGTGGTCGTGGGCATCTTCATCCATATTGCCGAATTTCTCTCTTAATTCATCTGTAAGAAGGTCGTTATCTTGATAGTATTGAAACAGTGCCTTTTTTACAGCCTGTTCCGCCAGAACGGAGCAATGCATTTTTACTGCCGGCAGGCCGTCAAGAGCTTCAGCAACAGCTTTATTTGTCAATTCCAACGCTTCGTCGACTGATTTTCCTATTATCAGTTCTGTAGCCATACTGCTGGTAGCAACCGCGGATCCACAGCCAAAAGTCATAAATTTTGCGTCTTCAATTATGCCGTCAACAATCTTCAAATCTATACGCATAATGTCTCCACAGGTAGGATTGCCAACAGTCCCGCTGGCAGTCGCGTTTTCAATCTCGCCTACATTGCGGGGATGCAAAAAATGATCCATAACTTTTTCACTATACTTCATATGTAAGAGCCCCTTTCAATATATCAGTACCTTCCTCAGGTATTATATTCCTAATTTTGCCGCGTTTAAAGTCCGCATATAAGGGGGACATGAGACGGAGATCCTCAACAATTCCCGGCAAGTCCCCGGCAATCTGATCTATAT
>DASRVY010000187.1:0-4571 GCA_035654855.1 Bacillota bacterium | reverse complement strand
TGCCAGCGGTGAAAGACCGACTGAAATGCAGATTACATCGACATCGATGTCTTTTTCTGTACCGGGGAGAGGCTGCCATTGTTCATCCAGAGCTACCAGTGTAGCGCCTTCAACTGATTCTTTACCATACGCGCGAGTAATTGTATGACCTGTAAGGATCGGCACGCCTGCACGTCTGATCTTGCTGGCATGGACCAAATATCCACCAATGCAAGGGGCTGCGTCTATAATAGCGGCAACTTCAACGCCCGCCTGCAGCAGCTGATAGCTGACAATAAGACCGATGTTGCCCGCGCCTACCATAAGAACACGCTTACCCGGACGTACACCATTGACATTCATCAATGTTTGAACAGCGCCGGCACCATAAATACCGGGCAGTTCATTGTTGACAAAGACAAGAGACTTCTCAGAAGCGCCTGTGGCAACAATAAAGCGTTTGGCTTTAAGCTTTTTAACTTTTTTGTTTTGTTCAACGGCCAGAACGCCATCTTCATAAAGACCGATAGCGGTTGCGCCTTTCCAAATTTCTACATTGTCAGGCATTTCGCCCAGCTTGTCTTCCAAAATGTTTGCGATATAAATACCGCGAGTGGAAGCATACTGTTTTTCAGATCCAAAGAATTTATGGGTCTGTTTTACCAGCTGTCCTCCCAGGTGACCGTCACGCTCTAACAGCACAACTTTAGCACCGCTTGAAGCAGCTGCATTGGCTGCCATTAGCCCGGCAGGTCCTCCGCCAATAATGGCAATATCCACTTCTTTCATACCAGATCCCCCTTATTACTCTGGGTCTCTACGACCAGGCCTTCCACCAGCGGTTCGACACAAACCCTGACATTAGGCTCACCATTGACCACCATTAGACAGGCACCGCAGTTACCTATCGCGCAGTAGAAGCCGCGAGGTCTACCTGAATCATAGTGATGTCCCATTACCTTGACACCCGCAGCATGCAGGGCTGAGGCAATCGTGTCACCCTCATAGCCTTCGATTTCTTTTCCATCAAAGGTGAAGGTAACAGTCTTACTCTTGTCAAATGTCAAGATAGGATGTTCCTCGATTCTTAGCATCTTTACCTCCTGAGTTCTTTATCGTTCTTGCATTGATATATAATTAACATCGTCCGTCGGGACGAAGTTCTCCTTAATAGTACGGGCGCTTGTCCAGCGGTAGAGATTCATCACAGTGCCCGTTTTGTCATTGGTGCCTGACAGCTTAGAGCCGCCGAACGGCTGCAGTCCCACAGCAGATCCTGTAGGCTTGTCATTGATATAAAAATTGCCGGCCGTATAGCTGAATTCTTTTTCAAGTGAGATGATTGCTTCCCTTGACTGCGCGAAGATCGAGCCTGTCAGGGCATATACCGTGTCTTCCTTACAATGTTTGACGGCAGAGTCTATCTCGCTGTCTTCATAGACATAGATCGTTAATACAGGGCCAAAAATCTCTTCTCGCATAGTTTTGAAACGAGGATTTGTCGTCTCTATAATGGTGGGATAAATGAAATATCCTTTGCTGTCATCATAGTGGCCCGTCAGAACTTCTGCTTCTTCAGACTCGTTAGCATAATCAATATATGATTTTATTGAGTTGAAGGCGCTGCGGTCAATTACGGCGCCCATAAGATTAGTGAAATCGCACGGATCACCCACCTTGATTTCTGCAGTTTTCTCCAGGAGCATTTCTTTAACCTGCGGCCACAGGGAACGAGGTACATAGGCTCTGGAAGCCGCGGCGCATTTTTGGCCCTGATACTCAAAAGCGCCTCGGACCATGGCTGAAATCAGCGTCGGTATATCTGCGCTGGGGTGAACGAAGATGAAGTCCTTGCCCCCTGTCTCACCAACCATCCGAGGATACTGATTATAAGTTGAGATATTATTCCCGATATTGTTCCACAGTGTAGAAAAAGTAGTGTCTGAACCAATGAAATTTAAGCCACCAAGATCCGGATGAGGCACAATCAGACGGCTGACCGCCGAGCCGGACGCCGGCAAGAAATTAATTACACCCGGGGGAAGGCCCGCTTCCAACAACATCAGGTAAAAATAATAATTCGAAAGCATGGCGGTTCTGGCAGGTTTCCAAATCACGGTATTTCCCATTATCGCCGGGGCACAAGAAAGATTGGCACCCAGAGCAGTAAAATTAAAAGGAGAAATGGCGAGCACGAACCCGTCGAGTCCGCGGTATTCCATGCGATTCCACGCGCCCGGAATTTGCTTAGGCTGGAACTCGTAAATCTCTTGCATTACGGAAAGATTATAACTGAAAAAGTCGCACACTTCACAGATGGCGTCAATTTCAGCCTGAAAACATGCTTTGCTTTGGCCCAGCATAGTGGAAGCATTAAGTCTGTCACGCCAAGGTCCTCGAACCAAATTCAGAGCTTTAATGAAGATTGATGCCCGGTGCTGCCAAGGCATGTCAGCCCATTTTTCTTTGGCTGCCAAAGAGGATCGGATTGCCAGCTCTATCCCTTCATCATCAGCCATAGACACTTCGGCTAAAACATGATTATGGTCGTGGGGCATAACTACATATTCTTTATTTGCAGTAAAATATGGTTTCCCGTCGATATAAGCCGGGATCTCAACCTTTATACTTGATTGTCGTTCTAATTCTTTCTTTAATGCGGCTCTCTCAGGGGAGCCTGGAGCGTAATCTTTTATAGGCTCATTTACAGCCGGTGGGATTTTAAATAGTCCACTGCTCATTTATTATCTCGCTTTCTATTTGATTGAGGCACAAAACCGCGTTTATAATTATACACCTTCTTCATTTAAGCAGAAGAGAATGTTTTTAGTCTTCAATCCTCTCCAGCTCATTATAAGTCACGGCTCTGCTTTGCAAAACAAGCATGGTGTATGTTTCCACAATACCTACAAATTTCAGCATCTGATCATGAAGGGCACTTATGCTGGCGGCATTTTTTGCCTTGACCCTTAGCATGATGCAATGCTTGCCGGTTACTCTATAAACATTAAGTACAATCCAATCTTGATGCTCCAACTTGAGCAGCGCATCGATCATTTCGTTAAAGTCTTTGGTATAAACAGTTGCAAGAATAAAAGCATCTATGGCAAAACCAAGTTTTTCCCAATTTATCTCTGCAGTATAGCTGCTAATGATGCCTTTTTCTGTTAATTTAGCCACTCTTTGATGAATTGCCGGACGGGAAAAATTTAGACGTTTAGCGATCTCTTCATGGGTAATTCTTCCATTATGAAGCAGTAGATTAAGAATTTTGCGATCGATCTCGTCAACCATTTATAAATCTCCAAACTTCTTATTATAAGAAAACAACTATTTATTGCTGACCGCCAGTGCCTTTATGAGTTAACTTGGCGACAAAGGTCAAAAGACCACTACCAATTATATCAGATTAAGCATTTATTTGCTTTCGCGGGTAAGGGCTTTTCTCAAATGTTATTGACATTCAATAATCATCAGGCTCAAGCCCTTCAAACTGTTGTGCAAAAGCTCAAAATTACCGTGTAATATATTTATTTTTTAAGAAATATCACAAATGGCTGAACAGGATATAGGATATATTTCTGTATAATCTCAAAACCAAAAAATACCGTTGCCTGATTATATCAGCTAAGCAGTATCAGATTTGTCAATGGTTGTGTTAGCTGATACAAAAGCAGTAAAGACTTCGGATAGAGATTTAATTAAATACAGATAAGAAGGCAATAAAAAACGAGCAACGCATAAATGCATCACTCGCAAAACTTTTGTTTTCAATTCGTATTGTTATTGTAAGTTCTGTTTTTCACTGTGTCAAGCACTTCTTTGCAAAAATAATATGTTTGCTTAATTGCTTGAGATGATTTATAAAGACTTGCTTCTCTGGGCATTCTATTCTCGAATAAAATTGTAAATTCGTCAATTAAACTACCCTTAACATCACGACTTTTAATAAGTACATCTAAAGCGATAAGTAACGATACAAAATCTTGGACAAATACATTCTTCAATCGGTTTTGAATGGTCCCTCTTTTAATGTCTGGTACCATTTCGTGCAATTTATCTACAACTTCTCTTTTATAATATCCACTTTTATCAGTAAGCTTATGAATGACACAATTATTGTGAGCTGCGGCGTTGCGTATATTTTTTACGCTATATAAGATTTTGTAGTCTAATGGGCCACAGCTGTATTTCTGACAGTAATAGCGATAAAAGTTAACAAACTCTCCAAATGATATAACTTCTAAGAATACCCATATTGGGTAAATAGGATGGTCAAATTTTAATAAAAGATCTTTTACATAGCAGTTATTTCGTCTCTCTTGGATTTCGTCCTTTGCTCTGCTATATTGACTCAAATAGTCCGCAGTAAGTTGGAATTCATCTAACTGTCTTTCTTGAACATCCTTAAGTAGATTTACTTTTAAAAAGTGCTCAATACTAAGACTTGCATTTAGTATAGATTTCTTCAGATGCATGTCTATGGTTGAAAGATCTTTTAGAGCCTTAAAATCTAATCCGACATACTTGTTATCATGTTTATGGAAATTCGTCTTGTAAGCAGTTAGCTTAACATAATAATTATGGTAATC
>DASRVY010000186.1:0-4148 GCA_035654855.1 Bacillota bacterium | reverse complement strand
ATCAGGACATTTCTCTTCTCCCAAGTGAACAAATCATAAACTGTCTTTTCCGGCTGTCCTTCCAGCTCACGGGTGTAGTAACGAACAATTTTTTCTTTCAACTCTTCCATACGATCCTCTTCTCCTCGAAGCCCAAGTCCGCATTTAGATCTATTCCACATCTATGTGTCAGTGCCTTTTCGTATGTTTACGTAATTTCATCTGCGAACGCTTCTTTTTTTGCACTAAAGAATAAAGTGAATGTTCTATTATCTTAACACCATATATTGTGCCTTTAAAGATGAAAACCACAATACCTCGTGTAAATTCCGACTTTTTAAAGTTACATTATTATTACAATAAGGCTTTGAGCGGTCGGTAATAGAGACATCATGACTAGCTGTCCGTAATATATACAATATTTTTGCTGTGAAGGCGCTTAGGGATAAATACAGATATTCACTGCAAATGTGATGAGTTTGGCTCAAAGATACGCTGACTAGGACGAAAAGAGATAGAATATAGTAATGACAAAATCTACGCAAGCAAAAACACCACAAGAAAAAAATGTTTACCTTACTTTGCTGACATCGACTCTCCTGCTTTCCAGCTTCACTTTTGGCGGCGGATACGTGATCGTGCCTTTAATGCGCAAGCGCTTTGTCGAGGAGCTGGGTTGGATTGAAGAAGACGAAATGCTCAATATTATCGCTGTCGCTCAGTCCGCGCCGGGTCCGATTGCCGTAAACGCGTCTATTCTGGTCGGGCGCAAAATGGCAGGCATTCCGGGATCACTCCTCACTCTCTTGGGGACAATTACCCCGCCTCTGATTACTATTACCGTCATCGCAGGCTTTTACTCGGCCTTTCGCAGCAGTCCGATTGTGGCTGCCGCACTCTTCGGCATGCAGGCCGGCGTCGCAGCGATTATTGTGGATGTGATTGTCACCATGGCATCAAGAGTAATTAGAAGTAAAAGCCGAAGCAGCATCCTGATCATGCTGGCGGCTTTTATTATCGGCGCGCTGACGGCATTCTCGGTGTCATATATTATTCTGGCCAGCGGCATTATAGGGGCGCTGCGTTTTCTCCGGCAGCGCAAAAAAACGAAAAATGCAGAGACCAAAGACAAAGAAGAAAGAGAAGAGGAGGAATTATAATGCTATTGCTGCAGTTGTTTCTCAGCTTTATGAAAATAGGGGCTCTAAGTTTCGGCGGCGGTTACGCTGCGCTGCCCTTGATTGAAGAGGAGATAGTCCACAATCAACAATGGCTGACCTCTATAGAATATACTGATTTATTGACAATTTCACAGATGACGCCCGGTCCTATCAGCATTAATGGCGCCAGCTTCGTAGGAACAAAGCTGGCCGGCATCCCCGGGTCAATTGTCGCAACTTTGGGCTGTGTCACCCCTTCCATAATCATCGTCTCCTTCTTAGCCTGGCTTTATTTCAAATATAAAGAGAACGGTTTGATTCAGGGAATCTTAAGCGGCCTTCGGCCTGCAGTGGTAGGGCTGATCGGCAGTGCCGGCCTTTCAGTTATTATGCTGGCTCTGTGGGGAAATGCCGTCCCCATTTTGCTCAGCAATATTGATTACATCGCTCTGATCATCATGGCTGCAGCATTCCTGCTTTTGCGTTTCAAGCGTATTAAGCCGATCGGAGTAATCGCTCTCTCCGGAGCGGCAGGCATAGTTATTTATCTTGCCGGAGCCAAAATTTAGATTTACTCTCTGATATCCGGTTCTGTGATGCCCGGCTCCACGATCAATTAATAGGACTGCGCCGTAACATTTAATTGCCGGGACAATGATGCATGACTTCCCGCCGGGTCACCGCTGAGCGAAGATTCCTTGGAGATTTAGCTTTAGAGTCAGCTCTTAGCATCGCCCACGGCCGAGATATCAATATTTAGCAGATTATTCTTCTTTGCACTTTATAAACCTGCGGACCAACTGCCGAGGCAAAACTTCCTCTTGCTCAAAAAATTCGAGAATAGGCACAAACAAGATGGCAACAAAGCCTCCGGCGAAGCCGTTATTATAGAGATTAGTGCCGGCATGCAAGCTGCCAACGGTTGAGACAATTGTCATATGCGCCATACCCGCGATAATACCGGGGGTAACACCAAATCTTCCTGCTAGCGGGGCCAGCGTTGTCCCAAGGAGCGCAGCGATTATGACAGTTGTACTGCCAATCTTCGTCCCGGCAATAATATTTGCAAGGAAAACACCAATCAGTATCGGCGGTGTGTTTATTATGTGCTTGCCGAAGGCCGCAAAGCCAACCATACACAGTATTGCTCCCATAATCGGCCCATTTAATCCATCGCCCAGAACTAAAGCGTATAGAAGGCCGACAGCACCGGTCAAACTCATATTTATGAGGGACAAACCAATACCGAACTGATCGACAAAATCATCAGGCGCGCGGCCTGACTTTCTTATCAGTTGGCCGTACTTAGCAAAGTAATATTTTAGATTAACTCTTTTGAGCTTTAGAAATTTGTCGTCCATATCTGATTTAGTCTGCTGATTGTCTGAACCGACTTTCAGTTCATCTTTCAAGCCTGACACCGGTTCGTCATTCGGCCCCGATTCCCGCTCAAATTTTCTGCCCCGATAAGCTGCCACAGTTCCGGCCAAAAAAAGCAAGACCAGAAGAGATACCATCCAGGCAATAAGGATATTGTCAGCCCCGCTAAAGATGATACTCACATGCTCAAAACCATGGCCCCGACAGCTCAAGATGCCAACCACGACCATGCTGAGAATGCCGGCAGAAAATCCCATATTGTACAAGCTGTAACCCTGATGAAATTGACTGAAGCGATTACAGACCGGCGGCAGCAAAAAACCGCACAATATACCCAGCAGCCAGGCATATGAAACCCCCTGCAGGATAGGCAGACCAAAGTGAAAAGCGACACTCGAGACCAGAGGCCCTAGACAGGTGGCGTACAGTGCCAGCAGCGCACAATCTTGAAATTTGGTTTTGCTGTATTTGCAATAGAGGAAAACACCGATAGAAAGCGGCAGTCCGTTAAAGAGATTTTTGCCAAACAGCGCAAAGCCCGAGAGCATAAATACTGCGGCAAATGTGCCACCGCTCAGATGTGCCCGCGACAAATTAATTAAGAGAAAATAAAACAAAGTCATGATGCCGGCGTTAATAAATGCGACGCCGGGACTTGCCAATTCCATATAGTCGGTCAGTAAAAGGGAAGAGGAAAGAACAATATTTCTCAATCCCGGCAGCCAGTCCGCCGGAGATGACATCAGAATACCGCTGACAAGAAGAAAAAGACCGTAAATGATGATGACTCGACCGACAATTGTTTCGTTGAACTCGGCTCTGGCATCGTCCAAGTTCTGCCAAAGTGCAGAGGCAGGCATGTCAGTCTCTAGTCGCTTCATCGATCAATATCGGCTCCCCGGTTTATGATTACTTCTCTTTGGTTATTCTATCATCCTTTATCAGCGCTTGATCCAGTACTTCATCCATGTGACTGACCAAGACAATATTCAGCTTTTTCTTCACTGTTTCCGGAACATCTTCCAGATCGCGCTTGTTTTCTGCCGGAATGAGCACTGTCTTAATTCTGGCGCGATTTGCAGCGACTATTTTTTCCTTCAGACCGCCAATGGGCAATACCCTTCCACGCAAAGTGATCTCGCCTGTCATGGCAATATCATGACGGACAGGGCATTTAGTCAGAGCTGAAGCCAAAGTCGTCGCTATAGTGATACCGGCAGAGGGACCGTCCTTGGGAATCGCTCCGGCGGGAATATGGATATGAATATCTGTTTTTCTTATCTCTTCGGGATCAAGTCTAAGCTCTTCGCTGCGGCTGCGGACATAGGTAAGAGCCGCTGCAGCTGACTCCTTCAGAACCTCACCCAGCTGACCGGTAAGCTGCAGCTTGCCTTCACCGGGCAGTACATTGACCTCAACGGTCATGGTGTCACCGCCGGAATATGTCCAGGCCAGTCCTGTCGCAATGCCAACCTGATCTTTACTCTCGGCGATCTCATAGGTATAACGCCTGGTACCGATAATCTCCTCAACCATATCGGGCGTGATGCGGATGGCTTTTACTCCTGTCTCCGCAATCTGTATCGCCACACGGCGGCAGAGGTGAGCAAGCTCACGTTCCAGCTGCCT
>DASRVY010000185.1:0-5421 GCA_035654855.1 Bacillota bacterium | reverse complement strand
TTTATTCATGGCCTACCGGTGAAAAACTGCAAATTCTCTCATCTCCTAATATGAACTATATTATAGGTTTCACTGCCGTTGAAGAGATTGCCGAGGAGATTGCCGCTCCGTTTGCCACGCCTTAGTTTTCAGCGTTTCCGGTGGAAAAATACCTGCAGCCGTGATTGTTTCTCCCTATAGAATCTTCAATTGAAATTTGTTCAAAATCGCAAAGTCAGGCGCGTTACAGAAAAAAATGACATTTAATGCACATTTCTATAATGCGGAAAATAAAATTATTTCTGTTTCTGCATTGTTTTTTCCTGTTATGAATTCCGCTCAAATATATTGACTTATAATGTTTTTCACTCGCATTTAATGTACTGGAGGTATAAGTGATGATCACAGGGGAACATACCTACAATATTATTGATGACAGAGGATGTTTAATTGATTCTCAGAGATCAAGCAGCGACAGGGAAGCTGCCTTTAAGCCGGATTCCGTTGTTCATATATTTTTGGCTGCCACTGACCGCGATCTCTTAGGAAAAGTAAACAAGCATTTGCGAAAACAGGGAATGATGGGATTAGTTGACATGTCAGGCAGAATTCAATTTATTCTTGATGGCCGCAGAGGGGCCAGTTTTGCAGCCAACAAATTTGGTGCATTTTCTAAAACTGCCACTCTTTCTTTTCAAGAAAAAATAGCGAAAGGAGATTGCGCTGTCGAGAATTGTGTCGATACCATATTGCGGGGTTATGGTTTTAGGACAAGATTGCGCGGCTATGCCTTGCTCCGGCGGATGCTGCATCTGTCATTTGCAGATCCGGCTTTGCTGCGCCCTGCGACAAAGAGACTGTATCCTTTGATCGCAGAGGAATTTCGAGTGAACCTGCCTCAGATTGAACGAAATATACGTTATCTTATTCAATCTCTGCTGGCGGATGAAGAAGCTGCTCTGGATCAGGGCGCACCTCTTTCCGGTAAGCGATTCTGGCTTAGCCGGGATGATAAAGAAGGCAGGCCTACGGTGATCTCGACACTGGAAAAGCTGCATAATCAAGTTGTGAGTGAGTATAAGTCCAGGTTGACTAAACAATATAAAATAATCTTAGAAAAAGAAAAGCGCAGATGATCCATCTGCGCAGTCTTCTTGATATGAATTGTTTAAAAACGCTAATTAATTATTGACTCTTTCTTTCAGGTTTTTACCTGCTTTAAAAACGGGAGCCTTGGATGCCGGGATATGAATTTCTTCCTTGGTGCTTGGGTTACGACCCTTACGCGCTGCACGATTACGAACTTCAAATGTGCCGAATCCGACTAACACAACTTTTTCACCCTCTGCCAGTGTGTCTGTGATGGTGCTCAAAACGGCATTGATTGCCAGCTCACTGTCCTTTTTACTTAGCTTTGTTGTTTTTGCTACTGCATCAACTAAATCGGTCTTGTTCATGGAAAAACCTCCTTATAATCATGACTCCTACATATTATCAACCATGCTTTTGTGTTATGTCAAGCTAAAATGCCCGAATTTCAATGTTATAGGAGCTTTCGAGCAATATCTTGCGGATTTATTGATGGTGAGATAGTATTAATTAACGAAAAAGTCTTTGTGCTGTGATTTATATGTTCTGATCAAGAAAGGATTGAATAAATGGCTGCTAAAGTTACAAAAGACATGCTGGTTTCTGATGTCATAAAGATGGATGAAAAACTTATTCCAATCTTCTTTGCCCATGGTCTGTTTTGTCTGGGTTGTGTGTTGGCTGATCACGAATCATTAGAAGAAGCATCTGAAGCTCACGGCCTCGATGTTGATAGTCTTGTCGATGATTTGAACAGCTATTTGGAGAAGGGCGAATACTAATATTTCAACATGAGTAAACAACCTGTCCGCAGAATTACTCCCAAAAAAGCTTTTCTGGTCGCTTATGACGTAATAGCATCTGTTGTTGCGCTCTTGCTGGCCTGTTTGATTTTTTATGCTGATACCGGAATCAGGCCGGATATTCTCGAACGCTTTAAGAATACTTGGTACATCTATCTTTTAACCTCAATTATCGTCTATTCCTTATTGGGTTTTTACGACCAAATGTGGGCATATGCAGAGAGTTCAACCTATTTGATCCTGATTGCCGGCGTGACTTTCCAAATGCTGTTATCTTTGATAATCACGCAGTTGATGGATCAGAGAATGATCTTCCAAATTTATGTCATTTATTGGTTTTTGCTCCTTACCGCAGTAGTGGCTATTCGTATAATCTACAGGCTGACCAGAAATAGGAATAAACTCCTGGGCTCCTTTTGGGGCGATGCCAACAGGAGTGACGGACGTCCTTTGATTCGAGTTATGCTTGTCGGTGCGGGCATGGCGGGAAGCCAGCTGATAACTGAATTGAGACGTCAGGGCACCCGTATTCCTATTGCAGCTATTGATGACAATGTGTTAAAGCAGACATATAAAGTGAATGGAGTTCCTGTTCTGGGCACAAGAGGGGATATCCCCCGCATTGCAGAGGATTTGAATATAGATGAAATCATTCTCGCGATGCCCAGCGCTTCCAGTAAGACCATTCGAGAAATAATCTCTATATGTCAAAAGACTAAATGTGATATCAAAATTGTTCCTTTCTTAAGCAGCAATATCGAGGGAGGATCCAATATCGGTCCGATCCGCGATATTGACATCGAAGATCTTTTGGGCAGGAATCCGGTCAAACTGGATACTCAAGGCATTAGCGACAAGATCAAAGATAAGACTGTGCTGGTTACCGGCGGCGGGGGATCCATAGGCTCTGAATTGTGCCGGCAGCTGGCTGCTTATAAGCCGGAGAGAATATTGATTTTCGACATTTATGAAAATAATGTATATTCTCTGCAGTTAGATCTGATGAATAAGTATCCCTTTATAAAGACCGATATCATTATTGGATCTGTCAGAGACAGGGCGCGCCTGGACGAGGTTTTCCGGAAGTGGAGACCGGATGTGGTCTATCATGCAGCTGCCCATAAACACGTGCCGCTGATGGAGGATAATCCTTGCGAAGCGGTGAAGAATAATGTCTTCGGTACTTACAATGTGTCAGATATCGCAGGGAAGTATGAGGCAGCTAAATTTGTCCTGATTTCTACCGACAAAGCTGTTAATCCTACCAATGTCATGGGGGCAACCAAGAGGCTGGCCGAAATAACCGCACTGGCAATGAATGTCAAATATCCCAATACAACCTTTGCCGCCGTCAGGTTTGGCAATGTCTTAAACAGTGATGGCAGCGTCATACCTCTCTTCAAAAAACAAATAGAAGCAGAACGCAGAGTTACTGTGACGCATCCGGATATCAAACGCTACTTTATGACAATTGCGGAAGCCTCATCTCTGGTAATCCAGGCCAGTGTATTCGCCCATGGGGGGGAGATTTTTGTACTGGATATGGGACAACCGGTCAAAATTGTAGATCTTGCTGCTGACTTGATACGACTGAGCGGTTACGAGCCCAATGTTGATGTTCCAATCCAGTTTATTGGCCTCAGGCCGGGCGAAAAAATGGAAGAAGAACTATTTTTGGATGAGGAAAAAATTCAAACGGAGCACGATGACATATTTATACTTGACCAGATCAACACCAGTGAAAAGCTTGAAAAAGAGTTAGTCCAATTGGAAGAATTGATTAATTGTCCTGAGGCGGGGGGCGCTCTCGATGAGCATATGCGCAGCTTGATCAATTATCTTCATCCTGCTGCTAAATAAGTAGTGACTGGAGCTGTTTAAGGTGCAGATCAACGATTTTCTCAGCTATTATTTTCGATATCTGATAGGCCCTCTGCTTTTTCTGGCTGCACTGCTGCTGCTGGTGAGAGTGTGGCGTATACTGCGTTTACAGATGAGAATCTCAGCTCGCCCGGCAACATATTTTTTCTTATTGAGGGAAAGCCTTAAAGACGAGTCATTTTCGCCTGTGCGCCTGTTCCATACCAATCTCATAGGCTCTGCGGGACCTGCTGATATGCGAATTCGTGACAAAGGAGTCAAGCGCAGGCATGCCCAACTTTATCTATATGACGGTTCCTGGTATCTGGAACCTGTTTCTTCACGCGCATTGTTATGGGTAAACGGCAAACAGATTGAGAAAAAGACGGAGATTGTCAATAACGACGTTATCGGTTTGGGTACTACCAAATTGACTTTGGTAGATGACAGAAAGTATTTGCAAGAAGATAATGATTCTTTGTCTTTGGAAAATCTTACCTCCTCCACCGGCAGTCAAGCGCTGTCAACCATTGTCCTGCTGCATATATTCTATGCCGTCTGCATGGGGCTTTTGATTTACACTTTGCCGGAAGCGTTTATCCCTTATCGAGAGAAGATCTTGATTTTTAGCGTTATAGTTATCGCTTTCTCGGATATGGCATATGCTCTCTTTAAGCTCGCGCTGAAGCAGTTCAATGTCGATATATTCTTGGCCGCAATGGCTCTATATCTGACCGGCTTCATTATTCAGACCAGATTTTCTTTCTGGGATTTTCGCGCTAGGGGCGATGATCTGGAAAGCGCGATTCAAGCAAGAATCTCGGACTGGCAGCTAATTTGCTTTATTATTTTACTGGGATTGGCTGCAGCATTTTTTCTCAGCCTGATTGCTGCCAATACCAGATTGCTGGAAAAGCTTGGAACTGTCGCAATGATTGGCACGACACTGCTGCTAATGGCAACTTTGGTTCTAGGAAAAGGGCAAGCGACTCATGGCGCAGGGCTTTGGATATACATTGGTTCTCGCTCGATTCAGCTTACCGAATTTGCCAAAGTCGGCTGGCTGATAGTGCTGGCATCTTTTTTCAAGACCAGACCTCCGCTAAAAACCCAAATTATATTTGCTGTCTGGGCGGCGATAAATTTCGTCTTGCTGTTAATGCTGCCGGATCTTGGTTCAGCCATGATCTTGCTGCCCGTCACCTTAATCGTCTTCACCGTAATGACATCGGAATATCTCTTTACCGGACTTATATTGGTGGCAGGAGCCGGCGCCAGCGTTGTCGCCTATCAAAGCATGCCTTATGTGCAGCGCAGGATTTATGGCTGGATCTCCCTTTGGGAGGAAGTTAATGCGCAAAACAGTCAGATTGTTTACGCGCTGCAGGCAGTGAGCAGAGGTGGTACTATTGGCCAGGGACTTACACGGGGATCGCCGCGAGCCATACCTCTGGCATCAGAAGATATGGTTTTTTCGATTGTTTGTGAAGAGATGGGCTTGATTGCAGGTTTTGCCATAATCATCCTCTTCTTCGTTATTTGGCTGGCCGGGATTACATCAGTAATCAAGGGACGTGACGGATTCAGTGTCAGTTTGACTTTGGCATTGACTACAGCCTTTTTTGTGGAGGCGATTATCGCCATTGGCGGCACGACAGGATTGATACCTTTGACCGGAATTACTCTGCCC
>DASRVY010000184.1:0-1316 GCA_035654855.1 Bacillota bacterium | reverse complement strand
TCCATATCTTTTGCAGCCCTGACATATTGCGCTGCCTGCTCCAGGCTGCCCAGATAGCTGTTGAGCATGGCTGCCATGAATTCAACCGGGTGATAGTATTTGAGCCAGGCTGTGTCGTAGGCGACAACAGCGTAAGAAGCGCCATGAGCTTTATTAAAGGCGTATCCCGCGAAGGCCATGACATCTTCGAAAATTTTCTCTGCGACATCCAGGGGAACTCCGTTGGCACAGGCTCCGGGAACAATCTTGCCTGCCTCGTCAGTGCCGCCGCGCAGGAAAAGGTCTTTGTAGCCGGCGATAACTTCCGGTTTCTTCTTCGACATAGCGCGGCGCACATTATCCGCCTGACCATAAGAGAAGCCGGCCAGATCGCGCACAATCCGCATGACCTGTTCCTGGTACACTGTGCAGCCATAAGTGACATCGAGAATAGGCTCTAAGAGCGGATGGTCATATTTAATTTTTTCCGGATCGTGGCGAGCTTCCACATAACGGGGAATTTGTTCCATCGGGCCCGGTCTGAAGAGTGAGATGCCGGCGATAATATCTTCAAAATTATCCGGTTTCAACTCCTTCATGAAACGCGTCATGCCCGGACTCTCCAGCTGAAAAACGCTGGCGGTGCTGCCGGCTGCGATCATCTCATAAATATTCGGATCAGCGAAGTCCAGCGCGTCGATATCTATCTCAATACCCTTGTTCTCCCTGACCATGTCGACAGTGTCCTGTAAAACGGTCAAGGTGCGCAGCCCAAGGAAGTCAAACTTGAGCAGCCCGACTTTTTCAATATTGTCTTTAGTAAATTGAACTACAATGGAATCATCATTGCGTGCCAACGGGGCCAGCTCTGTAATGGGCTGTCCCGCGATTACCACACCTGCGGCATGGGTCGAAGCGTGACGAGGCATGCCCTCCAGCCTTCTGGCCAGATCAATGATGCGCTTGGTTACTTCATTGTTCTCATAGTCACGCCTTAAGTCAGGATTGATCTGCAAAGCCTGCTCAAGAGTAATATTCAGCTCTGTGGGTACCATCTTAGCGATGCGGTCAGCTTCAGCATAGGGCACATCTATCGCTCTGGCGACATTTCTGATAGCCGCTCTGGCGGCAAGAGTGCCGAAGGTAATTACCTGACTGACATGATCTTCGCCATACTTCTCCGTCACATATTTGATTACTTCGCCTCGCCGTTCGTAACAAAAATCGATATCAAAGTCCGGCATGCTGACGCGCTCAATATTGAGAAAGCGTTCAAAAAGCAAACCATATTTGAGCGGGTCAATATTGGTAATACGCAAAGCATAGGCGGCGAGAGA
>DASRVY010000183.1:0-5559 GCA_035654855.1 Bacillota bacterium | reverse complement strand
ATTGCCATTTTTGAGTTAGGATTTGACCATCGTAGAAATGAATGATTAATTCATCTTGACCTTTGACTACAACTGTTTCTACATCTTCAGCGATATAATCTTGCAGAGATTGATACAATTTAATTACCCTAAAAGTTACTGCGCTTAGGGGTGTGCAAAGGAATAAGGGGTGTGCAGTAATTGAATGATATAGAAATGGGGGAAAACTGATGGGCAATGAGTTTAGCATAGAGATTTCAATACCAACAGATGATTCTGGATATAGCCTTCTAAAATGTTCCCATTGTGGAACTTTTTTTAAAACAACACCTACAGATTTTGAAGATGACAAGGTGTTGGCAATATATTGTCCTAGTTGTGGATTAACTAGTGAAAGCTATATCACAGAAGATGTACTTGAGTTGGCTTTGACAATGGCAAAAAATAAAGCAATGGATGTGATCCATGATGAATTTAAAAAGATGGAAAGAAAGTTGAAAAAAGGTCCTGTAACCTTTAAAGCTGGAAAAAAGCCTAAGCATGAACCAGAAAACCCTATACGGTCTGGTATCGAAGCCTTAGAGATTACAATATTTCCTTGCTGCAATCGTACAGCAAAAGTTAAACCAATGCTAAAAATAACTGGATGCTACTGTCCATTTTGTGGGGTGAAAAATTATGAAGTTGAATAGAGCGGAATTGAGAAAAATATTATATGATTTTAACAGTATTTCTAATCGATTAATGCAAGCCAACTTTGAAGATTACAATATAGCTTTATTAAAATTTATTGAATTTATAAAAAATAATAAATTAATTTATGAGTATATAAAAGAATGTGGAGAGTGTGATCAAGATTTAGAAAATGAATTTAAGGAAATTTCAGGATCATATGGTAGAGTAATATTTTCTTTAGGATCTCTCGATGAAGAAGAAATACGTAATGTTTTTGCTATTCTTCATCAACCGCCAAGTGATCCAACAACAAATGGGCTGGATTGTTTCAGGTTTAATTGAGTAGCAGCAGTAGCGGCTGTGGTTATGTGGGCAACGCTGCTCTTGCGTTGTCCAAGTGAGTGTGGAGATTGTGGGTAACCCATGCCCCTGGGGGGTTACCCACAAATCCACACGAACGGCATATCCACAGCCATAAGGGCGCAGCAGGAAAGAGCCGGGAGCCTGTTGTAATACTAACGGTAGAACAGGAGCAGGAGGTGAAGACTGGTGGGACGTCCTGTTTTCTACCGACAGCGTATCCGCAGCCAGGCAGCCTCGGTGCAGGCGAAATCTCTGCTCACCCATCTAGCCACCGAAATCCGGGCCAGAAGAGAAGTATCGCCGGAAGAAGCCTGGCTGGTAGCCTATGACGCCATGCGTTTCCTGGAGCAGGGTCTTTTAGAGCTATCCCTGGGCCAGGTTGAACTGCCCTGCGTGGAGGGTCTGGGCAGCCACTTTCGCCAGGCCCGAAGGGACCAGCCGGAAAAGCTGGCCAGGCTGACGGCAGTGGCCGATGAAGATGCCGATCTTGTGGAAGAGTTCGGGACCCGGGTGATGCAGCAAGCCAGGCTGGCCCGGATGATTGAAGAAGCCTACACCCAGGATGCGCTCCTTGACGGCAACAGGCTCTGCTTGCTCATGCCGCTGACCCTGGTAGCCTTACGGGAACGCTTAAAACCCCTGTGGCAGCAAGGTGCGAAGCTGCCCCTGGCCGGCCTGACCCGGGCCACTCGCGGACAGATGCGGGCGCTAAGGGGAGTGCTGGCTGTGGAGCGCTACCTGCAGGGTGAAGAGCTGATCACCATCCGCCGGGAACTGGCTGTAAGCAAACTGCAATGGAGCAAATGGTGGCGGGGTTTTCAGGATACCATCGCCGCGGAAGAAGATGCGGAAGTACTGACCGGGCATATTGATCTGCCAGAGGAGCTCATTGCCGGCTGGCAAAAGCTTTGGCAGGAGTATGGCGAACAGCCGGCTAGCAAAGAGCGCCTGGGTAAAAGGGTGCCGGTCAGCCCGCCTGCGCCGGTCATTGATGAAGAGGAACGCCTGCAGCAGCGGCTGCTTAACGAACACGGCTACAGCCCGGCAGCGGTGCGTTCATTCATGCAAGAGTTGCGCGACCTGGCAGTAAGGCTTAAAAATCTGGACCGCCGGCAGGGCCAGATCATCACCTTCGGTGTGGCTGCCGACGAACCCCCGGGGCGCAGTCTAAACGAGGCCAGGCTCCTGTTGGTGACTTTGGACTACATCATCCCGGAGGACTGGGGAGCCATTAAAAGGACCAGCCCCCAGGAGCTCAAGTGGCAGCGTTTGGAGCGCCTCTGCACCCAGGCCTATGCTCAGGGGGTGGCTTTAAGCCTGCCGGACCTGGCACACCTGCTGGGTATATCCGTTGATGCGGTCCAGAACACCATCAAGAAACATGATCAGGTGATTCTGCCTACCCGGGGCCGGATTGCCGACATGGGTTCGACCTTGAGTCATAGCGAAAAGATTATCGCTCTGTACATGGACGGCTACACAGAAACGGAGATCAAGCGCAGAACGGGGCACAGCTATGACAGCATCGAGCGCTATCTCTTTGATTTCTCCCGGGTGATCTGTTTAACCGAAAGAGGGATGCCGCTGCCGCAGATTCGCCAGGCTACCGGCATGTCCCGAAAGGTGGTGACCAAATATCTAAACCTGTATGCACGTTTCAATCATCCTGACTTCGTCTTCCGCATGGCCAAGATCCGGCGGATGGTGGAGCAGGGGGACCTAAAAAAAAACGGGAGGTAACCATGATGAAAAAAGTGAAGGGTGGTCCCAATCGTTTTGCCGCCCTTCCAGCCCGAGATGTCAGGCTAGTGCAAGTGTCCCATTTACAACAGCGCTTTGAACTGGCGCCCCGCTCGCAACTGGCCGAAGCGGTGGCGGACAGGGTTAACGAGGTTTTGGCGGAGCATGAAGCAGATACAGGAACCAGGCGTCTAAAGCCCGGTGAACTGCTCGTGGAAATAGAGGGTGAGCTCACCCCCATTCCGCTGCTCACGCCAAAGTGGAGCAGGCGGCTGGCCGGCGGTTTCAAGGCCACCGCAGTGCGGAGGCATCTGGAGTATGAGCAGCTGCAGGTTTGCCTGGAGTACGCAAATGACTTTGACCTGGAGAGGCTGTGGCGGTGGACTGACCAGAAAGAACTGGTCAGCAGGAGAGGCGGCAAGGAGTTCTTGCCGGCCGAGCCCCTGGATGCGGAGGCCCTGGAGGTAAATCCCAGGCCCCTGGACGATATCACCCTGCCCGATGCTCTCCTGGAACCGGTCACCGGTTACTTGACCCGGGAATACGGGTGCAAGCCCGCTCTGGCCCGGGCCATGGCTAAGCGAGCGGCCCAGACCAGGCAATGGTGCTGCCCCCGGATAAAGGAGCTGAAGCCCGGCCAGGCGGTATGGCTGGTTTACAGCACGCATCGCTTTAAAAGAGGCCAGAGACGGCTGCTGGTGCCGGTGGTGCTGACGCTGCTGACACCGGAGGAACAGGCACTGGATTTAAACAACCGCGGCGATCTTAAGCATTTAAAGATCCGGCAGATCGAGCGGGTCACCGCCGAGGCCTGGCAGCAGGACGGTGTGCTCACCATGCTGGATTTAGAATGGCTGCTCAACCTGAATGGGGTCACCTTGAGGCAGCTGCTAAATAACTACCAGGAGCATTTCGGGGTGATCCTGCCCACAGCCGGCACGGTTCTGGATATGGGCCGCACCTTGACCCACAAGACCATCGTGGTGGAAATGTCCCTGGGGGGTTTGAGCACTCAGCAGATCGCCAGGCGCATTTACCATACGCCGGAGGCGGTAGATAATTACTTAAGGCTCTTTGACCGGGTGCTGGTATTGCGCTACTTCGGAATGCCGCCCCACCTGATGCGCCAGGTTACGGGACATAGCTTGGCGCTGGTAAAGGAACACCTTGCACTGGCTGAAAAACATTTCCCCACGGAGAAGGAATTGGTACAATATCTGACGAACCGGGGGGTAGAGCTTGAAAAGGCTCAATAGATCATTAAGCGGTTATCTTAATTATATAGTAGAAAATGATATTCCCATTCACCGAGGTGTCGCCTTTGGATATTCGAATTCTAGAAGCTTTCAGGATAAGGTTAAAGGGTTTAATGATAGGGTAGTAATGGTTTTGATTAGGCATATTGAACGTTTTCTTACCAAAATCGGAATAGATATGGGAGTGGATGAAAGGGTAACATATTCTATAACAGTTGAGAGCGGACAAGTTAATATAGCAAGTGATAATTCTGTAATTAATGCAACCAATACAATTAACACAATTGACTATGATAAATTAATTCAATTGATAGATGAAGTTGAAAAGAATGCCCAGGGAATTTCAGAGGAAGATTTCGAGACACTTGTTAGCAGTATAGATGTTATTAAAGAGGAAATTAAGTCGGCAAATCCAAGAAAATCATTCCTTAAAACTGCAATTTTAGGATTAAAAGGTTTAAAAAACACTGCAGAATTTGCTGCGGCAGTAACTGCATTGATTCAATTTATACAACCTATGTTATAGGTATGAATGATAGATAGCACCAAAAGATAGAAAACAATATTAATAAGAACAATATAGGAAATGGTGAAAAATGAACCCTTTGAAATATATAAAAGTTTTAGGTAATGAGCTTTGTCCATGTGGTAGTGATGATAAATATCGAGATTGTTGTAAAAACAAGGTGGTGGAAGTGCCACAAACATCGAAGAAACCACCAGAAGTTCAAGTCATGGAGATGATGAGAAAATCAATGAAAAAATGCTGTATGCATCCAAACAAAGCCCATTGTAAAGGTAAAATAAAAGAAGCACATGCCTTGCAAAATAATAAAATTATTTCTATGCTTGCAGGAAAAGAGCGTCATGTATATACGATGAACACAAAGAAAAAGCCTTTATTTATTCCGATGGAAAAAGGAGAGCCAGCTATTATTGTTCAAATGAGTAGAACCAGTGCTAATGATGCAACTACTGAAACTTGTTTCTGTGATTTGCACGATAATGTTGTTTTTGCTGCTATCGAAAAGAGTGCACCAGATTTTGATGATTTAAATGAAGAAATGAAGTTTATATATGCCTACAAAGCATTCATTTTTGAATACTATAAGCAACATACAGCAATGGATATTTACAAAGCGTGTTTTAAGAAGAACCCAGTTGCATTCAAGTCACCAATGATGGTAGGAATGTACAGGATGCTACAGTTAAAAATGCGAGAGTTTGAACCAATTAAATCTCATTTTGATAAAGAAATAATGTCTGGTACTTATAATGGTGTAGCAACCTATGTTATTAAAATTCCAGAAAAAATTAAGTTTGCAAACTATGCATATATTGCTCCAGATTATGATTTGAATGGAAAAAAAATTAGGCATACAGTAAAAGGTATGATGCACCGCCTTGCTATAACAGTATTCCCAGAATCAACCCAATCCTATATTCTCTTAAGTTGTCTAGAATCAGAAAGACCTATTTATCAAAGATTATTTGAGCAATTAAATGTTGCATCAATAGATAAAATAAAATTTTATATGTCTATGGT
>DASRVY010000182.1:0-1001 GCA_035654855.1 Bacillota bacterium | reverse complement strand
CATGATACGCCTTTACAGTTCCAAAGTTAGGATCGAAAACATCTTTTGATTCAATACCAAGATCAGACCCCGCCGATTTAAGCAGCCGCCAGCTGAATTTTAAACCTGTGATTATCTCCATGCGCTTAACGGTTGACCATTCCTGCGATTGATCCAGTTCAATTTCAAGTTTATTTGCACGCTTTACTGCTTGGCTGGCCGTATTCATCGCAGTTGCTTCGCGCCGATTACCGATCTCTGCTTTTGTTGCGATAGCTAGCTCTTTTTGCTTTTCTGATTCGACCAAAGCCTCCAGCGCTTGAATGTATGTTTGCGGAATAGATGGCTTATCAATGCTCTCCAATTCTTGCCAACGATCAACAATAGCAGCGGTAAACTCAGGCGATAACCTTGCCACCAACACCAGTGTATCGCGCTTCCCTTGATCGCCAGAAAAAACACACTCTTTAACCGTCTGGCCTTGATGGTTTTTGACTTCCACAATCTGTGGCTGTTGAATTATGGAGCTAGAGATCAAAGTGCTGATCGTTCTTATTACAGAGTCGTGGCGCTTCCCTGTGAGCTCGGCGATCTCTCGACTGGTCATTGTCGCGCCATTGCCGCTTGGCATGATTAGGTTATTCATTAGCGGTCACCGAAATAGCTTCCTTAGCAAAATCAAGCTCAGCCCATGCAAAATTATTACCGGTTTCGCGAGAATGAATTTCAACGATTGATATAATTTCCTTCAATGCTTGTTTTAGATGCTTTATTTGATTGGCTGCCTCTCCAGCTAAGCACTCTCTGCTGCCAGCGATACATCTTAACCTAGCTTCTCTGCACTTCCTGTATCCGTGCTCGTTATAAAATAATTGCGTCATTTAATTCTCCTCAACCCATTTGATTATTTTGATTTCAGCTCTATCAGCTCGAACTCTATTCTGTGATTGAAGCTGTCGCCGTTGCCGCTTGCATGTATTGCGTATCGGTTGCCATCTTTGCATACACCCTCAGCCCGCGTT
>DASRVY010000181.1:0-1804 GCA_035654855.1 Bacillota bacterium | reverse complement strand
TGATCCTAATCTGCTGACCGACCGTTGCCTGGGCGAGCTCAATTCTTACACCAAAGAAGATCAGATGAGGCGCGCTTTCTTGATTGTGCCGGAAAGCATGAAGGCAGATCTGGAGAGGCGGTATCTGGAAAAATATAATCACGCAGGTTTGATGATGGCGGAGGTTTTGTCCTTTTCCCGGCTGGCTCACAGATTATTCTCTGAAGCCGGCGGATTAGCGGTAAGGCACATCAGCCAGGCAGGCAAAGCTCTCCTCATTCAAAAAATCTTGCAGTCCGGCTCTACACAATCCGCACAAGAAGAATATGATGCAGTTTTACCGCTAGATGATGAAGGCGCTTATAAATCGGCTCCGGCCAACATGCCAAATACACACTCAAGTGTGGCAGATAAACCTCAAGCAGGCGAAGATGAGTTAAAACCCGCTGCCTTTAGAAGATTTTCCAGATTTGTCGGACGTCCCGGTTTCGCAGCGGAGCTGGTCAATGTCATGGGAGACTTCAGTCGTTATGGCATCTCACCCATGGATCTGAGAGATGCCTCCGTCACAGCGCCTACCGCCATCACCAAGGATAAACTTTTTGACTTTTCTCTCCTCTGGGAGCAATACCGGGAGGCTTTGACAGCACATGAATTATTCGACCCTGACCACGATTTAGATCGCTTGATATCTCTGCTCGATAATGCGCTTGCTGAGTCCAGGCTGTCCTTCCTAAAAGATACGGCTGTCTGGGTATTGGGTTTTGGCGAGACCAGAGCCTTTACCACTCAGGAATTGTCAGTTCTAAGGCTGTTGAATCAGCATTGTGATTCAATCACGGTCACTTGCAGCTTAGATTATCTTGAAGACAACGCAGCAGGCCAAACAAAAAATGCCGGCGGCCCGTCGGTTTCTCCAATAGCCAGTGACCCTGTGTACAGTCATGGCCTGGATACTGCCCGTCAGATAATTAAGATTTCCGCCGGTAATCTAACTGTTGAGCGATTGGAAGCCGAAGAAAAACAGGCCTCAATCACCACTGTATATGCGGCCAATCCCCGCGAAGAGCTGCGCTATGTCTGCGGCAAAATTAGAGAAATTTTATCGGGACAAAAATTGCGGCGTCGAGATATTGGCATCGCCTTAGCTGATCCCGATGCCTACCACGATCTTCTAACCGCAACTGCTAAAAATTACGGTCTGCCGGTATTTATTGACAGGCGCACTTCGTTGACTCAGTCATCATTTTTCCGCTATATAGATGCCCTGCTGGAATACTTGCTGGAGAAACCCGACTTTAATACTATAATGCTCTATCTGCGCTCCGGCTTTGACCTTCTCCCCCGCCGGACGATCGATGATTTTGAAAATCTATGTCTGGCCAAAGGTTTGATTTCTCCCTATGACATTTCCCGTTTTGATGCGAAACAGCAAGCCGCGGAAGGAAAAATCTCAAGCAAAGAATATTCGCTATGGCAACAAGTCCTGGAGGTGCTTAGCCCTCTCGATGATTTAGGAAAGAGCATCCGCCGAAAAAGACAGAGCTCAAAAAAACTGGACTTGCTATTTACATGGACTAAAAGTGAGAATGGACCTTTTTTTGTATTGACAGAGAGGATTTCTTCTCTGCGTGAGAATCAGGAAACAGAAGCTGCTCTGATACTGGCTGATTCCTGGAATCTTTGGTTAAAACTTTGGGATGAAGCGCAGATTCTCATGAAATCCTTACTGCTCTCTCAGGCTGATTTTACCAGATTACTTAGAGCCTCTTTGGCGGGCTTCAGCCATAGCTCAATTCCTGTCGGAATTGACAGCATCCGAGTT
>DASRVY010000180.1:0-23300 GCA_035654855.1 Bacillota bacterium | reverse complement strand
AGCTCGTTCATTTTCCCGCTCAGAAGCGCTGACCTGAATATTATCGCTGTTGAGCTCAGGCATATTTTTAATTGCTTTATCCCAATTCATGTAATAATCCTTAAGTATTTAGTTGCTGCCACGCAGTATATGACGAATATTACCTATCAAATACAATGAGCCGAAGGCGATTAGAGCCAAGTCCCGTTCCCGAGCATACTGCATTGCCTGACGAGCGGCATCACCTGCCTCCGCAAGAGCAACAATACGAATATTATAGCTATCTTTAGACAGGGATTCCATACGCTCTGAATTAATCTTCTCAATTTGATCCGCCAGACTGGAAGCTGCCAGCTTTCTGGGATTATCGGGCTCCGTGGCAAAAATAGTATCTATTGAATAATTTCTACCCAGCAATATTTTTCTCAGCATCTCGGAAGTATTCTTATCAGCCAGCATGCCGGTCAATAAAATTAGCCTTTGACCGGGAAGTATCTGCTCCAAAGTCTCTGCTAAAGATGTACAACCCTGAACATTATGAGCCCCATCCAATAAAATAAAAGGTTCCTCAGAGCATATTTCCAACCTGCCCGGCCAGAAAGCAATATTAATGCCCTCTTTTATCTGTTCAATGCTGACATACGGTGTTGTCGCCTTGGCCGCCAAAATTGCATGTAATGGCTGATACGAGCCTAACAGACGAGTATGGAATCGCCGGTTCTGCCAGAGAAAATCTTGTCCGCTGTGGCTTTGTTCCAGAATTGTCACACTGTCGTGCCCGACCCAGGTCAAAGGGCAAGATAGCTCGGCAGCTCTTTCCTCTAAAACCTGTCGAACAGTTTGTAGGTCACCGGCAGAAAGATAGGAAGCGGCCGGATCGTAGGCATAAACCGGTACTTGGGTTTTCATGATTCCTGCCTTCTCGGCAGCAATTCGGGCAATTGTCGGTCCCAGCAATTCCACATGCTCATAACTCAGCGAGCAAATAATAACCGCTTCGGGGTGCTCGACAATATTAGTTGAATCGAGTCTGCCGCCCAAACCTGTTTCCAAAACGACAAAATCACAATTTTGTTCATAGAACCAGAGAAAAGCGGCAGCGGTAATCAACTCAAATTCTGTCGGATTGTCAAAGCCGTCCGCCAGCATGCGGGAAACTTCGATTTCGATTCCGGTCATGATGCGGGCAAAATCTTCTTCGCCGATCTCCCCTGCCCTGTTTGCGTCGTCGTAGGCTGACAAATCTTTGGGACCGGAGAAAACACGGATTCGCTCTGAAAAATGTTCCAGATAGGGTGAGGTAAACCAACCGGTCTTATACCCTGCCGTTGCCAGTATATGCGTAAGATAACTGCTGACGGAGCCTTTACCGTTGGTTCCGGCAATATGGAAAACCTTAAGCCCGGACTGAGGATTGCCTAAACGCCTACACAACTCTTTGATGCGTTCCAGTCCCGGTTTGATACCAAATCTTGCAGCTGACTTAATATATTCAAGTGCTTGTGGATAATTCATCTACTCTGCCTATAATATGGTGTGGCCGTTATTTTAGTAATTTCCAGCCACTATGAAAATATGATTTACTCCATTTTTCAGTCGGTTAAGCTATTCTTATCGTCTCCGCTGCCTGCACCGGGCAGTTTATTATCATCATTTTCCTGATCTTTTTCCTTACCTGTAAAGACTAAAAATTTTCCTATCACATAGTTGGCTATTACAACAAAGACCATACCAAAGAATTTGGCCCAGGGGATATGCCGTAAAACCGGCATCATAGTCTGAAAGCCAAGAACATCATAAAGCAAATAGTAACCGCCGTCTTCAAATATTATTGATATTAAAAGCCTTGATGCAGAAAAGCGTATCAGCTCAGGAAAGACCTTAGCTTTAGAGCGAAAGACATAGCGCCGGTTGGCCGCATAGGCAAATAGGATTGCCGATACATAGGCGACTTTATTTGTGTAATAACGCCATTGAAGACCTAGATATCTATTGCCAATTGCCGTGATTGCGATGTTAACTAAGGTTGTAAGAACTCCAATGATCAAATAGCGAACTATCTCTGAATTACTCAAAAATTGCCTAATTCCGGTAATAAATTTTCGCATCAAATTTCCCCGCGATCCCCAAAAATATCATCTGTGTCATCAAATTCCCTTGACCCGGAATTTTCATCCGCTGTAATGTCCTCTATCCGCTTTCTGCGAAATCCTTTGAATCGCTCCTGCTCTTCCGACTCATCCGGACTAATGAATCCAAATTTTTCATCGTCCAGTTCATTGTACACTCCGTCAGAGCTTATTTCATCAGCAAGCGGTGGGGTTGCGGCTCTATCAGGACCTATGTTGTATGCGCCTTCAGCTGCGTTCACATCAACTTCTCTGTAATATTTTTTATTAGCCGCTCTAAAATTATCATCAGAATAATATTTTTCTCTTTTCTGCTCTAATTTTTGAGTATCGGGTTTATGGGCTGACCTTGGATTGAACTTTCTCAGGCCGGCTTTTGCTGTATTTTCTTCTTCGATATACCAAGGCATTGAGCCCGCAATTTCATCGTCTGTGTAATCATTAATTTCAGCTTCAGCCAAGTCATTGTGCTTTTTTTCATCAGGCGCTCTGTAGAATTTATTGTTCTGTGCTGACACCGGCGTCTGCGAGCCGTTAATCTCTTCAACCCTAAGGTTTGGAAAAGTATCAGCAGAAGAATTATTCGAAGGAATTTCCTTAGCATCGGCATTGTCTTCAGTTTTGCCGGCTATAGCTGCCCTGGCTCGTTTTCTCCTTGGAGCCAAAGCCCAGAACAGCAGCCAACTGCCTAGGAGCAGCGCAGCCAAAATCATACTGAAGGTTCTATAATCACCTTTAAAAACAGCTGCAGCGGCAGTTTCAGCGCCAATCTCGCCGGGTGTGGTTGTCGTCTGAGCTTCGATATTATCAGTGGCGACTGCGCTTTGCTCCGCAGTTGTGACCGGCTCCTGTGTCAAAGTCTCCGGGATTACCAGCGGCAAGTAGGCATATGGGAAAACTGCGGCGGATAATTGATCATAATAATAAAATCCTCCCTCAGTTTCTATTCCGCCATCTTCAGCTTCAACATCCCTTTCGAGATAGAGCAGATAAATTTGCTCCGGAATCTTGACAATTCCTGCCGGCAGCTCCCTGTCCGGATCAGCTTTGAAAGCGGGATATTCCCGATCCGACAGCGTCAGTTTACTCTCGATGAACCCTTCCGGAATCGAGTCATTTTTAGTAGGTAAAGCAATTCTAAATACGCCCTGAGGATATGATAACTCCACATATGGCACATAGACATCCTGATCAAGAGCGTAAAAATAGAAGTTTGCCTCACCTTCCGAGTCCTCCAGCCAGAACAGCATCAAATTGCTGCCAGGCAATACATAGACTGAGGGCTTGTCCTGGTCATCCTCTGTAAGGAGTAAAAAGCCTCGAGGAATATCCAATTCATCCGGCTCTGTCGTTGATTTCACAAGAGAACTGCCGCTGAAGGAAAATATTCTTTCAACCGGACTTGCTGCTTCGGAGGTTGTTTCAATGGTTGTTTCAATAGTTTCTTCAATAGTTGATTCGGTGGCGGCAGATGTAGTTTTATCAGTTACAGCTGCAGAAGTCTTTGTCGTTGATTCTGCTGTAGTCTTGGGAGTGGGAGCGGCTGTTGGAGCAGCAGTAGGCTTAGGAGTCGGAGTAGCAGCTGCCGCCGTGGACACCTTAACATCGATTGTGGTTCCATAAGAAACTGTTTCAGATCCAATCGAGAGGTCAATTAAAGTAAAGGTAGCCTTAGTCGCTGCAGCTTTAGCTTTAAAAGTTATGGTTCCAACACCTGTTCCATTATATGACGCATTTATATCCTTTGATGCATCTACAATAACGTATGGATTGTTGTGTACCACAGTTGGAGAGCTAAGGCCTGAATTATTTTTATAACTAACGTAAGTAAAAACACTTGGGTCATATTTTACTGTTAGACCATACGAAGTATAACCAGATGTCGGCGCAGAAATTTTAATACTGACAGTTACGTTATCGCCCACATTGACGTTAGATTTATTTACGCTGAAAACTACACCGATGGCCTGGAGTTTGTGGATGGGGAATAATAGTATTACTAACGAAATAATTACTATTGATAAGATGCAAAATTTTGTTTTTGTAGTTTTCATATAATCCCTCGTCAATTATTTCCAGCTATTTCTGTACGCATTAGATAATAATCAGAAATGATCGTGCCGTCAGCAATATTGACCCTGCCATCATTACTTACGTCTGCTGCTAATAACTGAGAACCCTTCAAAATATTTTTCATCAGATAATGATCACTTATAAGTGTCTTGTCAGCAATGTTTATCCGCCCGTCGCCGTTGATGTCGCCGTACATAATGAAGGACAAAGTAAACTCCGGCACAGTTTTCCCGGCGGGTATAATTTCCAGCGTGCATCCGGTGGACACAACACCCGTGGTTATCACCTTGCCTGTGCTGTTCTTGATTCTCATTTGGTAGCCGCTGGAGCTAAGCTTGAGATCTCGCAGTATATTTTCAGCCAGATGCTGATTTTTCTTTGGGTTCAAGCCGGAAATGATGCCGGCATTGAAACTGTACACACTGCTCTGCAGAGGGATGTCTCCATTTGTCCCTCCCACTCCCTGATGTTTAACAGTAATAGTGTATTCTCGCTGCACATCGCGTTTTTCAGCACTTACAATCAGTGTCACGACAAACGGTGATGCGGCATCCGCAGGTATGGGAATACTGTTAGCCTGAACAGTTTTTCCGTTGGCTTTGGCTGTCACCTCAGAACTTGATTGATAAGGTATCCCTGTAAGAGAAAGATTACTTGCGGGAGCCGATAAATTTATGGTGTAATTATAAACTTCAGGGCTGAAGGCGGGCTGCAGAGACGCAGGGGCAGTGATATCCTTCAGCCAATTGTTGCGGCTAAGATTATCTGTGGGCTTGGCTTCCGGAGTATCCGGCATATTTTTAAAAACCGGGATTACGAAATTGAAGGGCAGATTAATTGCGCCCATATTATAGTAATTGCTGCGAACGATGGAAGCCTCTGAAGCAGGCGCCAAAATATTGGACATATATTGATGCCAAAAGGCCTTAAAATCATATTTCTGGAAATAAAGGGTATCTTGACCTGCATTGATATAACCATTGGCTATCCATTGGGCACCGCCGATTATGGCTTTCTCCGGGTCATTCCAAGGTCTCCGGTACGTAGTGCCTGACGAGGCATAGTTTAGACCATTAGCAATAGGGCTGGTTCCCGATGTAGCTCCAATATTGTAATAGTTGTATATGCCCGGATAAGTGGCATGAGTGCCTTTGACAGATGCGCTGCCGCTTTTCCCCACCTCTTGAACAACTCTGCTGATTAGAAAATAAGGACTGGCGCCGCTTATTTCAGCTGCTTCCAGAAAGACCTCGGCATAAGTTTTATTTATCGTTTTCTTGCTGCCGCCGGCGTCCCGATATACAATCCTGCCTTGGGAGTCTACATGTTCTGAACCGGAACCGGGATCCATAAAAGTGCCCTGCAAGGCTTTTTCTATACCTGCCGTTGTCTGAAAGTTTTTGTCATAGCTCAGATTTTCAAATTGAAAAATATGGGTGCTGTTCAAAAAATTTCTAGGATCCATATAGTATCGGATAGCCGCCTCTGAAGCACCTGTGAAACCGGAGTCTAAACTCTTCCAGGTATTTGTATCGTAATCATAAGAATCAGCGGCGTAAGACTTGAGCGAAGTAATTGAGCTTCTAGGCACCATCGATGTTTTGCCGGGAGATTCACGTGTGATGACATAATCCCAATCATGGTCAATATTATTAGCGGTAAAGGTCCAATAAGGATACTGCTTATGCAATGCCTTTAGTCCGGCATGATAACTGACCGGAAAATTTCTGTTGAGCATGGCCTGAAACTCGCTGTCACTCAAAGAGCCTCCCATATCGGGAAGTGGATCAGATTGATCAATATAAGCCCCAACCGTCACACCGGCATAAAGAGCTACATATTCAGCCGACATATAACCTTCAGGCTTAAGCGGATCACTGATGATACCGGTAGGTTCAGTAATGACAGCATACCAACGGGTGTTGCCGTTGACAGATGTTCCTTCCACATAACCTAAAACCAGCAGTTTGACGCCGTTACTCTTTAACCCCAAGTTTTGAGAGCCGGTCGCCGGCAATGAGCGCAGACGCAAACCCGCTGCGGCGCTTACTGTCGCGTTCCACGGAGAAGCGGTTACACTTACAAACTGCACTCCTTGAGGTGAAGCTGAAATGTCTTCCTTCAGAGCATCAATTGTTGGAGCATCAGTGCTTTTTCCTGATCCTTCTGCCGCGATATCCGTTGTTGATTGCTCTGCTTCGGATTGCTCCGGATTACTAAGACCTGAATCGGCGCCGCCTGAATCATTCTGAGAAGGGTCGGTATTAGCCGGGTCTGTCCGCTCCTGCACTGACTCGGCGGATTCAGCGGCCATGGAATTGGAATTATTAGATTCCGGATGATCTGTCCTGCCAGATTTTGTTTGCCCGGAGCCGGAAACAATCAATGATGCAGATAGAACTGCCTGACCAGAAAAAATGAAAATCAGGAGTATAGAGATGAGCAGCGCCGACAGGCGAATCTTTTTGCTTGGATTACAGCCCATCATATTCCCTCCTGCATAAACCACAACCGACTATTTAATAATTCTAGCACAGAGGGGATGAATAAATTAGGCTAAACACGCTGAGGGCACAGCTTTTGGTCGTTTGTCCATGACTTGTAGGATCTATGAAATATCTGTGTAATGCAATTCAGATTTTCTTCATTAAAATAATTTAATCGGGCACGCTGCCGTCCAATTCGTCCAAAGTCTTGCTGTAAGCAGGGATGACATTTTCCATGAACCATTCAATTTCCGGCATATCCATCTGCTCGAGCCGTATCCTTACACCCAGCATGGCATTTTTGAACTCTTTATTTCCCGACTTGAGTTCATCGAGACATTTTATATAGGCGCCGAAACGGTCTGCAGCTTTAACAAGCCGGTTGATCTCAAAGATCTCCTTGTCAGTTGAGTCAGGCAAGATCAAAGACTTATAGTGCACCTGCAAGGACTCCGGCAGCATTGCCAGAAGTTTGACTGCAGCCTCGTGCTCAACTACACCGTAACTCTCCCTCATTTCCTTTGTAGCGTACTTTACAGGAGTAGGCATATCTCCGGTCATAATTTCCGGCAGATCGTGGTATAGAGCCATAACAGCAACCTTGTCCGGATCCGGACATAGTCTGTCCTTTGAGAAATATTCACAACGAATCAGCGCTAAGGCATGAGCTATGACAGCGACCTCATAAGAGTGTTCCATGATATTTTCAGTTTCGGTGTTCTTCATCAGAGACCAACGGTTGATATACCTCATACGATGAAGCATGGCAAAAAAATTAGTCGCCTCCCTGCCCTCTCGTCCCGCAGTATTTTTATCACTATGCATGGCCGTCTATCCTCCGGATTGTGTTGTATTCGAAACATCTTTTGACTTCACAGATATGCGCCTTCATAAAATTAATATTTAAACAATTATTTGTATTTCATATATGTTTTTAATTTTCGTTTCGTATTCATTTTAGATTTGGTAAATAGCATTGAATGTGGTGGCGGCGTAATGGTCCGTCATGCCGGCTATATAGTCAGTTACCTTGCGGATTGGCGAAGCTTCTCTTTCAGGATGGCGCTCTAAAAAGTGATGAAAGTTCTCTAAAACCAGTTCACCTTCAGGAGGACAAGAAAAATTACCCTGTTCTGCAGCCATAAAGGCTTTAAACAGCCCCCTGACTACATTGTCAACCATATTCTCATAAGTGATGATAAGATCCGCTTTATAAATCCTGGCGTAATTTTCCTCAATCAACTCCCTCAATGCTTCACCTTTGGCATCGCTCAATACAATGGCATCCTGATCGTAGCTGTTGGAGAGAATATCGAGAATGAGTGTATTGACAATGGCGGAATTAGAGTTACCCAGCTCTGCCTGTAAGTGGGCGGGGATATCCGAGAAACTCATCAGCCCTGCCCGATAAGCGTCTTCAATATCTCTGCCAACATAAGCGATCCGGTCGACAATTCGAACTACACAGCCTTCCAGCGTTGCCGGCGGCATATGCTTTTCAGCTCCCGGTATCAGCTCCGCCTCAGTCTTATCTCGCCAGGGCACCAGTTTGTGCTCGAAGATTGATTCACCGCAATGACTGGCAATACCGTCACGCACTTCAAAACTGAGATTAAGGCCCGGTTCACTCTTGTGCTCCGCCAACAAATCTATAGTGCGCAGCGAGTGCAGCTCATGCTGAAAGCTAAACTCAGTTCCCTGTTCTTTAAGAATTTTGTTCAATGAATCCTCACCGGCATGCCCAAAAGGCGCATGCCCCAAATCATGGCCAAGTGAAATCGCCTGGATCAAATCTTGATTAAGATTCAGAGCTTTGCCAATGGTCATAGATAAATACATCACGTAGATGACGTGTTCCATGCGCGTGCAAATATGGTCATTGCGGGGATTAAAGAACACTTGCGTCTTCTGACGCAGGCGCCGGAAAGGCATAGAATAAATAATGCGGCCGGTATCGCGCTCAAACATAGTGCGCACGGGACAGTCATCTTGTTTGTGTCTGCGCCCGCGGCTGAGGCTGCTCTTGGCCGCATAACGACTAAGATTTTTTATTTCGTCCTCTTCCTTCAGTTCGCGCGGCAATTTGTTCATTTCCAACCTCCCTGCCATTAAATAAATAATAGCAGATATTGCCTGATAATTATTCTTCCAAAGGCTTGAGCAGCGAGAGCGAAGCTTTAAAGCGCTTTGTGCCGCTCCTAAACTTGATCTCCAAGATGGCATCACCGCTGAAAGGAGTTATTTTGTTGATTGTTCCTACTCCCAAGCGTTCGTGCCTGACTTGATCTCCGGGCGTAAGCGTCGAATAATCCAGTCCGCGCTTCATACTATTTACTGTTTTGTTGAAGGCGGACACATTAGTTTTTGTGTTTTCCTCTTCCTCCCCACCGCCGGCTGTCCTGACATCGCCGCTGAAATCCCTCAGGAATGTATCCTTTTTTCTTCCTGCAGCAAAACTGCTGCCCGGCTTGTCAGTTTCGCGCCGGAAACTGTTGCCGAAACTGCCGGTATTACGGTCAAAATGAATTTCATTGTCGCCATGACGTGACCCGCCTTCCTCCAACACCAGATCGTCATTAATTTCACGAATAAAGCGAGATACTTCCCGGTACATGGTTTGTCCATAAAGCAGACGGCTTCTGGCAGCAGTTATATATAGCCGTCTTTTCGCCCGGGTTACCGCCACATACGCCAGTCTGCGCTCTTCTTCTATATCTGCTGCCGAATAGAGGGATTGCTCACTGGGGAATAGCCCCTCATTAGCGCCAATCAGGAAGACGACGTCAAACTCCAAACCTTTGGCACTGTGGATTGTCATCAGACTGACAGCATCATCTTGATCATCTTGATCCAGATCACTGTAAAGGGCAACCCGTTCCAGATAAGCACCTGCAGTCATGCCTAAATTTAAAGGCAAAGACAGTTCCTGCAGATCATCCATCAACTCCGGAAACTCACTTAACTCTTCCAGCTCAGCTTCAAGCCTGACTTCAAATTCCATCGCATCAGAAATCAGTTCATCCATATTTTGAATCCGTGTTGTCGCTTCCAGAGGCAGCTTGTCGAGCAAAGCTTCCTGTTCTCTGCGCAAACCTGAGTCATGGATTACCTGTTTGACAAAAAAACCGAATTCCTGTTCATTCTTTGACAGAGCGCGCTGCAAATCGTTTATCAGCTGAACAAAATAGCGAATTTTGGAGGCCGCATAAGACAAATCCGTGAACTCTTCCACGCGCTGACAGATCTCAAACATTGAACTGTTTTCCGCAGCTGCTTTTGCGCTCAATAATTCAACTGTCGCAGCGCCGATGCCCCTCTTAGGGGTATTGATAATACGGCGAAAGGCAACATCATCTAACGGCTGGGAGATCAGACGCAAGTACGCTATTACGTCTCGAACCTCCTTGCGGTCATAGAAACGCATGCCTCCGTAAACGCGATAAGCAATGCCTCTATCTCTCAGAGCACTCTCCAGATTTCTCGCTAAAGCGTTCACCCGGTAGAGAATGCCGATGTTCTTGCCTTCCATACCTTCTTCGGACTTGGACATCAGACGCTTAATCTGATTGGCCACATAAGACGCTTCATCGTTTTGATCATGAGCGCGGTAAAACATGATTTTGTCGCCTTCGTTTGCTGTGGTCCAAAGTTTTTTCTGATTGCGGTGGGTATTTCTGCAGATGACAGAATTTGCCGCAGCCAAAATAGTGCGGGTTGAGCGATAATTCTGCTCCAGCCGAATCACACTGCAATCGCGGAAATCTTTTTCAAAATCTAGAATATTCATCAGATTTGCGCCCCGAAAACTATAAATAGACTGGTCATCATCTCCTACGACAAAAAGATTATTGTGGCGGGCTGCCAACATACGAACCAGTTCATACTGAGCAAAATTTGTGTCCTGATACTCATCGACAAGGACATGGATGAAGCGCTCCTGATAATAGGCGAGGATATCCGGCTGCTGCTCAAAGAGGAAAACAGTAAGAGCAAGTATATCGTCAAAATCCATACAATTGTTTTGCTGCAGTTCTTTCTGATAATAGTCATAGATCTCAGCAACTTGTCTGCGTTTCATATCTTTACCGGCTGATTTGGCATATTCCTCAGGATAGATGAGTTTATTCTTTGCCTTGCTGATCTCCTGCTGAATTTGACGAATTGGAGTTGATTTATCGCTGACGCCTGCTTTATTCATACTGTCCTTGATAACTCGTTTTTGGTCGTCTGAATCCAAGATAGTAAAGGACTTGTCATAGCCCAGATATTGGGCATGCAAGCGCAGGATTCTCAACATCATGGCATGAAAAGTACCTACCCAGACAGCCCTGGCCTGCAGGCCGATCTGTTGACTCACGCGCTCTTTCATCTCGTTGGCGGCTTTATTGGTAAAAGTGATTGCCAGAATACGTCCCGGATCAACACCTTTTCTTAACACCAGCCATGAGATTCTATGAGTAATGACTCGCGTTTTTCCTGAGCCGGCGCCTGCCAGAATCAAAAGAGGCGAACCTTCATGAGTGACAGCCTCCAACTGCTCCGGATTGAGCTCTCGCAGCAAATAATCTGACTTTGGATCATACTCTCTATGGTTAGACAACTGATCCTGCTGCAAAACGCCTCTAATTTTTGTTTCATAACCCTCAATTTCAGGATTAAGATTTTTTTTCTCAGATTTAGAATTTGCTTTATCCCGTTCAGATGAAAACATCTTTTAGTCTAACTCCAATTTCTAAAACAGCCGCCCTCGGGCGGCCGTTAATTAAATTTATAATTGAAAACTGATTTTAATATTCAGGTTCTATCCAGCCATAGTTGCCGTCCAAGCGTTTATAAACAAGATTTACCTTGCCTGTGTCCGGATTAAGGAACAGAAAGAATGTGTGATCAACAAGTTCCATCTGCAAAACAGCTTCGTTAGCGTCCATGGCGGTAATGGCAAAGTTCTTGCGGCGGGTAATGATCGGCATCTCTTCTTCTTCTTCCTGCGCGACGCCGGCTTCCAAATCAGCTATATAGTCTTTCATATAGTCGAAGCTGCGGCTCTGCCGCTTCATGCGGGTCTTTTGCTTGCGGATCTGACCCTCCATTACATCGATGGCTCTCTGCAAGGACATGATAGCTTCCGGAGCAATTGCTTCGGCGCGATATAAATGAGATCTTACTTTGATTGTGAGCTCAGTGCGGATATCTTCATGCTCATACTGAAAACGCACAACTGCGTGAGCATCATCACCAAAAAAGCGCTCAAATTTCTGCATCTTCTTTTTAACCGTGTTCTCAAATCCTTCTCCGACTTTAATGCCTACTCCGTGGATATCTATAATCATAGGACACATCCTTTCTTGATCGGCAATGCGATCGAATTACATGTTCTCATAAAATGACTATTCAGAGAACGAACTTCATCTATTTTTATTATAGCTGATTATTGAGATCATATGAATCTCATTTGAGCTTAATCTTCAACTTGACTGCTCATAGTAAGCTGCCGCGATCTTTAGCTAATCCCTATAAGCTGCAGCGGCCAATAGTGATACCCTGTAACCATGCTGTGGATTATGACATCGGCGGCATAATCAGATTAAATTATTAAGTAGAATCTGCTGCAGAAGCCTTTGGTGACTTGCTTTCACTTAGAAAGCATTGCCTGCAGCTAAAACAATCATCAGCGTTGAGGCAGACAATAGTGCGGACTGTCTCACAAGCTGCTATTGCTTGAATCTCAGCTTCTCTTTGCAAATCGAGTTCTTTCATTTCTAGACCTGCCCAAGTCAAAAAATCTTCTTGATCAGGATATTCTCCGCGTTTAAGAATTTTGCCTTTAGAGATAGTAAGAGGTAAATAATCATTTTCGCTATTTTCAATACATTGCATGGCAGCCGGTTCACAGACAAAAGCTCCCGGATCTTTGTCAACAGCATAGTAACAGAAATGATGTCCCCGCTCTTTAAGCTTCTCGCCGATAGCCAGCACGCGTAGAAGTTCGTTGTTCTCACCGGCATATATCCGGCAAGGATCGTCTCGGCCAAAGACCTGGAAGGACAGCTGTTTTGGTTTTTCGTCTGTCTTCTTGCAAGTATCACAGCAACTGATCTTCTCCGGCTTATCGGCAAGAGAATCCTTTCTGGTTGAAATCATGCTTTTGAAAGGTTTTTTTGCGTCATGTCCACATTGTTGATGGCTTCCTTGGTTAGCTTGAATTGATTGGTTTAGCATAGTTTGAATGTCCTAATATAGATTGAAAAAACACTCCTCCTGTGTCAATATCTAGGTATTGCTTGAAAGCTTGTCTATTCTAACAGATATGCTTAAAATACAATAATCATCGGGCATATGACAGAAATAGCGTTAAACTCTGATATCCCAGGCATAAGCGATGTGCTGTATCGATTATTCAAGATAACAGTTGTTACGCTTCAGAGGAGACTAATAATGAGACAGAACAAAACGTACTCGAGTTTCGAAGGTTTGACGACTCGTTCAATAGTGCTTACTATTCTAGGCTCAATCCTAATCACTGTCAGCTCTCTATACGTTGCCTTAAAGATGAGTGCCCTTCCCTGGCCGACTATTTTTGTTGCAGTCTTATCGATGTCACTCTTGAAGCTGGGCGGAAAAATAAGCAAACGCGCTACTTCAATTCACGAAATTAATATTACTCAAACAGGTATGTCCGGAGGCGCCATGGTTGCGGGAGGCATTGCCTTTACGGTGCCGGCATTGTTTATTGCCGGTGTCTATGAACCCTATGATGCTGCCGCCATGGATCTTGGTACCTGGCTGAAGCCAAAATTCTGGCCGATTTTTTTCGTCTCACTGGCGGGAGTGATTATCGGCACTGTGCTCTGCTGGATTTATCGCCGCCGCAATGTCGAAGATCTGGAATTGGCATATCCAATCGGCGCGGCTGCGGCGGATACCCTGGAAGCCGGAGACGAAGGCGGTTTCAAAGCTTTTCTGTTGGTCATATCTCTGGCCTTCTCCGCTCTCTTCACAGTCGTCCGCGATGTTTGGGGTTGGGTCCGTAATACTTACGATTCTTATGTATCTTTCTTTCCGGTCTCCATCTACATGTCTCCTTTAGCCATCGCAACCGGATATATTATTGGTTTTACACCGTCATGTTATTGGTTTACAGGGGCCTTGGCAGGATTGATTATGAGGCAGGCAGGCGCGGAAGGCGTCATTATGACAGCTGCTGTTGGCCTGATGGTGGGTGCCGGCGTCGGCATTATGATTAACTTCTTCATGACAAGCCTGGCCGAGAGCAAAAAAAGACGCTATGCTAAAAAAAGCGGCAAAGCGGTTTCAAGAAAAGAACACAACGGCCTGCTGCTGTTGATTGCCGTCGCTGCCGCCTTTGTTATCACGGTTATTGCCGGCTTGTCCCCTGTAGTGTCAATCCTGGCCATGATAGGAGTAATTTTTGCAACCGCCATGTCATCTGTTATTACAGGACAGACCGGCATTAACCCCATGGAAGTCTTTGGTATAATTATACTATTGGCTGTAAGGCTTTTTGTCTCTGTCAGTCATGAACACGCGATTTATATCGCCTGCCTGGTTGCGGTAGCATGCGGTTACGCAGGTGATGCAATGAACGACTACAAAACCGGTCATATACTCAATACCAATCCCAAGTCTCAGTTCGTTGCCGAGTTGATTGGAGGCCTTTCCGGTGTTCTTGTCGGTGTACCTGCTTTCTTTCTGATAATTGCTCAATACGGGGGCATAGGCGCTGAGACAGGATTACCTGCGGCACAAGCCCACAGCGTAGCAGCGATGGTAAGCGGTATTGGTGATCCTTTAATCTTCTTCGCTGCCCTGTTTGCCGGCATGATACTATATCTATTGAAGATTCCTTCAATGATAATCGGTATCGGCATGATTTTAGGCCTGGGCATGTCTACCTCAATCTTCATAGGCGGAATAATAGCTCTCATTATGTCAGGCTTTAAGTCAAAGAAACTGGATACGAGCGGAAATATTATTGCCGCCGGCTTATTAGGCGGAGAAGGTATCACTTCGACAATAATTGCTATTGTCACAATGTTTAAAGGCTAATAAAGGAGAATAACAACATAAAACGCAATCTGCGATTCTATCTGTCAATAGCTGCAGCCAGGCTAACCGGCAATATTATTCGGCTGGCTGGAGGCAAAGGATCTCACTGGCCCGGTAAGATCGCTTTACGTTTGTGCCCGGATTTTCTCGTCAGAATTGCCCGGCCGGAGCTGGTGCTGGCTATAACCGGAACAAATGGCAAAACTACCACAGCCAATCTGCTGGCCGACACTATGCGGGAACTGGGCTATGATTTTGCTCACAACAGTCACGGCAGCAATATTAAGGAAGGAGTCACAACTGCGATGATCCAGTCTGCATCCTTTTGGGGCTCTCCGAAGAAAAATTGTGTCCTTTTGGAAGTTGATGAACGTGCCTCGCGAGTAATATTTCCGGAACTGATCCCTGATTATCTGATCATCACAAATCTTTTCCGTGAGTCTTATGCCAGAAATGCTCACGTCGAGTTTATCGCCGGAGTGCTGGAGGAAAGCATACCGGAGTCTACTACTCTGATCGTCAATGCTGATGACCTAATTAGTAGTCGCCTTCGACAAAACAACTTGCGTTATACCTTTAATATTGACCGTCTGCCGGGCGAGGAAGAAGAACTGCCCCGCCTGATCGACGATCTGCCGCTTTGTCCCAACTGCCGGAGCAAACTTCATTTTTCTTTCCGCCGATACAATCACTTAGGCAAAGTCCATTGTCCTGTTTGCGGCTTGGAGAATTTACCGGCGGACTTTAGCCTTAAGGCTCATGATGAGATGCTTAGAGTGCAAGTTAAGGGGGAGATTGAGTCTTATCCGCCTGCAGGCGAAACTATACAGGACGACTATAACGCTTTGGCGGCAATCACCATGCTGCGGATTATAGGGCATGATGCCGGAGAGATCGCTGAGGCCATGACAGGCAAACACGTGGTTACCAGCCGCAAAGAGATAATCAAAGCAGGCAGTACGACAATCTTCAGAACACTGGCGAAAGGCAGCAATCCGATCGCTGTCACCAGAGGACTGATTACCATATTGCGTCTGCCGGGAACGAAGTCTGTAATTCTACTTTACAATGCCAGTCAGTTTACCAGCGGGTACAGTGACATGACAGCCTGGTATTATGATACCGACTTTGAGCTTCTGGCTAATCCGCAGGTCAAGCAAATTGTAATTACAGGTGCGAGGATGGCGGACATCAAAGTTCGCCTGCTGCTCGCAGGTATCCCGGAAAATAAACTTACCCTTTGCCCGGACAGTACAAAAATTGCCGAAGCTGTTTCCTTAGATCAGGACAATATCTGTATTCTGCATGAGCTGTATTCCGAGCCCTTAGCCGAAACGACACAAAGCTTGCTGGCACAGAAATTAGACGTTAATGCAAAATTATGAAGCATCGTATACGGGGGGAAAGCCTTTGTCTGCATGCTGTGTATAGATAATTCAAGCTAAACTTTAGTTTTTTACAGTTTTTGGCGAAGGCGCTTAAGCCCCGAGCCTTTGACAGGACGAAAGTTAAACGGACAAAGCGGTACAAAATAATTGAGGCGATATATGAAAGTTGAGTTTCTCTATCCGGAATTGACAAATCTTTTAGGCGAAAATGGCAGTCTTAATTTTTTCACTGAAATCTTTGGCGAAGACAATGTAGTGAGGACTAGCTACCCTGACCGCCCCCGCTTCCTCAGTGAAGAAATTGCTCTGGTATTCATGGGCGCGATGACCGAGAAGACACAAAGGTTGATTTTGGATATATTGCTGCCCCTGCGTGAGGAAATTCAGGCAAAAATCGCTGACGGTCAGCATATCCTCTTCACCGGAAATTCCATTGATCTGCTGGGAGAAGAAATTGTCTACGAGAATATAGGCACGATACCTGCTCTTAACCTCTACTCTTTCAAAACATATACCAATCGCTATGACCGCTGCAATGACCTTGTATACGGACTCTTTGACAAAGTCGAGATAATCGGTTTCATCTCGCAATTCACTCGTTATGAAGGCGAAACCCCGAAGTTTATTCACTCAATACAAGGGAATCAGGGCCTACACGATAAAAATCTCTACGCAGCTTCCCTGCTTGGTCCTTTAGTAATTACTTCCCCGCAGTTCAGTAAATATCTGCTCGCGAGTCTCGGCTTTGATGTCGAGCTGCCTCACGAGCAAGCCCTGCTGGACGCCTTTGCTGCCAGGAAACAGCAAATCAAGGAGCAGGCTCCCACACTGCTGGATCTTTGATTATTTCAGATTGTCAGGTCCGAAGAAGCAGGGCAATATCTCTTCCATCGTGTATTCCACATAGCTGCGATCCGGCTTGAGCGCTATCAGGCAAAAATCAGGACCGGCAAATTCTGACATGACTTGACGGCAGATGCCGCACGGTCTGGCATAATCGTCATCCTCTGTGACCACTGCCAACATTTTTATCTGACGGGCGCCCGAAGCGACAGCGCAGAAGATTGCTGTCCTCTCCGCGCAGTTAGTGGCTCCATAGCTGGAGTTTTCTATGTTACAGCCTGAGTGGATTTCACCGTTTTCGTCTAGAACAGCCGCCCCGACTTTAAATTTTGAATATGGCACATAAGCCAATTTTTGCGCCTCCATAGCGGCATCAATCAGTTTTTCTTTCAATATTTGATTATTCATAATGCTCTCCCTAACTCAAGTCCAAGAATTCTTGTGGGGGTATCTTTGGCCTTATGGCGCAAAAACCGATTGATTCTGATTGAGTATGCAGTTCACTATAATTATAGCAAAAAGCCGCCAATACGAATTAACAACAAATAACTAAAAACAGCCTGCTCAAATTGACAACTCAGCAGCAAAAAGCCGCCTGCTAATTATGCAGGCGGCTTTTTAATCAATTGACAGCCGGAATTAAAGTTTACCGTCTTTTTTGGCCATGAAACGGAGCAGATCGATACAGCGATTACTGTAGCCCCATTCGTTATCGTACCAGCTGATGAGCTTAAAGAAATTTTTCTCGCCGGCCAGATTATTATCTAAGGTCGCTGAAGAATCATAGACTGATGAGCTGGGATCGTGGACGATGTCTGAAGAAACGATTTCATCCTTTGTGTAGACAAGAATATCCTTCAGATATGTGTCTGAGGCCTTCTTAATCAGAGCATCGATTTCTTCAATAGTAGTTTCCTTCTTGGAGATAAATGTCAGCTCAATCACTGAGCCGGTGATGATGGGAACGCGATAAGACATTCCTGTCAAGATACCCGCCACCTCAGGCAAAACCTCACCGACAGCCTTGGCTGCTCCTGTCGAGGAAGGAATAATATTCTTAGCCGCGGCTCTGCCTATCCGCCAGTTCTTTTTGGCCGCAACGTCAACTACTGATTGGCTGGAAGTATAGGCGTGAATCGTCGTCATCAGACCCTTCTCAATACCTATCCCCTCTTTAAGCAATACCGAAACAATAGGTGCGAGACAGTTAGTGGTACATGAGGCGTTAGACACAATATCGTGTTTATCGCTGTCATACTCATTCTGGTTTACACCCATGACTATAGTCTTTACACCGTCCTTGCCGGGAGCGGACAGCACGACTTTTTTCGCACCGGCGTCAAGATGTCCCTGTGCCTTACCCATACTGTTAAACAAGCCTGTGCACTCCAGCACATATTCAACTCCCAGCTCTTTCCAGGGCAGATCTTTGGGTTCTCTGGCGGCGGGGACACACAGCACTTCGTGCTTGCCGTCAATTATCAGAATATCTTCCTCTTCCTTATCCGGGCTGGATTTTTTGGTCGAAACTTCAGCGGCGAATTTACCCTGAGCTGAGTCATACTTGAGCAGATGCGCGAAATAATCTGCATCTGTCATTACATCAGCTACAGCGACAACGTCAAGTTGATCTCCCAAAAGACCCTGATCAACAATAGAGCGAAGTATCAAACGGCCAATGCGGCCAAATCCATTAATTGCAACTTTTATTGCCATTACTAAAATTACCGTCCTTCCTTGTTAAACTGCTATTCGCAGATATTTTCAGATTCTAACACATATTACCACTCTCAAAACAAATTCAAGTTTTTGGTCACACATAACACAACTGAAACACGAAGCAGTCTGCAGCCGCCGGTTTAAGCCTTCAGTTTGGGCTCACGGGCTGCGCGCACTTCGTCAGGTCTTGAAATCGGCGCATTATGCGGAGCTCCATGTAAAAGCTCCGGATTAGTCTTTGCCTCCTCAGCGATCTGCAGCAGCGCATCCGCAAAAGCGTCCAGATCCATACGCGATTCAGTCTCAGTAGGTTCAACCATCATCGCCTCCGGCACGATCAGCGGAAAGTAAACTGTTGGAGGATGAAAGCCATAGTCTATCAAACGTTTAGCAATATCCAGAGTGCTGCAGCCGCAGTTCTCTTTTTGCCCGATACCGGAGATAACAAATTCATGCATAGCAGGTTCCTCGGAAGCAAGCTTATATACATCGCGCACTCGTTCCAAAATATAGCGAGAATTTGCTACAGCTCCCTCCGACACTTCTTTCAGACCTTCAGCCCCATTGGCAAGCACATAAGCGTAGGTGCGGACCAGGATGCCGAATGATCCCGTGAAAGCTCTTACCTTGCCGACAGATTTAGGCATGTCATATTCAAGCGCGTAGTGCCCGTCCTTTTTGATTACGATCGGCTTGGGCAAAAAGGGAGCCAAAATATCTTTGCAGCCAACAGGACCTGCTCCCGGGCCCCCTCCTCCATGAGGTGTGGAGAAAGTCTTATGCACATTAAGATGCACCACATCAAAGCCCATATCTCCCGGCCTGGTTTGCATAAGTATGGCATTGGCATTGGCGCCGTCATAATATACCAGTCCGCCGCAGTCATGCACGAGCTGCGTGATCTGCTCAATATCCCTCTCAAATAAGCCCAGCGTATTGGGATTAGTCAGCATCAATCCTGCTACATCATCAGCTAAGACTTCACGCAAGGCGTCAATATTCACTAAGCCTCTCTCATCGGAGGCAACCTCGCGCACTTCATAGCCGGCCATGGCCGCTGAAGCGGGGTTGGTCCCATGAGCCGAATCGGGCACAATCATAATCCGGCGTTTAGTGTCACCTCTGTCTTCATGATAAGCCTTAATCAACAGCAAGCCTGTTTGCTCGCCGTGCGCTCCGGCAGAAGGCTGGAAGGTGAATTTATCCATGCCGAAGATATCACAAAAATTACGCTCCAGAAGATAGAGCAATTCCAAATTGCCTTGTGCTGTCTCTTCCGGCTGCAAAGGATGAGTCATGGCGAATCCCGGCAGCGAAGCCATATCCTCATTAATCTTAGGATTATACTTCATAGTGCAGGAGCCGAGAGGGTAAGTCCCATTTTCCACACCATAATTCTTGTTGGAGAGATTCGTGTAATGACGAACCACAGTAATCTCATCAAGATCGGGAATATCAGGCAATTCTTCTTTATAGGCCGAGCCATAGAATGAAGCCAAATCAGCTTTTTCCACATCGATAGGAGCGATCAGCCGATTGGGTTTGGTCTTCGTCGTATATTCAAATATCAGCTTAGTATCCTTATACATCAGATCACCTCCCCTTTGGCAATTGCCAACACTGCGGAAACCAGATGATCCAATTGCTCTTTAGTTTTCTTCTCCGTAACCGCCAGCAGCCAAGCATTCTCCGGCAGAACCAGTCCGCCGATTATTCCCTGCTTGAGCAATTTTCTGTTTAGCTCCTTCAATTCCAATTCAACTGCCGGTTTAAGAGCAAATTCTCGGAAATAAGGTGAATCATAAAGAGGAGTGAACAAGCCCGTATCTATGAGCCTGTCATGCAAATAAATCGCCTTCGCCGCCGACTGCTCGGCCACTTCTCTCAGCCCGGACCGACCGTTCAAAGCCAGATAAATAGTAGCTGCGGTTGCCAGCAGCGCCTGATTGGTGCAGATATTGGAAGTGGCTTTTTCGCGTCTGATATGCTGTTCTCTGGCCTGGATTGTCAGGACATAAGCAGTTTTGCCGTCAGCGTCCACTGTTTCGCCTGCCAGCCGTCCCGGGATCTGACGCATCAGCTTTTTGGTCACTGCCATATAACCTAAGGCAGGACCGCCAAAGCTGGGCGCAATGCCCAAAGCCTGAGCTTCGCCGGTAACAATATCGCAGCCAAGATCTCCCGGCCGCTTGAGCAAAGCCAGACTAATGGGATCGCAGGAAGCCGCAGCCAGAGCATCAACCCCATGAGCCGCCCGGGCAAAAGATTCCAAATCCTCAACGACGCCGTAATAGTTGGGACTTTGAATCAAAAATGCGGCGTATCCTTTTTCTTCAGGCATGTCGTTTGTTTTGCCCTCAGCATCCAACTCGCCGATTTCAACTTCGAGACCGGCAGCGTGCAGATAGGTTCTAATCGTCTGCAGATACTCAGGGTTAAGCCCCCCTGATACCCAGACTTTATCTAGTTTGCGCTTCGCTCGGATGGCAAGAAGCATTGACTCTGCCGCTGCGGAGGCACCATCATACATCGAAGAGTTGGCAACATCCATACCGGTAAGCCGGCAAATATAACTTTGCCACTCAAAAATCGCCTGCAGCGTCCCCTGAGAAATCTCCGCCTGATAAGGCGTATAAGCCGTAAGAAACTCTTGCCTTGAAATCAGATGCCCTACTGCGGCAGGCGTGAAATGGTCATAAATACCTGCACCAAGATAACAAACATAGTCATCAATACTGATATTTTTGTCTGCCAGAGCTGTAATCTCGCGTCTGATTTCCATCTCGCTCAGTCCCGCCTTAGCCAGGCAGGGAAATTCCTTTTGTTGAAGGCGCAAATTTTGCGGGACAGAATCAAATAACTCATTGATGTCCAGCCCTACATCGGCCAGCATCTCAGTCCTTTGTTCCCTGTCAATAGGCAGGTATCCCTTCATGTTTACTCTCCTTCAATAAACTTCTCGTAATCGTCAGCATTGAGAAGCTTATCCAGATCCGCAGGATCTGACATTTCAATCTTCACAAACCAAGATTCAAAGGGCTCGTCATTGATTACTTCAGGCTCATCTTCCAGCTCAACATTGGCTGCGATTATCTTGCCGGCTACCGGCGCATAAATATCAGAAGCCATTTTCACGGATTCAACGCTGCCAACCGGGTCTTCTACAGCAACTTCCGTATCTTCTTCCACTGCTTCCGCATAGACGATATCGCCCAACTGATCCTGGGCAAAATCGCTGATGCCTACAGTTGCAATATTGCCTTCAACTTTTACCCACTCATGCGACTCTGTGTAAAACAGGTCTTTCTTTACCTCTGCCATTAAATAAATCCTCCTGATTATAAATCACTGTTCTTATATTTTTGCGCCTGCGCGCTTATATCCCGGCCAGCCAATCTCTGTGCGACATTTCTCCAGTTCAAGCGCTCTGAGATACTGATTTCACATAGTGCTTTTCATTTCCGAACGATAACTTTCATATTTAGCTAATAAATTTTTCTGATACATCAAACATAATTGGCTTTTTACGAATCTCAACAGTCAGCTCCGTCACATCTCCCGGAAGATCAGCCCTTACCAGAGCATTGGCAATTCCTTTTTGCAAAGTAGGCGAATAGGTTCCCGACGTAACATAACCAATTTCCTCTTCACCATGGAAAACAAGATATCCTTCGCGCGGTATCTGTTTGCCTTGAGCTATCAGGCGCACAATCTTTCTTGTTTTTTTGCCGCGCATAATATCACCTTGGAATTTGCGATCAAATTTCACGAAAAAATCCATATCCGCATCCAGAGGATTAATCTCTGCCGACATCTCATGCCCATAAAGCGGCAAGCCGGCTTCCAGCCTCAGGGCATCTCTCGAGCCCAGCCCGCAGGGCACACAGCCGACATCCAGCAGGGCATCCCACAGTTCTTCTATCTTTGTATCTGAGGCATATATTTCAAAGCCCTTCTCGCCTGTATAACCGGTTGTAGAGATGAACACGGGAAGTTTTCCTTCCGGGGGCAGTTCCATATTGCGATAACGTTTGAGCGAGCTGAGCACTTGCTCCTGCTCCCGAGTCATCCCAAGCAAGCTCTTGATTTTGAGAACTTTCTCCAGACTCTCAGGCCCTTGAATCGCCAGCTGCGCATATTGATCTGACCAATCTTCAATTATTACCTGTCCTTCAGCTTCCGGATTTTGAGCAATAAACACCGCCAAACTCTCGGCCATATGAAGGAGGTCTTTATCTTTATTGGCCGCATTCACTACCAGAAGATAGTAATCAGCAAAAGTATAAACGAGAAGGTCATCTACGACGCCGCCGTCATTAAAACACATAATTGCGTAAGTAATCTGATCTCTTTCTTTTCCGGTTACCCTGCGAGAGAGCAGCCAGTCTAAAAACTCGCCCGCATACTCCCCTGCCACATAAACCTCGCCCATATGCGAGACATCAAAAATGCCGCAGCTTTCACGTACAGCAATCGTTTCTGCGGCAATTCCTTCATATTGTACCGGCATTTCCCAGCCGGCATATTCAACCATCCTGGCACCCAAGGACTTATGTTTCTCATTCAGTGGTGTCTTTTTCACTTCGCATCCTCCCTGCCTGTCAGCATAACACTGT
>DASRVY010000179.1:0-1944 GCA_035654855.1 Bacillota bacterium | reverse complement strand
ATACGCTCTCTTGATTGCTTGCTGCCCGCCTCTTGCAGTGCAGCGATGGCACTTGCGGCTGTAACCCCGCTTGCCGTAGAGCCTTGCGCAAAGTCTTTATTTGCCGACGTGTCTTTAAGCTCGTCTATTTTATTAATGCGGATAGTCTCATATATAGCGGGTAATTGAGGTAACTCTACAGCCCGTAGACTGTCGGCACCTAAATTACTCCCTGAAACACTAATAAACGGCTTAGTCCAATCGGCGAAATCTCGCTCATTGACGCTCCCTGCCGAATTAACGAAGTATCTCGGAGTCGTCGCCATTTTTGCATATTTAATAATATTATCATCAAGCATATCTATCTGCGTTTGAGCGCCCTGCATTATATCAATATACCCAAATCCGCAAGGAGTTCCGGCATCTGGGAAAAGGACATCAAATACAAATGGATAAAGTCCGTGGTCGTAAAAACCGTCTGGCATACTGTCCTCCGAGGAAAATAACACTTCTTCTCCGATAATTTTACAATAGTGTAATGTTGTCTTATCCTCACCTTTGACTTTGTAGTACCAATCTATAACGGGTGTTTTCTGGCTCGTGTCAACATCGTCATCGTACACATATTTAGCAATTTCAATGCCGCTTGACCCAAGTTTTCCGTCTAATTCGGGGTAAGCGTTAAGTATCGCCTCGTTATCTATAAGCTCCACATGGAAAACATTAGCCGATTCTTGTATGTCCGTTATGCCCGGCTGCCAAAATAGATTAAGTAAATCAATCTCTTTGACCGTTATATCTCCCAGACCGTTTAATTTATCGCCGTCCCAAAAGACACCATACACGCCTGTTCCGTGTTTCAGCTTTTCTAAATCGCTTTTAGAGTAAATCTCCTCGAATCCGCTCCGTTCTAATACTACGGGAATAACTACGGATAATTGTTGAGCGGCCTCTGTATCACTTTTTTCTCGCGGCAGGATATTAGGCTCCGGCATATTATCCATAGTGTCAGCGTGTTTATTCATAATCGAGTTAAAAAGCCACGCCGAAGACTTATCATCGTAACTCTCTGCGCCATTAATGTCTTTGTAATAGCGCATTTTATACCACTTTTGAGCGTCAATAACACGGCGCTCAAGATTGGTTTTGCCCTCTTTGTACTTTTTAAGTGCGGCTAAAGCCTTGTCTAATCTTTCTTTGTCCATTCAAAATCCTCCATAGCGCGAGTATATTTTTTGGTCTCCCAACAGATTAAGAGGGTCTCCGTCATACTCTTGTGTTATAGGCTCTATCTTCGGCTTAATAGGTCTTGCCATGCACATATACCTTACTTCATCAGCAATATGGTCTTCGCCCTCTGTGTCTAAGTCCTCAGGCCTTGTCCTGCTATACTGCAAAATTGGCAAAGTGCGTATAAATCCTTTGCAGCTACTAAATATGTACATATCGGGTATGCCGTTTTCATCAAACTGTAATCTATAATGCACCTGCATCCACCCTGGCAGCCTTGTGTTATCGCCCTTATTAAAGTAAACTCCAAATCTTTCTGCAGTTTCTATTATCGCCTCGCCCCTTGAGGCATCCCATATAGACGGGTCAGCGGTTCCTATTATGTGTTTGCCTTTAAGCCACCTATGCTCTTTTTCTATATTCGCTATTTCGCTAAATATTTTATCAGGCGCCCATTTTACTCCCTCGTTAGGGTTATTTGTACATCCGTACAGCTCTAATATTCTGTATAGTCTGCCGTCATAATCTACTGCCCACCAGCCACAGCTAAAGGGTCTGCTATATCCAAAGTCAAACGAGCGGTAAAGCACCCAATCTTTCGGCACTTCAAACGGCTCTATAACGTGTGTGTGCTTGCCTGTTTTATAATTTTCTGGTATGTCTCTGAACTCCTCGAAAAATTGACCGTCAAATATATCCCAATTGCCGTATCTGTGAGCCTGTCTTAAACTCTCC
>DASRVY010000178.1:0-1883 GCA_035654855.1 Bacillota bacterium | reverse complement strand
CGAGTTTACTGTCCTGTACGGCAAGAACGAAGATGGCAAGAGCACATTGATGGCTTTTATCCAGATGATGTTTTACGGATACAAAGGACGAGTTAAAGATATTTCGCGAAATCCGCGCAAACGATATAAGCCATGGAACGGTCAAGAAATGAAAGGCTTTATCGAGTTTGAAGCGTTGGGGGCCAACTACCGTCTTGAACGCAGCTTCGGCGCGAGCAATACTACAGATGAAATCGCCGCATGGAATCTGGATAAAGGAGAACAAGTAAATCTGCCGCGCAGCAAGGACCCCGGCCAAGTTTACTTTCAAATGGATGCCGACGCCTTTGATAAAAGCGTTTTTATCGGACAAAGCGGCAGCATCATCAGCGACGAAGAAGGAAGCGGTGAAATAACGAATCGCTTACTTAACCTCGTAACCACAGGCAATGAAGATGTATCCCACAAAAAGGTTGAACAGCGATTACAAGTTGCGCAGGAGACTATGGTTTCTAGAAGCAAAAGCAAAGGCTTGCTGGTCGATCAACGTAGCAAACTCGAACAACTGCAATCTCAAAAGTTTGAAGCTGAACAAGATGAATTAGAGAAAGCGGCAATTCTTGCCAAAATAAACCGCCTGACTAAGGAACGTAAAGAGCTAGAGGAAGAAAAGAAGCAGCTGGAAGAGAGTATTCGAATTTTTGACTTACTCAACGAGAAAAATGCCTACGAAGAAGCGCTGGGACAAAAAACAATCTTGACAGAGTTGATCGTCGAGCAGAAACAACGCAAAGCAGACTTGCTGCGCGAAGGTATGCTGTTAGATCAAACATACCTCGCAAATACTGATAAATTAATCAATAACTTGGAACAACTCGAACGCAGTGAACGGGAAGCCAAATCTGAACTGGACAATGCTGAGACTGCACGCACGTCGTTGCTCGAAACTGAAGTTCAAGCGATCCCTGCAGATACTGTCGACAACTTAAAGGCTCAGCAAAAAGCGTCTCAAGCATTGCAGCTCCAAATAGACAGTCGGGAGGAAAAGATCAATCAGTTAGAAGCTTTCTTAGAATTGGAAAAAGAGCTCAATGGTCTTAGAATTGAGCTAGAAGAACTGAATCGCGAGTATGAGCTGGCTGATCAAAATGCCAGATCTCAGGCTGACATTATGCGAGAACAAAATGAAGCCATTGCACTTTCTCGTGATCTACTCAAAAGCTCTCGTCAGGACACCGCTGAAATTCAACGCGATATCTACAGCAGTGAGGCTTCTTTAACCGGGTTTAAGACGGCAAAACAATCATTGGCTGAAACTTATGAGGGGCGTATAGAATACACCCGCGAAGGACTAGCTGAGGCGAGCAAACCCAAAGAAGTGCAGGTTGAGACAGTAGCTGGTAAGGTGATCGGCACTCCTCTGATAGTAGCTCTTTTGATTACTGGGGCGAGTATCGCGCTTGGCATTACAATTAACCCGCTGCTTTACCTGCTCACTCTGATAGCGATTATTCCTCTCATTAGAGTGTTGCGTCCTGCCCCGCCTAGACTAATAACCAAAACACAAATTGACAACCAGCTGATTGAACAACTCAAAGAGAAACTTGAGCAAGAACAGGAAGAATACGAAACCAAGTTAACGCAAGCACAAGAAGACATCACACAGACCGAGCAATCTCTGGACTCGCTCAACGCTCTGTTCGAACAAGCAACTGCCGAGGACAAAGAAACTGAGAGTGCGCTTGAACTTGAGAGCTTGTCGGTTAAAGCGGCAGAAAATAATTACAATGAGCAACTCAGACTTCGAGAACGAATTGCAACACTTAAGGAATCTTTAGAAAAGCAGATTGCGAACATAACAGACCAACAAAAGGAAATCCAGGTGCCCACTGGAGCTAACTCCG
>DASRVY010000177.1:0-5502 GCA_035654855.1 Bacillota bacterium | reverse complement strand
CTCAGGCGCAGACCACCTAATATTATCTAAGCTGCCCACGAATGTCAAATCCTGTGGGCAGCTAAATATTTGTCTTTAATCCGGATATATTTCTCCCCTGATCTCAAACCAGGCCAGAGTAGATGGAGCAGTGAGATCAGCCTGATATGACTCTGAATAAACATAGCTGATTATGCCCTCTGCCAAGTAGTAGACACGCAAACTGGCAGTACCGCCAAAGATCACAGGCGTCACATTCTTATACTCAGTCACACCCTTCTTAGGCGTCATTGTCACTGAAAAAGAGCCATTGCTCGACAGCGGATAACTGTCGCTCAAGAGTGACAGCTTGTCCCCTGACAGATTGCCATAAAGATCCTGCGCTCCCGAGGCACTAAGGGAGACGATACGGTCGACTTTGTTTTTAGTTGAGCCGCTAAGTGACAACTTGTCGATGTTTTTCTGCCGATATTTAATTACTCCTGAATAATCACCCTCATAAGAAGCATTTACAGCGGTGTCATTGACATACGCTTCGCTGTCGGCATCAATATAGCCAAAACCCAGAGGCAGAGTTATCTCGTCGATAATATTGCCGGGAGTTGTAGGCGCAGACGTTGTCTGAGCAGGCTTCTGGGTAGTTTGCGCAGGCTTTTGTGTGGTCTGGGGCGGCAAGGTATTTATGGAAGCTCCGTCTTCGGTTGTAGCTGCCGAATCACCCGTAGTTTGACCGGGTGACACTGTTTCGTCAGAGGTATCGATCGGATCAGATTCAATGTCAGAGCTATCAGCAGGATCAGTCTCATCGCCGGAAGAAGGATCTACTTCAGAAAACTCCTGGCTTTCAGGGGCAGATTCTGTAGGGACCGGTTTATTCTGATTCACTTTGCTTACCAGCACAATTATCAAAACAATGATTAGAACCAGCGATACACCGACTACTGAGTAATATATTTTATTTTGAGCGCTCTTAGAACGCTTAGATCGTTTATCAGCTGCCATTGGTAGATCTCCTTATTGCAAATCTTGGTATTATTACCCGAACATAGGATAACATCTTTCATGCCAAATATCACGCGGTAAATGATTCTTGCCCATCCTCATCCGGGGGAATATCGGGGCAAACAACTGTAAGATTTTTAACCCAGACTTCCCGCTTTACCAGATACAAGGCCAGAAGCATCTTGAACACATCCACAAACTGTCCAATCAGGAACACCCCATAAATGCTCCAGTCTGTCCAATAGGCAGCCATAGCGACAGCGGGGATATTTACCAGCCAGAAATAGCCGGAGTCCATTATCATGGTGCTCTTGGTGTCTCCGCCTGCTCTAACGGTGAAAAAACACTGAACATTAGTGGTATAGACAAGATAAAAAACAGAGTATATGCGCACAAATGTCGCAGCCATGCTCTTAACCTCGGGAGCAACCAGATAAAACTCAGGTACGACAAAGGAAGAGGCAAACATAAGCGAGGCAAACAGAATTGAAAGATAACCGCTGAAGCGAATCATTTTATAACCGTTCGCACGCGCTTCATCGAGTTTGTTCGCGCCCAGAGGCTGTGATACCACCACAAATGTCGCGGCAGCCAAACCGCTGTAGATTATAAAGAACAAGTCCGAATTGGTGCCAAGTATTGTCATCGCGGCCATCACATCTGTGCCGCGAGTGGCATAGAGTTTGAATATCATGGCCATGGCGCTGCCGTAAAGCAGTTCATTGATGGTTAAAGGCAAGCTCTTTGTGCTGACTTCTTTGATAATTGCTCGAGATATCTTAAACATATCCCGGATACGCGTCTTGAAACAATATTTGTCTTTATGAACAATCCAGAAAGTAAGGGTCAATTCCACAATGCGCGCAATCAGAGTGCCGACAGCAGCGCCGGCGACTCCCATGCGAGGAAGTCCCAGGTGACCGAATATGAGGAGATAGTTAAAGACGACATTTGTCAAAACTGTTACAATTGCGATTTTCAGAGGTGTCTTTGTATCGCCCACCGCCCGCATGGCACTTTGCGTGCAAAAGCTCAAGCCCTGCGGTACCAATGCGATGCCGGCGATCAAAAGATACACCCTGCCCGAAGCCAGCAGTCCCGGATCCTTATTAAAGAAGCGGATAATTATATCGGGAAACAAGATCGCGGCCAACACCACCGGCATGAGCAATATGAAAGTTGCAATTACAGAGAGGCGAAACGACTCTTGCACCTTGTCCTGACGCTTAGCCCCGAAGAACTGAGCGATGAAGATCGCGGTGCCGTTGCTCACGCCCATAATCACCGCCAAACCGAGATAGAAATATCGGTTGGCAGCGGCAACCCCGCCAATGGCCAGCCCGCCCAATTGGCCGACCATAATATTATCAATCAAATTGACGGAGCTGGTAATCAGCTGCGCCATCATCATAGGGACAGCAATACGGGAAATATTCTTTACAAAGCTTCGATCAAGTTTATATCCCTTCTTGGCAAAAAACATTTATTATCCTCTTAAGCTAGTGATGCTGCTGACGCCAGAATCGAATTAAACTTATCTTCAGCAGACGCTCCTCTAGAACTTACAACAATGGGCACTTTCGCCCCGACCACAAATCCCGCCAGCTTTGCCTTGGCGGAACAATACAAAGCCTTGGCCAGAATATTGCCCGCGTGGATATCATGAGTAATGAGAATATCCGCATCGCCCTGCACAGGGCCGTCATAGCCCTTATACCTCGCAGACTCGGGATCCATTGCCACATCATAAGAGATGGGACCGGCGACAATGCAGCCCTCGATCTCACCCTTTAAATTCATCTCAGCTAATTTCGCAGCTTCAACAGTTTCAGGCATCTTGGGGTTAACCACCTCAATGCTGGTGAGAACACCTACCTTAGGCATTGCGTTGCCAAATCCATGAAATACCGCCGCTGCGTTTTCGATAATGGCCTTTTTGGCCATCAGATCGGGATAGGGCACCATGCCGCCATCGGACACTGCAATCAGCCTGCCCAGACAGGGAATTTCTAAAATCGTGCAATGACTCATGAGCCGATTAGCACTTAAGCCCTTTTCTTTATCAACCACCGCTCTCAGCAAATCTGCGGTCGGGCAGCTGCCTTTCATGAGGAAATCCGCCTTGCCTTCTCTTACCAGACTGACCGCCAGGCGGGCAGCTTCTATATTATCAGGGGCGTGGAAAATAGCGTAGTCTGCGGCGGAAAAACCCAAACTCTCCAAGGAAGCCTCAATCTTAGCGGCATCGCCTACTAAGACAGGGTTTGCGATTTTAAGCCTGTGCGCCTTCATCACAGCTTCCAGAGTATGCTCGTCATCAGCTGACGCTATGGCCATTTTCGCCATAGTGCTCATCTGTTTACAGCTAGTCAGCAAATCAGCAAATGTTTGAATCTTCGTCATATGTAACCTCCTGATTCAATCGTTGCAATTGAAATAATCTTCAACTCGAACGTTGTTGCCGAATCGATTGTTGTTGCCGAATATCTCTTTTAATTCAAAAGCAGCCTGCGAATATCTCCCCTCTAATCGTAAAAGAGAGATTGTTCCGGAATGGGAATCGGGTATTCCCCCGTAAAACAAGAATTACATACTTCTCTGCCCAGGATCTTCTGCATGGTCTCCAGAGACAAGAACTTCAGGCTGGTAGCGCCAATATATTGGCGAATCTCTTCCTCGCTCCTATTGGCCGCAATCAGCTCTTCCTCGGAGTGCAAATCGATGCCGTAAAAGCAAGGGTGGCGCAGAGGCGGCGAAGCAATACGGACGTGAACCTCCTTCGCTCCGGCGGAGAAGAGATGACTGACAATGCGCTTCGATGTAGTCCCACGCACAATGGAGTCGTCGACCAGAACCACCCGCTTTCCCGCCAGAACGCTTCTGACCGGAGAGAGCTTCATCTTCACGCCGCGCTCTCTGTCTGACTGGCGAGGCTTAATGAAGGAGCGGCCGACATATCTGCTCTTAATCAGCCCCATCTCGTTGGGCAGTCCGCTCGCTTCGGCATAGCCTTGCGACGCTGACAGCGATGAATCGGGCACACCGACTACAATATCCGCTTCGACGTCTTCCAATCTCGCCAGTTCCCTGCCGCAAGCCTTGCGGGAGGAGTGCACATTTTTGCCGTCAATATCAGAGTCGGGCCGGGAAAAGTAAATATATTCCATAGCACAGATTGAAGGTGTCCTGGCAGGGGCGAACTGGATAGACTCAAATTTATCCTTGCCCATTCTCAGCAATTCGCCCGGTCTCAGGTCGCGCATAAATTCAGCATTGATTATGGTGAAGGCGCAGCTCTCGGAACTGAGCGCATAGCCGCCGTTGACCTTACCCAAACACAGAGGACGCAGTCCCAAAGGGTCGCGGACAGCGTACATAGTGTTTTTCGTCATGACAACGAGAGAATAGGCACCCCGCAGCTGACTGCAGGCGGCAAGAATCTTGTCAGCCATTAAGCCCTGCTCGCGCTGAATCAGATGGGCTATGACCTCCGTGTCAGATGTGCCCTGAAAAATATTACCTAATTGTTCCAGCTCATAGCGTAGCTCGGCCGCATTGACTATTTCGCCATTATGGGCCAGAGCGAACGCCCCCTGATGCGACCTGACCATAATTGGCTGGATATTCTCCTGAATATCGCCGCCTCTTTTGGCGTAGAGGACATGGCCGACGGCGTGTATCGCTCTCTCCCCTATCTCATCTAGCCTGGGTTTATCAAAAACATCGGTAACCAGGCCTTTCGCCTTGCGGGTCAAGATTTTGCTGCCGTCGCTGGTGGCTATGCCGCAGGCTTCCTGCCCGCGATGCTGAAGGCTGTGGAGTCCGTAATAAGCTAAAACACTGGCATCTTCAACCTTATGTAAAGCGAAGATGCCGCACTCTTCGTTGAGAGAGCTGTCAGATAATTCAAATTCCGTCATTTTTCTTCCCGTTGGGCTTAATATTTCCGCGCATCGATTCATATAAAGATTTGTCATTGAAGCTGATATTAATGGAAGAGATAAACTGCTCATTATCTCTGGTTTTCATCAATAAACTGATTATTGTTTCCGTAACCGCCGATGTATCCAGCGATCCGAAGGCTTTTCTGATTCCCCAGACGGCATCGAGCTCCTTAGGAGATAAGAGAAGTTCTTCGCGTCTGGTGCTGGAGCGAGTAATATCAATAGCCGGGAATATTCTCTTTTCTGAAAGTTTTCTGTCGAGTAAAACTTCCATATTGCCGGTACCCTTGAACTCTTCAAAGATTACCTCGTCCATGCGAGAGCCCGTCTCAATCAAGGCGGTTGCGATAATTGTCAGGCTACCGCCATTTTCAATATTGCGGGCAGCGCCGAAGAAGCGTTTTGGCCCGTATAACGCGCCGGGGTCCAAGCCTCCGGACAAGGTTCTGCCGGTCGGTGTGATCGTCAGATTATAGGCTCTGCCCATGCGGGTGATGCTGTCAAGCAAGATGACAACATCCTGCCCCATCTCCACCAGACGCATGGCGCGCTCCAGAACAAGCTCAGTAACTTTCAC
>DASRVY010000176.1:0-9370 GCA_035654855.1 Bacillota bacterium | reverse complement strand
TTCACAAATCATTACCGATCAATCAGATGCCAATCAAAATAATCAGATTGGTATTTCAAATACAATTCTTAGTGCAGATCCTGAAGCTCAAGTTCTAGTCGTGGAAATTGCAATTGACAGATTAGGTGAGATGGAAGAGTTGTCTGCTTTAGTCCGCCCTGATATTGCCATAATCACCGGCATTGGTCATAGCCACGCTTTACACTTAGGTTCAATTGAAAATATTTTCAAGGAGAAAATGGATCTTTTAAAGCACATGAAGGACAACAGCTTTGTTCTTCTGAATGGGAAAGATCCAATGTTAAGAAATTGGGCAAAACAAAATAAAGACGATATGCGCTATGCAGTTTGGTTTGTTGCTGACTTGGATCATAAGGATGAAATTCTGGAGAATGGTTTCCCTGTTTTCTGGTCAGAAAATATTGAGATTGATAAAGAAAGCACAAAATTTACTGCCAAATGTAGTTTTTCTGCAGAGGAAACGTGGTTCATAGAGCTGCCGTTTGCAGCCCCGCATACGATAGAAGCTGTCTTGTTTGGGCTTGCCAGCGCTTATATTCAAGGCATTGATATGCAAATTGCGTCGAGCTCAGTTTACAATTTTTCTAACACAGGCGCACGACAGCAAATTGTGGATTTAAATGATAATATTTGTCTGTTTGACGATTCCTATAATTCCTCGACTGAAGCTATGGAGAGTGGCTTAATCACATTGTCGCGCTTGTCGGAGCCAAAGGATCGAATAGGTGTGTTTGCGGATATTAGAGAGCTTGGGCAATATGCTGCGGAATTGCACTTAAAGGCAGCAAAACAAATAATTTCTGCAGGTTTTCGCGAAGTACTTCTTATTGGGGATAATATGAGAAATGTCAAAGATTATATAATGTCAAATGCTCCTGACATTAAGACATCATGGTATTCCAATAGAGATGATCTTGAATCGGCGGTTTTAAATAGTATTCAAGCAGGTGATACCATTATGGTAAAAGGGTCACGTTTTTTTGAGCTTGAACATACCGCTGATCTTATCAGAGAAAAATACTCTCAGGAGTGAAATATGACGCAACTTTGGCAGGCGATTATTCTTTTCACAATAATGCTTTTAGCTACTGTCTTGACAGGTTTGATAGGTTTGCCGATGCTGCGGAAATTTCATCTGTTTCAGACAGTAAGAGATGATGGTCCTAAATCCCATTATTCAAAAACAGGAACTCCGACATTCGGAGGCTTATTTTTCTTGACTCCGTTGGCAATAATCGCTGTGATTCTTCCAATTGCTAACCCCCGGCTGTTGCCTTTCAGTGTCGTTGCCCTGTTAATGCTGCTTTTTGGTTTAATTGGTTTTCTTGACGATTTTATAAAAGTCAGAATAGACAAAGGCGGTTTATCAGTAAAACAGAAAACGGTATTAATCGGTGTTTTTTCGATCCTCTTTACTTTATGGTATTTATTCATAAAGTCAGATGACCCAATCATTATTTTACCTTTTGCGCGCACATTGATTGTGATTAGTGGCTGGTGGAAACTTCCTTATGGAATATTCGTAGTTTTGTTTATCTTTTTTATTAGTAATTCGGTAAATATTACCGACGGTTTAGATGGCCTGCTGTCCGGCCTTACAGTTATTTCAAGTGTTTTTCTGGCGATCACTGCCTGGCTTCTTAAAGACTTGATAAGTGCTTACTTCTCGAGTTTACTTCTCAGCATTGTCATGGCTGCCGGCTGTTTAGGATTTCTAGTCTTTAACAGGCATCCCGCAAAAGTTTTTATGGGAGATACCGGTTCACAGGCTTTAGGTGCAGGTTTTGCCGGCATATCTTTGATGCTGGGTGTTCCCTGGCTTATGTTGATAACCGGATTCGTTTTTGTGTTTGAAGGGCTGTCAGTAGTACTCCAGTTTTTGTACTTTAGACGCACCAAAGGTAAAAGAATATTCCGTATGGCTCCCATTCACCATCATTTCGAGTTAGGCGGATGGAAAGAAACTAAAGTAGTGGCAGTTTTTTGTTTAGTCGCTGTGGCATGTGGACTGCTGGGTCTGTTGACGATTTATGCTTTCTAAGTACAGGAGAGTCTTATGAAAAATGATGATATAGACGCAGTTAGAAATAATCCAATGAGTATTGCTGAGGATCTATCAGGCTATCGTAAGATGAACCTGCCCTTTTTGATCGTTTTTCTAATCCTTTTTACATTCGGCCAGATCATGATGTTTAGCTCCAGTCTCAGTATCAGTTTTGCCCAAAACGGTGATGATGCTACTGCGATGATGCGTAAGCATATTGTTATTACCGGTTTGGCATTTATAGCAGCAATTCTAATTGCCAGATTTGTTAAATTGGATTGGCTAAGGTCTGATTGGTTCAGGCATGCACTGTACTTGCTGGTAACAGTTCTTCTTGTTCTGGTTACCTTTAAGGGCAACACGGTAAATGGTGCCAGACGATGGTTGGATCTGAAGATCTTTACCATACAGCCGTCTGAAGCAGCAAAAGTAGGTGCTATTTTGTGGCTGGCTCTGGAACTGGAATATAGAAAAAAACAAATGGCTCGAAAAAAAGATCAATGGCGAGATCCGGTCCAAAGATTTTGGAAGCAAGGGTGGCATTTACTTGCGTTACCTGCCTGTAAAATGCTTGTTTGGTTTTTTCTGATAATAATACAGCCTCATTTATCAGCAGCAATTATTTTTACCGCGATAGTGATTTTGATGTTTCTTCTTGCAAGTTTAAAAAAATCTGTTTGGATCGCAGGATTTATTGAATTAGTTGCAGTAATACTGGTAGTCGCGGTCCTGGTACTGATAATAATGCCTTCAATAACCGGACTGAGCAATAGTGAATTCATTTCCAAACGTTTTGCCCATGTATTTCGTCGTATCGATACTTATCAAAATCCGAATGAGGCATCCGATGATTCAATAAGGCAAATTAAACAGGCGCAAATAGCTTTGGGCTCCGGCGGCTTGACCGGCGTCGGTATAGGACGAAGTGTTCAAAAAATGAATTGGCTGCCAGAGGCGCATAATGATTATATATTGGCGATTATAGGTGAAGAACTGGGATTTGTCGGTACTTCACTGGTGCTTCTGTTATTTATTGCTTTATTGATTTTCGGTTTCAGGATTGCTCTGGGCGCGAAAAGTCGAACAGGGTTTATGATAGCGGGGGGGTACACGTTCCTCCTGGTTATGCAGGCATTGATTAATTTCTGTGTAGCAGTTAATCTATTGCCGGCGTCTGGGATTTCACTTCCGTTTTTCAGTTCAGGCGGAACTGCGAATGCCTTTTTCTCTCTGGCCGCGGGAATGGTACTATTGATATCTAAATGGGATCAAAAAGACAATGCGTTGATCCGGGAGTTAGGCATTGAAAAGACGGGACGCGTAACAGTTGTAAATGAAGCAGGATTTCTGCGGGATAGAACCGGAACAGGTGGCTGATGATTCAACAGGGACTGGATGACAGAGAAATTAAAATTATGGTGGGCGCCGGCGGAACCAGTGGCCATATTAATCCCGCCATTACAATTGCTGACTATGTAACAACAAAAAGCGAAAAAACGGAAATTGTTTTTTGCGGATTGCGTGATAGTTTAGAGGAAGAAATCGTCAGAAGATCCGGCTATGAGTTTAAATATATTCGAGCCAGAGTTTTGCCTAACAATAATCGAAAAAAAATGCGCTGGATTTTAGAGAACACTTCCGGTATCAGACAGTGTGTGAAATATGTCAAGAAAATAAGACCTGATATTATTATCAGCACCGGCAGTTACGTCGGCAGCCCTTTGGTGTTCGCGGGACTGTTGATGAAAGTTCCCGTCTTGCTGCATGAGCAAAATGCTCTTCCGGGACGCTCAAACCGTCTGTTTGGACATCGCTGTGATGCTGTATGTATAAGTTTTGAGGAAAGCAAACAATATTTCAAAGATAAAACTAATACGGTTTTGACCGGCAACCCCATTGCATCAAAATATTTTACTGCTTCAAAATTAGAAGCAAGAGAAAAAATCAATATTGATCAGGATATATTTCATATTGTCATTATGGGTGGTAGTTTAGGGGCAAGTACCCTGAACCAAGCAGTTATGGGATTAGTTGAATCCGGGAAATGGCTGCAGTTGATCGAAACATATCCAAATCTTTATTTGACAATAAGCACAGGTATGAGAAGGGGAGCAGAGATCAGCAGGAATCTCTCACAAACGCCACATATAAATGCATCTGAGTATATATTTGACGGTGCTGACTGGATGGCGTCTGCCGATATATTTATTGGAAGGTCGGGTGCAATGACTTGTTCAGAAATCGCGGCTTTAGGCATGCCGTCTATTCTGGTTCCTTATCCTTACGCTTCAGACAATCATCAGTATTATAATGCCCTGTCGCTTGCTGATATCGGTGCCGCTGTGATCTGCGATGATGCTGATTTCACACCTGAATATTTACAGGATGCTATCATAGAATTCATTAATGATAAAGAGAGGCTTGCGGAAATGGGCAGACAGGCAAAGTCTAAACGATTGCCTGAGGCCACAGCAGAAATATATGATGCCCTGATAAAGGTTATTGATGATGACCGCAAGAAAAAAGCGAAATAAAAATCAAAACAATCTAGATTATTTTCCTTCGGGCAATAATATTTATGACAAGCAGGGAACAAAGCAACGGCGCTCAAAAAAACAAACAGCAAAAAAATCCGGCAGTGTCGTAGATTACCCGACTGAGAAAAAGCAGAGCGCGCCGAATAGAGCGCAAAAAAAGGGTTTGAGTTTATTTGCCAAGCTGTTCGCTCTTTTTGCGGTTGTATTGGCTTTGGTGACAATTGTTGTACTTTTGCCTGCTTTCAGGCTTGATCACATCGAGATTGACGGTACAGTAGATTTGGCGGAGCAAGAGATAAATGATGTCATAGATCTTCAAATAGGCAGGCATGCGTTTCTTGACCTGGGACCGGGAGTTAAAAATATTATCAGTTTTCGTTACAGCGGCATTGAAGCGGAATTGTTGAAAACTTTTCCCGAGCTGGCTGCAGTCGAAGCTCGATTTTCATGGCCTTCGGGTATTTCTGTAAAATTGCAGGAAAGAATTGAAACTGCCTGTATACGTACCGGTTTAAAATACGCTTTGGTAGATAGAGATGGATATGTTATAAAACTTATCGATGAAGAACCGGAATATTTACCTGTAATTGAGGGGATGGGCAGCTTTGAGGCATATGAACCAGGCAGTCAGTTGGACGAAGAACAAAGAGATCTGCTTGCTGTTGCTGCAGAAATAACTGCGCAGCTGATATTGACAGATCAAGCATATCCGGATGATATATCTCTAGTATCTTTGGCGGAATCAATTAGTCCCGAGGATAACGGATTTGCTTTTTTGCTATTACAATTTGACAACAATATTGTCTGGAGAGTAAAGGTTTCTAATGGCCGAACTTTATCGGAAGATATTAGAAAATTGCAAGAATTAGTTACTAGCGGGGTATTGGAAGAACAAGGGTCCGGTCAGCTCGATTTAACCACGGACAAGATTGTTTTTAGGAAGGATAATCCGTAATTCAAGACCACGGGGAGGATGCGATGTTACCTTTATTAGGATTGATTATTGGTTTGGTAATTGGCTTGATGCTAAATGTGCAAATTCCGGATGTTTGGTCTGTTTATATAGCGATAGCGATACTTTCCGGATTAGATTCTCTGCTTGGAGGTTTAGAAGCTGCTTTGCGAAAACGCTTTAGTAATATCTTGTTTATCTCCGGCTTCTTGCTGAACACCGTAGTTGCTTTATTATTGACGGCATTAGGACAGCAGTTAAACTTTGATCTTAGTCTGGTGGCTGTATTTGCCTTTGGAATTAGGATATTTAAGAACCTGGGATTGATTCGTCGTTACCTGGTTCAACATATTCAAGCAAGAGCGGATGAGGCCAGACAAAACTCTAAATAAGGTGATTATTACAACCCACAAATGGCAAATATTAATACTGCATGTTGGATAGTTTATTGATAAAAAAGTTGTCATTACAATGCAACAACTTCACAGTAAATATTGAAAAATGGGGAAATTTGTGTTGTAATTGCATTTTATGTAGTGTAGAATATCTTTCATATCATAATTTGATTGCCTCCGGATGTATTATGATTTTAACAAGGTCGTAACATTGTAATGACAACCATGCTTGTTTGATCGGCATCCGGCCATTTTCGAAGGGAGTGCTGAAATGGCTGATTTTCAATTAGGATTTAGTATGGATGACGGATTATATGCAAATATCCGCGTCATTGGTGTTGGCGGAGGAGGTTGCAATGCTGTTGATCGCATGATTACGGACGGCGTTCAGGGTATTGAGTTTATTGCTGTAAATACAGATCACCAGAGTTTGGCTAAGAGCTTAGCCTCAGAGAGAATCCAAATTGGTACTAAAGTAACCAGAGGTCTTGGTGCGGGAGCACATCCTGAAACAGGTCAAAAAGCTGCCGAAGAAAACATCGAAGAAGTATCAAAGGTACTTGAAGGAACTGACATGTTGTTCATTACCGCCGGCATGGGCGGCGGTACCGGTACCGGTGCTTCACCTGTTGTCGCTGCCATTGCGCGCAAGATGGGCATCTTAACTGTAGGCGTAGTTACAATGCCTTTCCGCTTTGAGGGGGCTAAAAGAAGACAAAATGCTGAGCGCGGTGTTAGAGAGCTGCAGCAGTATGTCGATTCTTTAATTATTGTTCCGAACGATAAACTGTTAGAAATCGCCAGTGATGATACTTCCATAGATGATGCCTTTGGCATGGCGGACAGGATTCTTCAATACGGCGTGTCCAGTATATCTGATCTAGTCGCAGTAAACGGTCTGATTAATCTAGACCTTGCTGACGTACGGCGTGTCATGACTGATGCAGGTGTATGTCATATGGGCATCGGCCGCGGCAATGGAGAGAGCAGAGCGGCAACTGCCGTGAAACAGGCGATGAATAGCCCGCTTCTCGATACAACAATTGATGGTGCTCACAGTATTATTATCAACTTTACCGGCGGGCACGATATGAAGATCAAAGAAATCAATGAATCCGCTTCACAGGTAAGAGAAGCGGTATCACCGGATGCGGATATAATCTTTGGCGCTGTGATAGATGAAAATATGCAAGATGATATTATTATTACTATCATCGCCAGCCGTTTTGATCAAGATGGTTTGCAGAAACAAACAATTCGTTCACATCAAACCGCCGCGGCAGCTCAGCCGTCTTTTGCCGGCAGCAGACCGACAAGCTCCGATGCGAGGCCCCAGCAAGATGAGCTGCCGGATTTTCTAAGGCCGACGCGCAGCAGGCAAGAACCTAAGCGCGTTCCGGCTGACAGGTCTGCCAGACCTGTCCAGACCGAACAAGTTGATCCCAGAGGACATGTTCAAAGTCAACAGCAAGGCAGCGATGCTGCGATGGCAGATTTAATCTCTCGAGTATCTGAGAGCACAAAGTGGAGTCAAGGGAAAGAACCGGAGATTTTGGATGAAGCGCCTGTTTCCGGCAATGCGGCCAGAGGATCCGGCAAGAAAGCTCCGAGCAAGAGTGCCAGAGTTTTGCCTTGGTTTCTTCAAGACAGTGATGGGGATGACCTGGACTGAAGCTCTGCAGCAGGCTAAATTATCCTAAATTACTCATTGTGCCGGACCAATCTCAGGATAAGTCCGGCATTTTTTACGGAAATGGAGAAACGATATGAGATGTCCGCGATGTGGTCATCCGGATGACAAGGTCATTGATTCCAGGCCAACCGATGATGGCATTTCTATACGCCGGCGCAGGGAATGCATGTCTTGTCAAGAGCGCTTTACAACTTATGAGCGCATTGAAAATATGTCCTTAATGGTGATAAAAAAAGACGGAAGCAGACAACCGTTTGACCGCAACAAATTGATAAATGGGATTTTGAAAAGCTGCGAAAAACGGCCAGTATCCATCCAACAAATTACAAAAATAGTTGACACAATTGAGAGACAACAGGAGAATAGCCTAAGAAGAGAAGTGTCTACTCGTGAGTTGGGTGAACGTGTTTTGCAGCAGCTTAGGAATGTCGATGAAGTCGCATATATTCGTTTTGCTTCAGTATATAGAGAATTTAATGACATCAACTCGTTCTTCGTCGAGATTAATTCCTTAACGTCCGAAGCGGAGGATGATTCAGGAGACGAGGGGGAGAATGACAAATAAAACTGTTTTGATCGTTGATGACGATCCCAATATCAGCGAACTTTTGCGTCTTTATTTTTCTAAAGATGGTTTTGATGTGTTGATTTGTTACAACGGAGATGAAGTACTGGATATATTCCATGCCTCTGCTATTGATGTAATTGTTTTAGATTTAATGCTGCCCGGAATGGGCGGCTTTGATGTTTTACGGGCTCTGCGCAAGGAATCCGATGTTCCAATACTGATCCTTACAGCCAGAGGGGATACTCTTGATAAGGTAGTGGGCTTAGAATTGGGCGCTGATGACTATATAGAAAAACCTTTTGAGCCAAAAGAGCTGATTGCAAGAGTTAAGGCTGTGCTTAGAAGAGCGCAGCCAAGTCAGGATAATACTGTACTGAGCAATAATAGCCTGCCAAAACCTGATATCATTAACTGGCCGAATTTAATTGTGGACCGTACCAGATTTACGGTAACTTGCGGGTCCCGAGAGATTGAAATGCCTCCAAAAGAGCTGGAGCTTCTATATTTTTTGTCCGGGCATCCCGACAGAGTATTTACACGCGAACAGCTGCTGGAGAATATTTGGGGATTTGACTTCTTCGGTGGAACTCGCACAGTAGACGTGCATATCAAACGAATAAGAGAAAAATTAGATGCTTCGCCCCATCCTGAATGGCGTATAAAAACCGTATGGGGAGTTGGTTATAAGTTTGAGACGTCTAAGCCGGAAGAAGCCCAATGAAGCGTCCGTCATTTCTAAAATCCATTTATGCCCGCACACTTTTTCGTGTGGCCTTGGCAATTCTAATAATATTTATTATTTTAGGAACGGTTTATTTTGCTCTCTTTATTGCGGCAACTCGCAGTCAAGAGACAAATTATCTTAGACGCAACGCTGAGGAAATCTCAGCAATGGTTTCACAAGGCATGAATTCCTCCAGAACGGCTATTGAGCGCTCTGAGATACCGTCCTATATCAGTTTGACCGCTAGTTCCACTGACGCCTTGGTATGGCTTGTAAATGCCGATGGCGAAATTATTTATAATACAGGGATCCCGGTCGATACTTTTGCGAAACTTGATGACCCATTAGAAAATAGACAATTTTATTGTCTGCCGCCGGCAGCGCAAAATCACTCACAAATGGTGTACAGTCAAGTAGCAAGGCAGTCAGAGATTGG
>DASRVY010000175.1:0-26308 GCA_035654855.1 Bacillota bacterium | reverse complement strand
AGGAAATGCGTATTGATAAAGAAGGGGCCGATCTTTCCGGAGGTATACCAGAATGGCTGCTCCGGGTCCGCGATCTTAAGCGCCTCCGTCTCAAACAGATAATTTGCCAGCTCTTTGTTCATTGTCATCCTCCCTTTGCTTAATCTTAATCCCAAGGCTGCAGTTTGCCCGTGTAACGCGCTAAACTGTCATGCCCCGCCTCCCGCGCCAGATCAGCCATATCCTCAGAAAGCTGAAAGATCATGCCGGGGTCGATCATCGAGGCAGTGCCAACCTGGACAGCGGACGCTCCGCAGAGCATAAACTCCAGAGCGTCTTCCGCTGAAGCGATTCCGCCCAGCCCTATGATTGGCAGACTTGTCCCGCGATAGACCTCCTGTACCATCCGCAGTGCGACCGGCTTAATTGCAGGTCCGGACAGCCCCCCGGTATTATTGCGCAAGATAGGCCGCTCGGTCTTAAGGTCCACAGCCAGACCGAGCAATGTATTGATCAGCACCAGAGCGTCAGCGCCCGCCTCCTTTGCCGCCAGAGCCACGGTGAGAATGGAAGTGACATTGGGCGTGAGCTTGACCCACAGTGGCTTATCTGTCAATTGCCGGCAGGAAGCGACAACTTCCAGCACCAAATCCGGATCCGTGCCCAGCGACATGCCGCCGACGCGGACATTCGGGCAAGAGAGATTCAGCTCCAGTGCAGTGACCTCAGTCCCGCTAAGTATCTCCACCATTTTCATATAATCAGCTACGGTGTCTCCGGCGATATTTGCTATTACGGCACAGTCATATGTGAGCATGCGGGGTAAAATTTTCTCGACGAAGGCGCCTACCCCCGGGTTCTGCAGACCGACCGCATTCAGCATGCCGCAATCGGTTTCCGCAACACGAGGAGGGGGGTTGCCACAACGCTCCTCCAGCGTTAAACCTTTGGTGCAGATACCGCCCAACAAAGAGAGATTATAATAGGGAGCGAGTTCTTCGCCAAAGCCGAAGGTTCCGGAAGCAGCCAGAACCGGATTTTTCAGTCTGACTTTGCCGACAGAAACTTCCATATTCACAACTTCCTTTTTCTCTTCTCGCTTTTCAAATTTACTGTTATCACTCATCTTCGTCTCCTCATAAAGATCAAGCTCTCTGTCTTGCAGTATTCATATTGCCAATTTATCTGCCAATTGCTCATAAGTGATGATCGATACCTAAAATCTAATTGCTCTCTTTTGAAATCTGTCTACCAGACACCTCCCTGTGAGGGCCAGACAATCCTTTCCGCCGGGAATACAGGGCCGTCATAGCAGCAGCGATCGTAGGTAGTCTCGCTGCCGGCATCATCGCAGCCGGCCTCCTCGTCACTTTGAGCCTTATATACCGGGATGGAACAGCCGACACATACACCCAGACCGCAGGCCATCCTGGCCTCCAAAGAGACCTGGCAGGGTATTTTGTGCTTTTGACACTGAAAAGCGATGTTTTCCAGCATAGCTATTGGGCCACAGGCGCAGACGAGAATATTTTTTTGCGCATTGCTTGACGCTGCAGAAATCTGAGCTCCTTTAAGAACTGCGGCAAAAGCATCTCCGACATGCCCGCTGTAGTCGAGTCCGCCGCTCTCTGAAGAAAATACACACTGATCAGCAGTATCTTGCATTCTCTCCAGCAAGATGGCCTCAGCAGGGCTCTTAAATCCGGCCAGCGCAATTGTATGCATTCTTGTTTTTTTGGCTTCCTCCAGCAAAAAAATCAAGGGGAATAAACCGGTCCCGCCGCCAATCGTAATGAGAGAATACTTTTCTTCCGCTGCAGAAGAAAACTTTCCTTCAGCAAAAGAGAGATCAAAACCATGGCCAAGCGGACCGACCACATCCAGCAAATAATCGACAGAGAGATCGCACAAATCATTGCTGCCCTTGCCCACACGCCGGATACCAAGCTGCACCCGTCCTCGTTCACGGTCAACCGACATCACGCCTATCGGCCGGCGCAGAAAATACTTTTCTGCCTTGAGCTGAACAAACTGTCCCGGCTGCGCCGTCCGCGCCAGCAGTGGAGCTGCTAAAGTCAATACATTTGTGCCGGCAGACAAACTCTCATTTCTGATTAAGCGAGCCCGGTGCGCTATTTGCGGTCTCAGATCACTCATAAGCTCAAAGCCTCCCTGAGAGAGTCCCGCATGGCGATGGCCTCCAGTCTGCAGGCAGCAGCGAAATCGTCATGCTTCATGCCCTGTTTCTTCCAGGCTTGCATTAAGGAACGGGAGGCGTTGACAATTGCGGCGCGTCCGTTTTTGTCAAAGCCGGCGATTGCATCTGACGCAGTTCCGCCTTGAGCGCCAAAGCCCGGGATGAGAAAGAAAGATCGGGGCATGCGCTCTCTCAAGCTTTTTGCCTGTTCCGGCCAGGTCGCGCCCACCACAGCCCCAACAGAGCTGATGCCCTCCTCTCCTGCCAGATCTTCGCCCCACTCAGAGATAAGATCTGCCATCGCCTCATAGACCAGGCGTCCGTCAGAAAGCTCAAGATCCTGCAGCTCCCCGGCAGACGGATTGGAAGTGCGGCAGAGGATAAAGACACCCTTGCCATTCTCATCACATTTCTCCAGAAAAGGCCTGATACCGTCACTGCCCAGATAAGCGTTAACGGTTAGCGCGTCCGCCGAAAATGAAGTCTTAGTCAGATAAGCATTGCTGTAGGCAGAGGCAGTGCTGCCAATATCGTTTCGTTTACCGTCCACTATCACCAGCATTCCCAGCGCTTTCGCTTCAGCAATTACATCCCGAACAGCACTGATGCCGGCGGTGCCATATTGTTCGAAGTACGCCATCTGCAGTTTTATTGCCGGGATTATATCAGCTGTGGCATCCAGCAGATCAAAACAATAACGCCTCAGTGCCAGATAAATATCGTCATCATCAGAGAAATCAAATTCTCTCTGCCAAGATTTTGGCAGATATGAAAGCAGGGGATCCAGTCCCAGACAACTGGGATTTTTTAGTTCATCTATGCGCCTTTGCAGGCGGTCAGCAAAATTATTCATCAATTATCTCCTCTGCTGCACTTAACAAACATTCGCAGGTGTTCAGCAAATATTTTTGTTTGAGCTGTGATTTTGTCTGCAGAATTTATGCCTCCGGGCAGCGGCCAATTCTGAAGCAATCCGGTCAATATATTATGAAGGCGCTTTCGCATCAGTTCTGTCGTCTAAACTCAGCAGCCACGGTACCGGGTGTTAAGCGCCTTCATATCATCTGCAAATTATTAATTATCGTCACCGGCCGCCCACTGTCCCAGGTAATATTTCCCGCCATGATTGTCAGTTGCGGGAAACCCTTGAGTTCCATCCCCCCAAAAGGCGTGTTTTTGGCCTTGGAAAGCGAAGTGCACACATCATAAGTCACTGCCTCATCCAAATCAACCAAGGTCAGATCCGCTCTGCTGCCGACTTCCAGACTCGGGGAGATCTGCTTCAATAATTTAGCCGGATTCGATGTCAGCTTCTCGACTGCTTCAGCCAAACTGAGGTGTCCGCCACAGACGAGTTTGGTATAGACAAGCGGGAAGCAGGTCTCAAGACCTATCATACCGTTATTGGCGAGTGAGAACTCGCAATTTTTCTCATCTTCATGGTGTGGAGCGTGATCAGTGACGATGATGTCAAGGGTGCCGTCTTTTAGTCCCTCGATCACCGCCAGTCTGTCCGCCTCGGTGCGCAAAGGCGGGTTAACCTTGGCGTAAGTGTTGAAACCGCGAACCGCCTCCTCGGTCAGAGTAAAGTAATGAGGGCAAGTCTCGGCAGTGACCTTTACACCGCGCTCCTTGGCTGCCCGCACTGCCCCTACTCCTCCAGCTGTGCTGACGTGAGCGATATGGACAAAGCAACCGAGATATTCGGCAATTCTGGTCTCGCGGTCAATCATGATATCTTCTGCAATCGAAGGTATGCCCTTGAGTCCCATCTCCGTGGAGACGATGCCCTCGTTGCAGACGCCGTCTTTAGAAAGATCCGGGTCCTCACAGTGAGAGATAATCACCCGATCAAAGAAAGCAGCGTATTCCATAGCTTTTCTCATCATGTCGGCGGAAGCTATCGGCACGCCATCGTCAGAAAAAGCCACTGCTCCCGCTTCAGCCATCAGCCCTATCTCTGCCAATTCTTTGCCGGCCTGACCTTTGGTAGCAGCGCCGATCGGCAGAACCCGGCAATAAGCTGCGTCAGCTGCCTTCTCTATCTGATAGCGGATAACAGGGACTGTATCGGCCACCGGATTTGTATTGGGCATGGTAGCTACGGCGGTAAAGCCGCCATGAGCGGCAGCTTTAGTGCCGGAAATTATGTCCTCTCTGTATTCAAAGCCGGGATCTCTCAGATGGACATGGGCGTCGATCAGACCGGGAAGCGCAGTCAGTCCCTGCGCGTCGACCACCAATTCCGCAGGGGCAGATAACTCTGAGACGAAGACACCATCTTCGATTAAAAGCTCACCTGACTGCCCTGTTTGCCAATCTTTAATATTCTTAATCTGGATATTTTTGTATACCGGATAGCTGTTTTTCATAAATGCTCCTAATTATTTGTCTGGCTGAATTTCCAGCGGCTTCAACTCTGCCCGTTCCGCATTCCTCTTCGCATTGAGCAGGAAAAGGACAGCCATTCGTACTGCTACGCCGTTGGCCACCTGCTCATGAATGACTGAGCGCTCATGCTCGTGTACATAGGTTGGCATTTCCACACCGTGGTTACAGGGACCGGGATGCATTATAATCGCGTCCGGCTTAGCCAGCTCCAGACATTCGGCGTCAATGCCGAAGAAGCGGGCATACTCATTGACGGATGGAAAGAGAGCGCTGCGCTGGCGCTCCAATTGAACACGCAGCCCCATGATAACATCGACGCCTTCACAAGCTTCCCTGACATCATGGCAAACTGTACAAGGCATTTGCTCCAGATGACGAGGCGTCATTGTGGGCGGCGCGGCAACACGCACTTCAGCACCGGCCTTGGAAAGAGCCCAGACATTAGAGCGCATAACCCTGCTGTGCATGGCATCACCTGCGATAGCGACCTTAAGTCCTTCAACCGAGCCTTTGTACTCAATCATCGTCATCATATCCAGCAGAGCTTGAGTCGGGTGCTCGTTCATGCCGTCACCTGCATTAACCACCGAGGCATCCATGCGCGATGCCAGATAATGAGGCGCTCCTGACTGAGGATGGCGGACCACTAGGATGTCAGTAGACATCATCTCCAATGTCTTGGCAGTATCGTAGAGTATTTCGCCTTTTTTCAAGCTTGAGTCGGAGGCGCCTATGCTTGAGGTCGTTGCCCCTAGATATTTGCATGCCATGTCGAAGGAAAGGCGGGTGCGAGTCGAGTTTTCGGCAAAAAAGGTAATGACTGAGCGCCCTTGCAGATGCGCCGTCTTTTTTGTCCTGATAGAGAGAATGTTTTTCATCATGAAGGCGGTGTCCATGATCAGTTGAATCTCTGCGGCAGAGAGCTCCTGCATGCCAAGAAGGTGATGAGAGGAGAGCTGTTTGGCTGCGGCCTGCTCCGGACGGCGCGCAAATCTCTCTTCGACCGTAAGCGGTTGAATTTTGCCCATATCAGTCCTCCATTTCTCCGAGCTCTACAGCCTCTTTACCGTCAAATTCTATAGTTGAGACAGAGATGAACTCTTTCTTGGATGTTGGTACGTTCTTGCCCACATAATCAGGTCTAAGCGGCAGTTCCCGGTGACCGCGATCGATCATCACTGCCAATTGGATAGAAGCGGCTCTGCCCATATCGAAAAGCGCCTCAATCGCCGCTCTGACTGTGCGGCCGGTGAAGAGAACATCGTCAACTAGAATAACGTCTTTGCCATTGACATCAAAGGGCAGGTCAGTACTGCGTACAATCGGATGCTCGGTTAAAAGGGAGAGATCGTCTCTGTAGAAGGTAATATCCAAGACACCTTCCAGAGGTCTTGTGCCTTCAAATTCCTCAATTTTATCTGCCAGGATTCTGGCCATGGGTACTCCTCGCCGTTGAATGCCGACCAGAGCAAGATTATCTGTACCGCGATGTTGCTCCAGTATCTCATGGGCAATGCGTGTGAGCGCGCGATCCATCGCTTCTTTGTCCATCAGGGTAGATTTAATCCACATGCTGTCCTCCTTCCGGGGCAAAAAAAAGCCCGCTGCCTGGATGACAGAAGGTTCTCAAAGGTTTGGCTGAACTGCAGCCTGTTCGATTGATCATCCTTCCAGCCTCACAGGACTGATTAAAGTCTGATTTCTAAAACAATAGTAGCGGATTCTGCACTAAAACACAAGAAGGTTTTCAGATAATCATCCATTGTCCACGAAAAAACAAGACTGCGGCAAGAAAAAAATTATCAAAAAAGTGGGAGAATCATCAGCTGCTCCGAGCATTTAAAATGCGAAATTTCAGAAGAAAGTTAAGCTGTGGCAGAAGTCATAGAAATTATGAGCTTTCTTTGCTAAGATGTACTTGCCAAATTGAGATTTTTTCTCTAGTATAAGCAAACATGGGAGCGTAGCTCAGCTGGGAGAGCACCTGCCTTACACGCAGGGGGTCATCGGTTCGAGCCCGGTCGCTCCCACCAAACACTAAGGGTCCGTTCCAAGTGGAGCGGATCTTTTTTGTATCAAAATTCCTCGCATTCTCGCGATCTTTTCTGCCTGACTCTGATTGCTGTCAAGGAGCGTCAATAATTTCATGAAAAAGTGATAAACCTTCTGTCAGTTCTTCTTTAGCAGCGCCGGCAAAACCGACGATGAAGTAATTGCGCATAGAATTAGCCTCTGCGCTGCCTTCCTGACAGAAATCGGCGACAGTGTTGATATTTATACCGGCACTGCGCAACGCTTTCAATTTTTCAGCCGTCACAGCTGCTTCAACTCTGATTACAAGCGATGTGCCAGAATGATAGTTGAAGAACTCAACGCCTTTTTCTGTCAGCAGCTGCAGCAGAAGCTCGCGTTTTTTTGAATACAGGGTTCGCATGCGATTCACATGCCGCTCAAAAGTTCCTTCCTTAATAAACTCACACAACGCCCGCTGGACAAAACCCGACACCGGGCATTCGCTGCTGTAATGAGCTTCATATTTTTCCATCAGTTCCTTGGGCAAGATCATAAAGCTGATTCGCAAGGCTGCTGCCACCGATTTAGAGAAGCCGCTTATATAAATAACTCGGTCACTCGAATCGAGAGTTTTTAAAGAAGGAATCTTGCTGCTTCGGTACTGAAACTCAAAATCGTAGTCGTCCTCGACGATATAGCGATCTTTAGCTTTTGCAGCCCAATTCAAAATTTCGATGCGCGCATCAACCGGCATCACCGCGCCAAAAGGAAATTGATGCGATGGCGTCAGGAGAACAACTGACACTTCCTGCGGCAAAGAGTCCACATCGACAAAATAGGTCACACTGTGGCCTTTGCTGTCGAAATGCAGATGATTTATGGTTATATATTTACTGGAGGCGTGCAGATAGGATGTTTTCCCGACCATATAACCGGGATTCTCTAAAGCGAATACAGCCTTGTCGGGCAGAATATTTTCCAGCAGTGCGATCAGCTGACTTATCCCTGTTGATACAATGATGCGCTGTGGATCCACCTTAATCCCGCGTGCGGATTCCAGATAGCGGGCAATTTCTTCCCGCAGTTCATAGAACCCTTTGGGAGGGGTATAAACCAAAATCTCCGGGTCTCTCTTAATCGTTTTGCGAAAAACCCGTCGCCAGTCTTCATAAGGGAAATGGGCTTTGTCAACACCGGATATGGAAAAATTATATGAAAAATTCGTTTCTTCTTCTTTCAGAACAGTATCATCAACCTGCGGAAGAGTCAGCAGATTGTCAATCGACTTCACATAATAACCTGATCGCTCCCTGGCATAGATATAGCCTTCAACTAACAACTGCTGATAGGCCTGATTGACAGTATTCACACTGACTCCGAGCTCGTCCGCCAGCGAACGTATTCCTGGCAGTCTGCTGTCTTCAGCCAGATGCTGCCGGCGGATATGCTCTGCTAATTGTTCATAAATCTGTTTATAGAGGATTTTATCCTGATCTAATTCAATATACAGCATGCGAAAAACATCACTCCTCGATTGAATTTTATTTGGAAAGTGTAGTATCTTAACAAATCTGTACCCATTATATATCTATATTCTGCCTCTTTGAATGGCAACAGATTTATTCTATCATAAAAATAAAAAATATCTTAGGAGGAAAAATAAATGGATGTTTTTGAACAATTAAATGGCGGAGTGATCATGGATGTCACTAATGTTGAAGAAGCAAAAATAGCTGAAGCGGCAGGTGCTGTCGCCGTTATGGCTTTGGAGCGCGTGCCGGCTGACATTCGTAAAGACGGCGGTGTCGCCCGCACATCAGATCCGGGCATGATCGAGGCAATCCTCAAAGCAGTCAGAATACCTGTTATGGCTAAGGTACGTATCGGGCACTTTGTTGAGGCACAGATTTTGGAAGCCATCGGAGTAGATTTTATTGATGAGTCGGAAGTTCTGACGCCGGCAGATCATGTCTACCATATTGATAAGAAAAGCTTTAAAACTCCCTTTGTCTGCGGAGCCCGCAATTTAGGCGAAGCTCTGCGCCGCATCGCTGAAGGCGCTGCCATGATTCGCACCAAGGGTGAAGCGGGTACCGGCGACATCAGCCAGGCCGTTACTCATCTGCGCACCATCATGGCTGATATTTCACGTGTAGCCGCCATGAAAGAAGATGAGCTCTATGTAGAGGCCAAGGAACTGCAGGTTGATTATGAACTTATAAAATATGTTCACAGCAATAAAAAACTTCCTGTTCTCAACTTTTCCGCCGGTGGCGTGGCGACTCCTGCAGATGCTGCGCTCATGCGTCAATTGGGCGCAGAAGGCGTATTTGTCGGCTCGGGTGTTTTTAAGTCAGATGATCCTGAAAAACGTGCCGTGGCGATAGTCCGGGCTGTAGAAAATTATAACAACGCTCAAGTTTTGCTGGAAGTCTCCCGCAATCTGGGCACAGCCATGGTGGGGATCAATGCGGATGATTTAGAAAAAAGTTTTGCTGGACGCTGATTAGTATTAATTACTCCTTTTCTGCACGTGTGGAGTTTTCGAGCATAAAATGCAGCGAACAACAACGGTTGCTCGCTGCATTTTTAATTTGCCTTCACGATTCAGGATAATCGAAAAATTACTTAGCGCGCTCCAGCAGTCCCCGGAAACCTTCACTGGAGATAATACTAACCGTCTCGTTGACTTGTGCCACTGATTCCTTGGAACCATCCTGATACCAGAGATCAAACACTGCTATTAAACCGGCAGACCAGTACTCAATTGCGATTTTAAGTGTCGCCTTTTTCAGATCCAGTTTCCTGCTAAAAACGGACATAAGACTTGTTTTTATCGTCTCCAAAATCTTTTGTGTCATAGAAGTATGAAAACCAAACTTCTTGAAATGAGAATGTAAGTTCACATCGCTTGTAAAGATATCCGCCAGTTGCTCATAAAATACAAGAGGATTTCGCAGATCACTGCTAAGATCACTGTTGTTCAAGGCTGCTTCAAATTTTCCAATCAACTCATTCTCAATCTCGTTCACCAGTTGATGTATCCCGCTATAATGGTTATAAAAAGTCTTGCGGTTTATCTCAGCAGTATCAGCAATCTCCTTGATCGTGATTTGATCGAGGTCCTTCTCAGCCAGCAGACTGTAAAAGGCTTCATGGATAGCCCGTTTCGTTTTTTTTATTCTGGGGTCAGTGGCCCTTGTCATGATATGAATCCTTCCATTATTTAAAAAAATTCTACAGATTTTAGGTGTACGTGGCTTATGCCGCACATACTAAACTTGTGTCGCTGTACATACTCTACATGTGTATCATAATATACAGATGAGGCATATGTCAAAGGTGTGTAATATTTTTCTGCTGAAGAATGACGACTTCATTATAAAGAAATAAGGAGCAGTTATGTTTACAAAATTATTGGAAGAAAAAGCTGCTGCCAAAGCGACGCAGATGGCATTGTTTTATCTGGACAAAGACCCCGACAAGAGTATTCCCAAACTGATGAGTTGGTGGGAGCGAGTGCTGCAAAATCCACTGGTTTGAAATCGCCGGAGAACGTCCGTGACCTCTCGGCCAAAACTATGGCAGCCGCTAACAGTTGGGAACCTGTCGCAGATAAACTATGGGAAAACTCCCGGGCAAAGAACGTCTAGCTTAAAAATAGAATGCTCCACAAATTAGAGAGACCCCCAAAGTCGGATCAGAAATGAAATCCGACTTTGAGGGCTCTTATGTCAATGAAGCGACTGATTCTCTCAGCCGATGTATTTATGTTTTCTCTTTATAACCAATGTAATACAGCCTAAACCTGCTAATATCAGCATTGCTCCTGCCATCGGACTGTAGCTCTTGTTTTCACCTGTAGCCGGTGTGTCAGGCAGATTGGGTTCCATTACTATTGCTTCCGTTACAGCTGAATAGAAATATGCATCCAGCCCGGTGAAAGAATATTTCTCAGAAAAAGGAGATCCGATTATTGCCAAAGCACCGGAACTGTCAGGACCGGTTTCTACTTCAATGAACTCGCCGGCTAATGGCTCGATCGTAACGCTGCCGGGGAGACCATCAACAACCGCGCCCACACCGGGGCCGCCGTCTCTCCCTGTAGCATTAATAGTACCGCCGCCGATAATAATATCACAACCGTCACTATCTTCAATGCCGCCGCAGCCAATACCGGCTGCCCTCTGGCCGCCTACAGCATTAATGATACCGCCGGTGATTAAAATATCGCAGCCGTTGCTCATATAAGAGCTGCCGATACCTGCGCCTCCGGACCAGCCATCCGGAGAGGTTTCTTCGCCGCCTATGGCGTTGATTTTTCCACCTGTAATAGTAATCGAACCTTTTTTAGACATTGTCCACGAAGGCGCAAAACCTGAACCGATACCCGCACCTAAGGACTTACTCTCCGCCCGAACCACCCCGCCTGAGATGGTGATGTCGCCGCCATTGGCAAAGAGTCCGCCGCCGATGCCGGCACCGGATAAATCACTTGTCGCAGACACATCGCCGCCGCTGATATTGATTATGCCGCCATTCTCCTCACCATCACTTGTACGACAACCACTCCCGATACCGGCCGCCTTTTCACCACTCTGAGCAGTTATTGCTCCGCCGCTGATATTGATTACGCCGCCTTCGCCATTTTCTCCGCCTCCGATACCGGCCGCGCAGAAACCACCGGTCGCTGTTATATCGCCCTTAAGAATTGTAATATTTCCGCCGTCACACTCTTCACCGCCGCCGATGCCTGCGCCACAGACGCCGCCTATCGCTTTAACAGTGCCACCCTTGATTGTTATTTTACCGGCATCACAATCTTGGTCCCATGTACACAAACCGGAACCGATACCGGCAGCCTTAGCGCCACCGGTCGCCAATATATTTCCGCCGCTGATGCTTATTTCACCGCCTTCGCCGTATAGACCACCACCTATGCCCGCACCTAAAAGACTTCCGTCCGCAACAACTATGCCGCCTGTGATATTTATCTTGCCGCCGGCAACATTTTTACCGCCGCCAATGCCGGCACCACCGCAATACTCGTCATTCAGACTAACATCAGCCGCTGCCGTAACCTCGCCGCCGCTGATGCTAATATCACAGCTTTTTTTACCGGAATATTCTATATACGAACTGCCAATACCCGCCCCTTGGGCACCACTGAAGGCTGTTACATTGCCGCCTGTGATATTCACGCTACCCTCGCCCCAGGCGTTAAATCCGCTGCCAATACCGGCCCCTGAAAAACCTCCGGTGGCAGCGACGGTGCCGCCATTTATGGTGATAATGCCTGCATTGCCGTAGTTGCCGCCACCAATGCCGGCAGCTTGAAGTACAGCAGTGGCTTGTACAACACCGCCATTGATAGTAATAATTCCGCCGGCACCTTCATTGCCGCCGCCTATGCCGGCACAAAGAGGAGCGGCATTAGCAGTAATGCTGCCGCCGTTAATGGTTATAGTGCCGGTGACAGGATTTCCCCCAATTCCGGCTCCCCCGTCTCCGCCGTTTGCTGTAAGAGAACCGGTCTTGTTAACTACAGGCTGAGCATAAACAGTCAGACTGTTTCCCGAACTGACATCAATACCCGGATTCCCCGCAGCGCCATTTACCCGAAGAGAAGAGTTATCGCCCAAAATCAGATGGACATCGCCGTAGACCTCAATGCTTTCATCGATACTGAACTTCCCTTGCACTATGTACCAGCCATCCGTCAATACAGCAAGCGGATCGGCAGCGCTGACCTCGGTGACCACAGTCTCTCCTGTGTTTCGCGTCGCGCCTTTTTCATCGAGATAGTCATATCCTTCCTCTGCCCGCACTATCGTCGGTATAAACAAAATCACTAGACAGAGGCAGAGTACGCCCGGCCAAATTAGTTTTTTCATTTTATTTTTCCTCCTCAGTCCTTGAAGCACTCACTGCTCACATTAAATCTCCCCATACAAACACAAAGCGGCATTTCCGGCTGATTTCTCTCTCAACGCAACATAAACCAGCTCTTTTCTGCCGATTTGCAAATTTGGAAGAGTTCCTTTCCATCGACAGATCAAAACACCTTCAATTATTAAGGTGCAAAAAAACCGAAAACTTCGCACCTATCTACAAAACATATTAATAATCAGCGTAAGAGGAAACAACTAAAAACTAGAAATCTATAGGAAAACATACCGCCCCGGAAAAGGAAATTTTAGCGCAATGCTTAAAAGCAGCTCGACCTTTTTAAACACAATCTGTTCTAAAACAATGCTTATATGAAGACGCTTAGGAATAAGTTAGTCAGTAACGATCTCGCCGGAATAGGACTCGATCCCACCGGCATCAAAAACCAGCTTGAAACCCGCCTCATTCAGCACCTTCGCCGCATGTGCTGAACTGCAGGTGCCGCGGCAGTAAACAATCAAGGTGGCATTAATGTCATAATAAGCAGGAATATTTGCTTCCAGCTCAGCCAGAGGTAAGCTGACAGCGCCTGCCACATGTCCGTCAGTAAATTCTTCAGACGTGCGCACATCCAAAAGCACTGTATCCTGCGGTTGATGCTCTTTTATTTTTTCTGCTAGATCCAAAGAGATTATAGTGGGTTCGCTCTCCTCCTCAATTATCTCAAGCGAGACCGCCCAAACCTGAGGTGGATATGACTCCATAATTTCCCCTTCGATCGTGTAGCCTACCAGTGAACCGACAGGCGGATACTCTTCACCTTCCGGCAGCCAAACAGAAATCAAATCGATCTGCTCCAAGTACTCATTACCCTTCGCGTCCATCAGCAACGACGTTCCTGAGGACAAGATGAGAGCGTCAAAGTTCAGTTCATCCGTATCCGGCCTCACGCTGCCACAGGCAGTAATTGCTGCCAATAGAACTGTAATTAAAAGGATTGCGGATATCTTTATCCTAAACTTTGTCATTAAGTCCCCCGACAAGTAAAATCTGATTTCACCAGCATTAAACCCACTTGTCCTATTATTATATGAGTGCCTCCTTCTGAAACAAACAAATATTTTTTCTTGGTTTTTCTTGTAACATTTTTTGCCCAATTATCCCGGAAATTTTCACAGCAAACTCTTTGGCAATATCTTGCAATACATAATATAATATCGATTCAATGCTGAATTGTTGAATTTGGAGGGACTGTTATGAGCAAACACGTAATTGATGACGCCAAACGTTGTCTGCAGTGCAAAAACCCCCTGTGCACCACGGGTTGTCCGGTGGCTACACCTATTAAAGAATCCATCAGTTTACTGCTAGACAGCAAAATTCCTGAAGCAGGCAAAATGCTATTGGATAATAATCCCTTATCCTTAGTATGCAGTCACGTCTGTCCTCAGGAAAATCAATGCGAAGGGCATTGTGTGCTGGGTATAAAGGGTTCGCCGGTACACATAAGCGCAATCGAACAATATATTTCCGATTACTATCTGAACATCTACAAGCCCACGAAATCTAATAACAGTATGGGCAGGGTCGCTATTATAGGCTCCGGTCCTGCAGGTTTAACCATCGCTTTTTATTTAGCCCAACGTGATTATGATGTAACAATTTTTGAGCAAAACGATCAAGTCGGAGGAATTCTGAGATATGGCATACCTGAATTCCGACTGCCAAAATCAATTATTGACAGATTTACGCAGAAGCTATTCGAGATGGGCGTTAAGATAAAGCCTAATGCCACTATTGGAGCTAACTTGACTGTCGACGATCTCTTTAGAGATGACTTTAAAGCAGTGTTCATCGGAACAGGCGTCTGGCGGCCATCAAAGATTGATGTCAAGGGTGAGAGTCTAGGTCATGTTCACTACGCCATAGAATATTTAAGAAATCCTTCCGTCTATAATCTTGGCAAAAGAGTGGCTATTATCGGCGCCGGCAATGTTGCCATGGATGTGGCCAGGACCGTATTCAGGCATGATGCCGAGGAAGTCTATATCCTGTGTAACAGGGGCGAGTCCACCATAACTGCCCGGCAGCATGAAGTGGAGTACGCAAAGATTGACGGCGCCCACTTTGAATTCTACAAAACAGCGACAGAATTTGTGGACAATGGAGTCATGCTGGCAGAAACTGAAGTCACTGTCGATGAGAGCGGCAATGAAATAGCTCAGCCCATTCACGGAACAGAAGAGCTCTTTAAAGCCGATTCTGTCATTATTGCAATAAGCCAAGGACCCCGAGCGGTAATAGTAAGTTCTTCCAAAGGCATAGACGTAGATGAATTCGGTTTAGTAAAGACTGATGAATCCGGACGCACCAGCAGGAAAGGCGTTTTTGCCTCCGGCGATGTTGTTACAGGCGCAAAGACCGTTGTCGAAGCTGTGCGCATTGCCAAGCACGTGGCAAATACTATCGACGAGTACATACAAACAGAATATGGTGAAGGCGCAAAGCAAGAAAAACAGCTGCCTTAAAAACTAAACAGCTAATTTTAACTCTGCAAAATCTCTAAGCCATAAATTCCACTCTGATTGTATTGGTGGTACCGCTTTGTCCACTGGTTGAACCGCCGGCGAGGACGATGGAATCGCCGCAATCAATACCGGCAAAACTTTTGGCAACTTCTACTGCCTGACGGAATACCGCATCAGTTGAAGATGCCACAGATACCAGATATGGCTTCACCCCCCAAGACATGTTCAGCTGATGCTGGGAGACTTCACTCACCGTCATCGCAAGAATGGGACAGGAAGGACGGAAGCGAGAAATCAGTCTGGCTGTCAAACCGCTGAAAGTCATGACTACAATCGCGCTTGCCTTAAGATCTTTAGCAGTAGTGGCGGCGGCATGACTGAGAGCATCGGGGACATCAAGACAAGAATAGCGCGGTTCATTCTCAAAGTCAGTCCAATAGTCAATTTCGCCTTCTACACTCAAAGCAATACGTGCCATTTGCTCAACTGCCCTAAGAGGGTAAGCGCCAATTGCAGTCTCTCCGGAAAGCATGAGACAACTTGTACCGTCAACTATGGCATTGGCGACATCTGACACTTCCGCACGCGTTGGTCTGGTGTTTTCTATCATGGAGTCCAACATCTGTGTTGCTGTGATTGAGGGCTTGCCGCTCAGATAGCACTGACGAATCAGCTGCTTTTGGACCATTGGCACTTGCTCCGGGGGTATCTCCACCCCCAGATCGCCTCTTGCCACCATCAGACCATCTGACACATTAATAATCTCATCAACATTATCTATGCCTTGTTGATTTTCAATTTTCGCGATGATATTAATAGCTTGCCCTCCCGTCTCATCAAGAACTCTTCTTGTCTCGAGAATATCTTCAGCGCTGCGGGCAAAAGAAACCGCCACAAAATCAACTTCCTCCCGGGAAGCGAAGTGCAGATCACTAATATCTTTCTCATCAAGGGCAGGCAAGAGTGTAGGCGTATTGGGCAGATTGACACCTTTATAGTTTGAAATCTCACCGCCGACAACGACTTTGGTATGAACAATCTTATCTTTAACTTCCACAACTTTGAGCTCAACTAAGCCATCGTCAATCAAGATTGTCAACTCCGGTCTGACAGCCTGATAAAAATCCTTATAACTGACACTCATTTTGCTCTCATCTCCGACAATTTCTTCAGAGTAAATTGCAAAATCATCGTCGGCATGAAGAGAGATCTTCTTCTCGAAGGTGCCAGTACGAATTTCCGGTCCTTTCAGGTCCAGGAGAATCGCCAACGGGATACCCGTCTCTTTGCGAACCTCCTTAAGATTACGTATTACTTCCGCATGTTCTTCCTGCGTACCATGAGAGCAATTTAACCTGGCCACGTCCATACCTGCCAGGGCTAATTGTTTAAGAGTTTCCCGGTCAGAGGACGCGGGTCCGATAGTACAGATTATTTTCGTTTTGCGCATATTCCGGCCCCTCCTGCGGGCACAGTTGAATGGGATTATGTTTTAATTGGATTTAAACAGTATACATTTAGTATATATCTCAGTTCCGTCATATAATGATTATAGTACAAACAAGAACTCCGGAAACAGCCGGCACATTGAGGAAAACATATGTCTTTACAAATTTCAGATGATCCACATTACGACTATAAAGAAATACGCGCAGACAGAAAAAGCGGAGTTCTACTGCATATTTCCAGCCTTCCCTCGCCTTATGGCATAGGCACAATGGGTGCAAAGGCTCGGGAGTTTATAGACTTCCTCGTGCAGGCGAATCAGTCTTATTGGCAAATATTGCCTTTGGGACCGACAGGTTACGGTGACTCTCCCTACCAGACCTTCTCAACCAGGGCCGGCAATCCCTATCTAATCGACCTTGATCAACTTATGCAAGAAGGAGTTATCCTGGAGGATGAGCTTAAACTATTTGATTTTGGCTCCAACCCGGAGAAGGTCGACTTTAATTTGATGTGGCGCAATCGGCTGCTTCTTCTGCGGAAAGGCTGGCAAAGATTTCATGCAGGTCATCTTCCGGCTTTAAACAAAGAATTTGAGAGCTTCAGACAGGCAGAAGGCGATGATTGGCTGAATGAGTATGCGCTTTTTATGAGCATAAAGGGCGAGTATAAGGGCGCGTCTTGGAGTGACTGGCTCGATCCGTTGAGATTGAGAGATCCGGTCAAGCTGGCGGAATTTTCCAAATTCCATCGTGACGATATAGATTTTCAGAAATTTGTACAATTTCTCTTCTTCCGCCAGTGGCAGCATCTGCATTCTTATGCCCGCAAAGCCGGTATAGATATTATGGGAGACTTGCCTATCTATGTAGCCGCTGACTCAGTCGAAGTCTGGTCTGAACCTGAGCTTTTCCAACTTGATGAAAATCTTATCCCTACCTTCGTGTCCGGTACGCCCCCTGATGATTATGCAGAGGGCGGTCAGCTTTGGGGCAGTCCTTTATTCAAATGGGAGTTACATGAGGAAAGAGGCTTTGACTGGTGGATAGAGCGCGTTCGCTTTCAAATGCGGTTTTTTGATCTGATGCGCCTGGATCACTTCCGCGGATTCGAATCTTTCTGGGCGATACCATACGGAGATGAAACCGCGCGCCGCGGCCAATGGGTAAAGGGCCCGGCGGATAAGCTTTTCGACGCTATTAAAAAAGAGCTGGGAGATTTACCCCTTTTTGCCGAAGATCTGGGCTATATTACTCGAGAAGTCAGCGAGTTCCGTGAACGGACAGGCTTCCCCAGTATGAAAATTCTTCAATCTGCCTTTAACCCGGATGCCTCGAGTGACTTTCTACCCCATAATTTGGTTGAGAATGCAATTCTTTATACCGGTACTCATGATAACGACACCATACTGGGCTGGCTGAAGACCGCCGACCCGGAAGAAATTGAGTTCGCTGTCCGTTATCTTGGACTGAGCGATGAAGAGGGCAAAGCCTGGGGTCTGATGCGGGGCGCTGCAACTACCGTCTGCCGGACTGTCATTTACCAGATGCAGGATTTGCTCGGCCTTGGCAATGAGGCACGCATGAATGTGCCGGCAACCCTCTCGGGAAACTGGCAGTGGCGCATGAAACCGGGGCAGTTCACCTCAGAGCTGGCGAAAAAGATGAGCGAATTAACCCGCATCAGCGGCAGAACCTCGCAATAATTCAGTGTCGATCTTCACTGATACCGAAAAGGCGCAGGCTATTATCCAGCAGAACACGGCTCGTATCCTCCAAAGACATCTCCCACAGCTCGGCAACTTTGGCGCCAATCAGGGGCAGATTTGTCGGTTCGTTGCGCTTACCTCTTAAAGGCACCGGAGTCAGATAAGGAGAATCAGTCTCAATGACTAGACGATCCTGCGGACACTCTCTAATAACTTCCAGTGGTTTTCTGGCGTTTTTATAAGTGATTGGCCCGTCAAAACCCAGATAAAATCCCAGTTTCAGCAACAGTTTCGCGCTTTCCGGACTGCCGGAATAACAATGAATAACGCCGGGGGGATCAGAAGACAAAAGCCCTTCCTCAGTTGCCCGGCTCAGCATCTCATAATTATCTTGAGCGGATTCACGCTCATGAATCACTACAGGAAGGGCTAACTCGTGAGCCAGCTGCAGCTGGCGGTAATAGACTTCCCGCTGTACATCTCGAGGTGAATGATCGTAATGATAATCCAGCCCGATTTCTCCTATCGCCACAACTATTGGAGGGCGGCCGAGGGCGGCGGCATGAGCATTAGTCTCTAACACCAGATTCCGCAGTTGACTATGAGTCTCATCGGTATAATCTTTAGCTTCGTGTGGATGGACACCAACCGCAACAATAAAGCGAGGCTCTCCCAAAGCCAGCCGGCATGCCTTGCTAGAATCCTCCAGAGTCGATCCCGGGAGCAAAACAAGACCTACACCTGCTTTTTTAGCCCTAGTCATTACCTCCTGCCGGTCCTGATCAAAGGGTTCGTCCTGAAGATGCGCATGAGTGTCAAACCACTTCATAATCAGCTCTTAAGTTTATCCAGAGCTTCCAGCTCTTTTCCCATATCTATTCTGGGGAAGAGCGGGTCAGAAGCAGACACACCCTCCGGAGCACAGTATAAATCCGGTTCTCCTGCTGATTCCCAGCCGGTCAAAGAGCGCCCTGTGACATCTCTCTCCGGCATACCCAAAGTAGCTCTGATCTTGGCAGGAGTACTCGGCATAAACGGTCCGATCAGGACAGCGATAATCCTCAAAGTATCAGCTAAATTATACAAAACAGTAGACAGTCTCCCCTTGGACTCAGGATCTTTAGCCAGCACCCAGGGCATTGTTTCATCTATATATTTATTAGTGCGGGAGACCAAAGTCCAGATTTCGGTAAGAGCCTTGCTAAATTGCAGCTCTTCCATCTCAGCTTCAACTTTCGCCCGCAGCCCCAGAGCCATTTCCCGGAGTTCGTCATCCGGACTGCCCGTGACACCTTCATTAATCAAACCTTCTGGGAAATATTTGCGGATCATGGCTGCTGTACGGGAGACAAGATTGCCAAGATCATTGGCCAAATCGCTGTTAATTCGCATAATCAGGGCTTGGGTGCTGAAGTTGCAGTCAGTTCCGAAGGGAACTTCGCGCAGGAGGAAATAACGGATCGCATCGACTCCGTAGCGATCGCAAAGAAGCACGGGATCTACCACATTGCCCTTAGATTTAGACATCTTGTCGTCTCCCAACAAGAGCCAGCCGTGGCCAAATACCTTCTTAGGCAGAGGCAGGTCGAGCGCCATCAACAAGGCAGGCCAGATCAAAGAATGAAAGCGGACAATCTCTTTAGCCATCAGGTGGATATCTGCCGGCCAATAACGCTCCATATCTTCAGTCTCGTCCGGATAACCCAGCGCTGTGATGTAGTTAAACAGGGCGTCAACCCAAACATAAACAACATGTTTTTCATCGAAGGGAACATGCACACCCCAGTCAAAGCTGGTGCGTGAGAAGGCCATATCTTCCAGTCCGGGCTTGAGGAAGTTATTGATCATCTCATGTGCTCTGCTCTTGGGCTCGAGGAAGCCGGGGGTCTCAAGCAGCTCTATCAGACGGTCATTGTATTTGGACAGACGGAAGAAATAACATTCCTCCTGAGTCAACTCAACCTCTCCGCCGCAGTCAGGGCATCTTCCGTCCTTGAGCTGACCTTCCAGCCAAAAGGCTTCACAAGGTGTGCAATACAATCCTGAATATTCAGATTTATAAACATCTCCGCTCTTGTAAAGCTTCGTAAATATTTCTTGGACTGATTTTACGTGTCTTTCATCAGTTGTACGAATAAAGCGGTCGTAGCTGATGTCCATAAGCTCCCACAGCTCTTTGACGGTTCCGACAATCTCGTCAACAAATTCCTGCGGGCTTACACCTGCCTCATCAGCCCGGCGCTGAATTTTTTGTCCGTGCTCGTCAGTGCCGGTCAGGAACATGACATCGTAACCCTTCATCCTCTTATACCGCGCCAGCGCGTCGGCTGCGACTGTAGTGTAAGAGTGACCGATATGAAGCTTACCGCTGGGATAGTAAATTGGTGTTGTCAGATAAAACTTTGGTTTCGGCATATTGCACTCCTCTGATCTAGTCTCGAATATATTAATTAATGCAGATAATTTCGTTTGTTCAATATCTAAATTAGTCGAACATTTCAATATTATCACTAATTGGTCTTATCGTCTCCGTCCAGTTGCGGCGGTCCTGTCTTGATTCCTTTCAGCTGCAAAGTCCGCTCATAGATATCATTGGCCGGCAATCCGGTAAGTTCAGCTATTTCCTTAGCAATTTGGCGAAGGCGCTTACCCTGTGCAAGGCGCCCTGTAATCAACTCATCCAAAGACGCCTGCTCTGATTTGGTGAACACATCTTGCGGGCTGCGAATATCAAACTCAGACTTGCCTTCCAGTATAAGGACAAACTCGCCTCGAGGCGTCGTCTCTTCGTAATAATCAAGAGCTTCTTGCAGTGTGAGATACAGATATTCTTCATATTCCTTTGTCAGCTCTCTGCCGATACTTAATCGTCTTTTTTGAAGACACTTTTCGTCGTTTAAATCAGCTAAGGTGCGCTTGAGGCGATGGGGGGCTTCGTACAAAATTATCGTGCGCTTTTCACTGACAAGCTCAGCTATTCTCTCGCGGCGCTCTTTACCCTTAGCAGGAAGAAAGCCCTCAAAAGCAAAGCGCGTCGTATCAAGTCCGGAAGCGGATAGTCCCGCCAAGGCCGCGCTGGCCCCCGGTATCACACTGATTTTTGCCCCCGATTCAAGAGTCAGCTTAACCAGGCGGCAGCCAGGATCAGATATTAAAGGAGTGCCGGCGTCTGAAACCAGTGCAATCGATTCTCCGCTTGTCAGCCTCTCCAAAATTTGAGGATGCCGCGACTCCATATTGTGCTCATGATAACTCTGCAAATTTCCCTTTATGCCATGATAAGACAAAAGTTGTCCGGTAATTCTTGTATCTTCGCAAAGAACCAGATCTGCCGTGGCAAGTATCTCACAAGCACGAATAGTAATATCCTTTGGATTTCCAATGGGTGTAGCCACCAAATACAGTATTCCTCGCCGCATTTTATACTTCTTTCTCGTCTTTTAATCTAAAGTTAACACATTTTATAGAGAGCCGACACATAAATGCAGCAATGCCGGCAATCCGGATCAGACCTTCTTCTCGTGACGGAGCTTGCAGCGGAGCATATAGTCCGATTGTATGATTGAAGCGAATTACTCTTTGTCCTATACTGACTTTTGGAAAGGATATGCAGTAGTCATAAGCTTACTGCGCCAAGAATATGATAGTAGATTCACATAATCACACAACAAAATACTCTCCGGATGCGACTCAGACCAGAGAAGAAATGATACAGGCGGCGACAGAAGTCGGACTGCACGGCATCGCTGCTACTGATCATTATGATATTGGCAGCATGACCCCCTATGGTGAAGAATGGGTGTTTGATCCGGCAGAGTATTGCGCTCAAATTTATCCACACCGCCGTCTTCCTTCACGGCGCCGGAAGGGTGATCCGCCAGGATTCCTCTGCGGCATTGAGATAGGATACATCCCCGAATATATCGATCGATTAACCGGATTAATGTCAGATTATCCTTGGGATATAGTCATAATGTCTCTGCATCTGATCCGTGGCATCGATCCCTTCCACGAGCCGGAGAAAATATATAAACCTTCTCTCAAAGACACTTATCGAGACATACTACTGGTTATTGCCGAATCAGCCGAAATGATGCCTGACGCGAATATCATTGGTCATTATGATTATTTTTCCCGCTATGTTCCACAAGAGGAACCGAAAATGCTTTACCGACACGCTCCGCACGAATTTGACAATTTATTTCGTGTCATGATTGAGAATGGTCAAGCTTTAGAAATCAATACGGGAACCATCGCAAAATTGTATTTTAACCGCGGTTATGCATTGGAGGAAGCAATGCCCGATGAAGAGATTTTAGCTCGCTATCAGGAACTGGGAGGCTCCCTAATAAGTATTTCCTCAGATGCTCATCATACAAATCAGATTGCGCGTTTGGTCCCTGAAACCTGTGCCTGGCTGCAAAAACAAGGCATCACTGATCACGTTTGGTTTGAGAAAAGAAAGCCGATCCGAGAATCTTTTGCCATAGATGACAGCCTGCAGATAGATTGGAATAAACGGGTCTAAAATGAGCTATTTTATTGTTCCGGTAGCAAGCAAATTCTGTGCCCCTTAAATTGATCGCACTTTACAGTTCATACTAGCTGGTATAAAATGCTTTTGAAGTATAAGACCTTAAGGAGGGTTTGTTAATGGCTCATCATATCGACGACACTTGCATTTCTTGTGGTATTTGTGAGGGAGAGTGTCCGGAAGGCGCTATTTCCGCTGGAGATGAATTCTATGAAATCGATGCAAGCTTGTGCACCGACTGCGAGAATTGTGTAGAAGTATGTCCGACAGAATCTATTCACCTAGTTGAATAATTACTCAAAAATTTATTTTTGGAGCTGCCCTTCTTTTGAATGACAGCTCTTTTTATTTTTCTTCGAGATCAACTGCTGTGCTCATCTCTTTCCGGGATTATTATCTCGGCAAACTATAGTCAATCTTTCGTTAATGCTTCTTCAACTCGATAACATTCGCCTGCAAACGATCAATATAGGTAAGATCATGCGTCGCAAGAATTACAATCTTATCCTTTGATAATTCAGTCATCAGCTGCAATGCTTTGCTTTCATGCTTTTCATCCAGTTCACGAAACGCCTCATCCAGATACAAGATCTCGGACTCCGGAGCAAGAGCTCTGGCAAGAGCCAGCCTGCGCTTTTCACCTCCGGAAAGTGTTGCAGCCTTCTGGTTTCTAACTGAAGACAGCCCCAGCTTGTCCAATAAATGGTCAGCTCTATCTCCATCATAACAGGGCAGCACCAGACGGATATTGTCGCGGACTGAAAGCTGCGGCAGCAGACGATTATCCTGAAAAACGAAAACCCCTCTCTCCGGAACTCCCTCTATCGTGCCGCTGTCCGGCTCGGTCAATCCTGCAATCAGCCTCATCAAGGTTGTTTTGCCTGCTCCTGATGACCCAATCAAAACTAGCGGATGGTTAAGAGGGATGGAGATGTTAAGATCGTTGAAAACATGAGAATCTTCAAAACACTTGCACAAATTCTTTATCTCAATCGTCGGCACGACCTTGCCATTATTATCCTCTTTGGCAAGCAGCTCACCTAGGATTATGACAGCCTGTTCTGCAAAAGGACATATTGCTTGATCCTCCGCAGAACTTGCCGCATTAGTTATCTTTGTTCCCTTTAGCAGCTCTGAACGTGTTTTCACTTCCCTGCTGATTGTTTTTGCAAAAGCCTTCGTCGGCTTGCCGTCAGCCGGCAGTCTCTCCGCGATATTTGTCAGAACTATACGAAATACCAGCAAAAGGATATGTTCAGATATGAAGGCGGCGAGCACGAGCACAAGCGTCCATGCCAACAAACCCTCCATGTCAAGATATAGTTTTGCTTGATGCATTTGACGTCCAATAGTGCCATTGGCGTAGGCAATCACTTCTGCAGCGACACCTGCCTTCCACGCCATGCCTACAGCTACAGAGACAGAAGCTAAAAAAGTCTCACGGCAGCTCGGGACTACAATATAGCGAATAATTTCACTTTTACTTAAAGAAAAAACACGCCCCATCTCAAGCAAATCTTTATCAACTCCGAGGTAAGCAGAAAGCAGCTGGGTATAGACTAGAGGAAAAACAATCGTCCCGCAGATAAACGAGGTTAACAACGCATCTTTCATAAAAAAGAGCGCTATAAGAATAAAAGAGACTACAGGAACTGCTTTCAGCACAAGAACCAATGGCGCCAGCAACAGGCGCAAAGACCGGTGTTTGGCGGCAAGCCATGAAACAATAACCGCGAGAAAGATAGCCAGCACCACACTGAGCACAATTCTTTGGGTTGAGGTCAAGATAGCCAGCCAACTATTCCCTGATAACAGCATAGCGAAGAAAACAGTGATAACTTGACTTGGAGGCGGGAACAAAAAACTTGTTTCTCCAAAAGACGAGATCAGCTGCCACAGCAGCAGGAGCAAAAATGCTCCCGCCGCAAGCAATAATGTATCTACCCTTCTATTTCGCACCGTAATAGAAATCCGCGGGCGGCAGCTCGCCGCCGACTGACTGAGGATTCATGCCATGAAGCAGCGTTAAAAAGCCGGAAAGAGAATCCCTCATTGAATCGCCATCTTCGTAATGGATATTACAATGTGGGATGGCCTCTTCAGCGATTGCAGCATTGAAGACATCCAGCGCCTCAATCATCAAGGAAGCTTCTTTAGGGTTGTTATTTGTATAGTCAATCGACTCCTTATAGCTGGCCAAAAAAGCAGCAACTGCCTTCTCATTTTCTTCAACGAAAGACTTTTGCGCGATCAGAACTCCCATGACTAAACCGGCTTCCGGGATCAACTCAGTCCAGTCATCATTTAGATCTAAGGCAAGGCGCAAATCCGTCAGCTGCTTTTGTGCAATGGTAACAAAAGGCTGCGGCAGCAGTGCTGTCGATTCTTCTTCCACTTCCAGCTTTGCAACAATGGCACTATGTTCACTCAGCCACTCGATTTCAACATCGCTGTCGGGGTCCAGTCCATTCTTTTCCAGCAGCAGCCTGATGACATATTCAGGTACTGCCCCTTCGCCTGAGGCATACAGTTTTTTACCTTTGAGATCGCTGAGCGATCCAACTGTATTTCCTCGTTCAACAATATCAAGAACACCGAGAGTGTTGATAGCCAGAACAACGATTCCACCTTCTGTTTTGTTATAAATTGTGGAAGCGAGATTAGCCGGAACTGCGGCAAAATCACATTCGCCTTTGATTATCAAAGGAACAATTTCTTCAGGTGACGCTGTCACCTCAAAGTCCACCTCGAAGGACTCCTCGCCTGCCTGCGCATCAGTAACGAGAGGCGCAAGACCCATACTTGTAGGTCCTTGCAAACCTCTCAGCCGTATTGTCACATCATCATCTACAGCCAAATTCCGGCCGGTCGCGCATGCAGCCAAGAGAAGTGCAAGCGCCATGATAAGTGAGATTGAGATTAAAATCTTCTTCATACTATTGCCTTTCTTAGATAATTTGTTTAATCAATTAAAGATTTTGGAGATATATTAAACGCCTGAAGCAAAGCACTGTCAAAAATAGCCCTCCGATTTTTTGGCAAACATTTGGCAGCATTCTCAATAATTGAACGCATAGTAACTTTTGCATATATTGTACCCAAATTTGTCACACTACTTGTAATTATTAATGTCGCCGGTATGGACCAATTAAAATACCGGTAACACTGATATTTCAGCTACAATACTACAGATAGCACCTATGGTTGTAAATAGTGCTTGATAAATAATTTGAGGTCCTTGTAACTCGAGTTACCTCAATTTTTTACCTGTAAAAATCATCATTCATAAGCATGGGTTATTAATCAAAATAGAAAATAAGAAAGCCGCTGGATTTCTCCTGCGGCTTCCATAATATCCGGCATCACCTATATTCCCGGGCAGTCACCCACCAAGTATTGTCGGCACAAGAGAGCTTGACTTCTGTGTTCGGGAAGGGAACAGGTATGGCCTCTCCGTAATCGACGCCGGAATGAAAGAAGGTTAATGCACCTTCAAAACTGCATAAGGTAAGAGTAGATAGAAGTATCAAGATGAAACTAACAACGAAGAGCTCCTAAAACTTGTGTGGTCAAGTCTTCGGTCTATTAGTACCGGTCCGCTGCACATGTTGCCATGCTTACAC
>DASRVY010000174.1:0-1004 GCA_035654855.1 Bacillota bacterium | reverse complement strand
CATATAACGTGCTGATGATGAGCGATCGCTTTACTGTGATAGGACTTGGCAGCGGGGCAACTTCCAAGTTCCTCACTGCGTCAGGGCTGGTGAGGCAGCATAACAGCAAGGATTTGCTTGATTATATTAACAGAGTGCCGGAATTTGTTAATAAAAAGCTAGAGCTTAAATCCTTTTGATGTTATGCGTCTCTTGCCGATACTGTTCTAAGAGCCTTTCTTTTAAGCTTCTATTTCGTTTTGCATTATCTATTGTGACGGCAGTTCCTCGCGAGGTATATCTCCGCCATGTCTGAAGAACACAGTATCAAATGCGATTATTTCATTTAAGACTTCATCCTCAACGGGCATTCCCGTATTGATAAAACCTACCATTGCTCCGTCATATCCCACAGGCACACGCATTGCAATAACCAATTTTAAAATGTAACTATTGTCAATCCATTCGTCGCTGATTTCGGTTTGCTTTATGATACAGTCATGCCAGAGCTCACCTTGATAATTAACAGAATGAGAAGAATCGACATTGTTTATGATGCTTCTTGTATCATTAAATAGATCCTGGTCATAGTAATCATAATAATCCCAGGTCATTTCAACACCATAATCGTAAGCATTTTCATCAGAGAACTCGAAGACAAATTCAGTTATAAGCCACTCATATCCTTCAAGCGCCTCATAGCCTTCTACCTTATCTGCAGTATAGTTATCCGCTACATAGACCATCCCCATCGTTTGATAATCATTATTGTCATTACAAACCGTAGAGATAAAAGCAGAATTGCCTACATAAATCTGTGTATCATAAAGATTATAGAACACGAAGCCCGGCATAAGCGGTTCACCTTCAACAGCGCCGCATAATGCGCAAGTTTTAGCTGACTGATAATTAGCTTCTAACCAGTCGTGATCTCCGTATTCCTGATTTTGCTTATTGCAAATAATGCAATGACCCGGAGTCTGACAGTCACCGTCAACCCAAATATGCCCTGACGGTTCCCCTTC
>DASRVY010000173.1:0-18732 GCA_035654855.1 Bacillota bacterium | reverse complement strand
GCGTAAACGCAGTGCCGGGCCGCCGATCAGAACTGCGGCTATCATACCAACCACAACAACTACCGGCAAAGTCAGCCAGAAATTCCATCCCAAAGTATGCACCAGAATGCCTGATGTATACGCGCCGACAGCAAATTTTGCGGCGAATCCCAAGTCAACCATGCCTGTAAAACCGACGATAATATTACAACCGAGGGCGAGGAGCATGTAGAACATGGCATTCCATGCTACTTGCAAAATATAGTTATTTACAAAAAGCGGCAAAGTCAAAACAAGGGCAATCAAAATTCCAAAAACAATGACTTTGGCATAAATGTTGTCCATAAAAGCATAAACAGCATCCATGATCTTGGTAAAGAATCCTCGCTTAGCTGTGCTCTCCTGAGATACAGCGGCTTCTCCGTTATTTAGATCTAGATTATTATTTTCCATGGCTACATCCTTTCAACCTCGGTTTTACCTAACAGACCGGTAGGCTTAAAGATAAGCATGATGATCAAGATACCGAAGGCAAAAACGTCTTTCCAGGAGGATCCCAATACCTGTGTTCCTGCAGCTTCCAGCAAGCCTAGCAGCAGACCGCCAAGCATAGCGCCGGGGATCGATCCGATTCCGCCGATTACAGCTGCCGTAAATGCTTTCATGCCCATGATATAACCCATGAAGTAGTGCACATTGCCATAATAAACGCAAGCCATGACGCCGGCTACAGCAGCGAGTGCCGAACCGATGAAAAAGGTGATACCAATGATTGTATTGACATTGATGCCCATGAGGCGGCATGTAGGTCTATCCATTGATATGGCACGCATCGCTTTTCCCCAGATCGTCTTTGTAACAAACCAGGTAAGTGCAATTAGCAAAATTCCTGTAATTCCCAGCAGAACGAGTTGGATCCATGTAATCGTTATATTGCCAAGAGCAATGCCTGTTCTGGGATTAACGGAGTGATTGAAAAATTTAAACTCGCCATTGGTGAGGATCATCATAGCATTTTGCAATACCAATGAAACGCCAATAGCAGTTATTAATAGAGACATACGCGGCGCGTCAAGCAACGGGCGATAGGCAAATCGCAGGATTAAAAAACCTAGAACACCGCAAAGGAACATAGCGGCAATCATAGCTAAAATAATACTAAGCCAGCCTGTCCCAGTTACTGCGGCCAAAGCGCCAAAGATAAAGAAGCCCACAAATGCGCCGACCATATAAACATCGCCGTGAGCAAAGTTCAGTAGTCTTACGATGCCGTAAACCATGGTATAGCCCAAAGAAATCAGGGCGTAAAAACAGCCTAGAATTAGACCGTTTACAGTTTGTTGAATAATAATTTCGCCTGTGGAGAACATTCGGTTATCACCACCCAATCATTTTGATAAAAAAAAGAGAAAGGGCGCACAAAGCGCCCTTTCTAATGCACAAGTTTAGTCTACGGTGACAAGTACAAATTCACCGTTTTCGATCTTAACAATCATGAAGTTGGATTCTGCCAGCTCATGGTTGTCAGCGAACATGATTCTACCGGACATTCCGGGATAGTCAATGTCTTCGATTGCGCTGCGGAGAGCTTCAAACTCAATGGAGCCGGTCTCTTCCATAGCTGTCTTGATGACATAAATGGTGTCATAGCAAAGAGTGGAGTATCCTCCTGGAGGCTGGCCATACAGTTCTTGGTATTTAGCAACATATTCTGCGCCGCCTTCTGCGAGTTCAACATATGGAGGGGAGGTTACATAGACACCTTCTCCTGCTTCACCACTGCCGGTAATCAGGTCGACTGACGAAGAACCGTCACCGCAGACGATTTCTCCATCATAACCACCTTGACGGAGCTGCTTGATGACGTTAGATCCGTCTGCGTGATATCCACACCAGTAAACCAGTTCAGCGCCGGCATTACGGATTGCGGTAACAATAGCGGATACGTCTGCAGCACCCTTTTCCATAACCTCTACAGCGACGACTTCAAAGCCGTCACCAGGCATATCGCGCTCAACGATGTCAGACAGGTTCTTTGTATAGTCATCACCTTGGTGGATCGTAGCGATCTTAGTAACTCCCAGATGCTTGGCCAGTTTGGTCAAAGTCTGGACACCGTGTGTGCCCGGGCTGTTGATCATAAAGGTTTGGTTGAGAGCCAGGTCCGTGATGTTTGTGGAGTTTGCAGCAGAGACCAACATGACGAGATTGGCATCAAAAAATTGCTGCAGTGCCGGAATTGTGGCGCCGGAGCAATAGCCGCCGACCACGATATCAGGCTCAGCCGATATGATCTTCGAGCCGGCTGTTGCAGCCTGGGCAGCGTCGCAGGCATCATCTTCGTTAAAGATCTCGAAGGTATAGCCTAACACTCCGCCGGCGTCGTTGATTTCGCCGATTGCCATCTGATATGACTGAAACATGTCATTTCCGTAGTAAGCTTCAGGACCGGTCATCGGCAGCAGTGCGCCAATGGTGAAGACTCCGCCAGCTGGTGCATCCGTTTCTTCTGGAGCGTCCGTCTCATCCGGAGCGTCTGTCTTATCTGGAGCGTCCGTCTCGGCGGGTTTTCCCCCTTTGTCACCACAGGCAAGCAAAAATACGCTTAAAGCCAGTATAAGGGTGATCAATAGGAACCACTTTCTTTTCATTATAGATTTCCTCCTCTTTTTATGCATTTTAATAAAACACATTAAAAATTTTTTGCAGGATAAAAAATTTATCCCCAAAAAACAAACTCAGAACAACTAATATTTAGTTAAAACGTCAGTTGTTCCAAAAACTTAGAACAAGTTTATCAGTATTATGGCAGAATTGCAAATGCTTTGTGTTGTATTTGTGAAGAATCTGAATAGTAATCGATGTGACTTAATTGGCTTAATTTGTTACTTATCGTTTGAGCTATGCACTTGCATATATGATACTAATCTGTTATTAGTAAGCCATATCCGGTGTGACAAATTATACTTGCAGCAGTTAGTCAGAAGCCGGCGCTATTGACGAAATCATTTGCTTGCGGCGGCTGCAACCAATCCCAGCAAATTGAGTCCTGCCTGTTGTAAGGGTTTAGCGCAGGCTTGGATGGTTGATCCGGAGGTCAGCACATCGTCTAGCAAAATTAGCTGTTTCCCATGAAAACGGTCAACCGGGAAATCCGGATCGAGCTCAAACGCTCCATGGACATTGCTCTGTCTCTCCTCACGGGTGGACATCTCACTTTGCCGTTTAGTTTCCTTTACTCTCCTCGCCATGGGGAAAACCTCCACACCGATTTCTTCGCTAAGATATTTTGCCAACAAATCTGCCTGATTGTAACCGCGCTGCATTAGTCTGGCATTACTCAAAGGCATGGGAATAATCCCTGCCGGCCATAAGTTAAATTTTTTGAAGCGGTATCTCATCACGCTGCCCAGAAGCGATCCCAGAAGTCTGCTGTACTCTGTGTGCCCGGAGAATTTGAGGCGGAGGATAATCTCACGGATAACGCCTTCATAAAAAAATACTGCTTGAACGGGCATCGGTTTATGGTTCCAGCTAGAGTGTTGTCCCTCTGACAGTGCCGGTTGATCCGCCGGCAGAAGCAAGTTGCTGTCCGAGCAGAAGGGAAGTGCGCTCAAGCATTGCGGACAAATATAGCGCAGATGAGATTTGCCCTGACGCGCGAGCAGTCTTGAGCAAAGATAGCAGGAGGGAGGAAAGATAATCTCATCTGTGAGCTGTTTAAATTTCATAGAACAGCCTAGGATCAGGCAGCAGACCGGAGAGTAAAGTGCGCCGATTTAAAGCGGTTTCATTTTCTATCATCATCTTCAGAGTATATTTACCGCAGACCAGGAACAAGCGCTGACTTGCCCGTGTAACTCCGGTATAGAGCAGATTTCTGGTCAAAAAAGCCGGTGAGCTGTGGGGGATCGCCAGTATGACATTCTGATATTCTGAGCCCTGACTTTTATGTATGGTTATCGCATAGGCGAGCTCCATATCCTCAAAATTTTCTCCTTCAACCTCAATGAGACGCTCATCTTCAAACAAAACACACATTGTTTTGTCAGCCAGATTGATTTCTGTCACTATTCCCCTTTCACCATTCATAACGCCCTGTCCTTGACTGTCATCATTGATCATGCGGTAATTTAGTTCATAATTATTTCTTGTCTGGATAACTTTGTCTCCGACAGCATAGGCGTTAATTCTGTGAATCGCGGGGAATTCGGAATTACCGTGCTTTATAATCTGCAGTTCTTTATTCAGAGCTGTTACGCCGGCAGGGCCTCGTCTCATGGCAGCGAGCACTTGCACTTCAGAGTCTGCTGTTACGCCATAATGTCCGGGTAATATCTCTGCTGCCAGCCGTGTAACGGCCCGGGCGATATCTTGCTCATTCTCCTGTAGAACAAGCAGGAAAGGCGAATCCAAGGTCTGATTCAGGACTAAAGACCGGCCTTGACGAATACGATGTGCATTGACAATAATCAGATTTTTCTCTTCTTGACGAAAAATTTTTAACAGGGTTGTGCGGGGAATTTTCACCTGTGACAGCAAATCCCGCAACACTTGTCCTGCGCCAATGGAAGGCAGCTGGTCACTGTCGCCTATCAGAAGCACGCTCATGCTCTCAGGTATGGCGGTCATCAAGCGTTCGAAGAGTGCTGCGTCCAGCATTGAACTTTCGTCAATAATTAAATAGTCACCTTCCAGTAATTCTTGCTCCGTGAAAGAAATCGCGCCGAACTCTTCATCAATTGGTTGCATTTTCAACATTTTGTGTATGGTTTTGGCGGCCTCTCCGCTTGCTTCTGTCAAGCGTCTGGCAGCTCTTCCGGTCGGTGCCGCCAATAAAATCTTAGCTTCCTGCTCACGCAGCAGTGCAACCAAAACTTTTACTATAGTTGTTTTGCCGGTTCCAGGGCCTCCCGTGAGGATCGAGAATGCGTTGCAGCATGCCATTTTTAACGCCTCCGATTGTTCCGGCGCCAGCTTTATTCCCAGGGAGGCAGCAGCAGCGGCGACCTCACAGTCAGCTGTTTCTTCATTAAGCCAGTGATTGAACAGTGTGTTGGAACGCGATAGCATGCCGTAAATTTTCCGGACAATATTCTCAGCTATTGTCCAATTCGACTGCAGACAAACTCCTGTCTGGTCAGGAGTAGAAAACTCAATAATTCTGTCTGCGTGAAAGTCGATTAAATCAGAACTGCCTCGGACAATCTCTTCATCCAGATCTAAAAGATTGGCTATTCCTTTGATCATATTGTGCTTTGGCATCCAAGTGTCGCCTTTATTTAACATATTCCTTAGTATATGCAGTGTGCCAGCCAGCAGCCGAGCAGGGTGATCATTAGAAAAACCCAGTTTGGCAGCCAGTTTGTCTGCTGTATCAAAGCCTATGCCGTCAATCGCTGCAGCAAGATAGTAGGGGTTATCCTTCACGATCTGCGCAGAATCAGAACCCAGCTGACGATGAATACGTTGTATGCGCGAATTTCCGATCCCCAAAGGCGTGAGGAGCAGTGCGAGATCTTGCCAGGACCTGGCGGCTCTAAAACTTTTGGCGATTGCGGCAGCCTTAGCGGTGGAGATGCCCTTTACTTCCGCCAACTTCTGCGGTTTATCTGACATAATTTTTAAGGTGTCTTGGCCGAAGTGATTTACGAGCCTCTTGGCCAGAACAGGCCCAATCCCGGAAATTGCGCCGGCAGCCAGATATGATTCTATCGCTTGCTTTGTTTCAGGTAATAGCAATTCAACCTGGTTTACTTTTAGCTGAATACCGTAGTCCTTGTGTTTTGCCCATGTGCCTTTGAAGCAGACATTATCTCCAACTTTAAGCGGAGGCATAACGCCGACAGCCACAAAATCTAAGCTCTTGCTGTCTGCCTCGGCAACCGTAAATCCGTTTTCAGTATTGGCAAAAGTAATGCGAGTTATGGTTGCGGTGATTTCAATTGTTCCTTCGTCCGGATACAAGTTTTCCTCTGCACGGATAATTTATTTTTGTTTCTACATCTGATAATACAATAATTCTCTGAAGCGGTGACGTTTAGCTGTAGTCAATTGCCGGCGGGAAACGACATTAATGGCTAATCAAAAAGAGAGGAGCTGCCGAGCAGCTCCTCTGCAAAATTCAGGCAGTATTGTGAATTGCTGATTGATCCGTACTTGTCAGGAGTCTTCAGACAGTCTCTTAAGTCTTTCGACATAATCAGTTTTCTCCCAGGGCAAGTCAAGATCTGAACGGCCGAAGTGTCCATAATTACTGACCTGCCTATAGATCGGACGTCTCAAGTTGAATGATTTGATGATAGATTCAGGCCGAAGATCAAATAGTTGATCCACATATGAAGCTAAGCATTCATCGGATACAGTACCGGTGCCAAAGCTATTTACAGTGACTGACACCGGGTTGGCTACCCCTATGGCATAGGCGATTTGAACTTCACATGATTTTGCCAGCCCTGCAGCTACAATATTCTTAGCAATATGTCTGGCTGCGTAACTGGCTGTGCGGTCAACTTTTGTAGGATCTTTTCCTGAGAAAGCTCCTCCGCCATGATGAGCTGCGCCGCCATAGGTATCACAAATTATCTTTCTGCCTGTAAGTCCGGTATCACCCTGAGGTCCGCCAATGACAAATCGACCCGTCGGATTGACAAATATTTTGGTTTTGTCATTAAACAGTTGCGGAGGTAATACAGGGCTAATAACTTGTTCAATGATGAATTTTCTCAATTCCTCTAAAGAGATCTCTTCAGAATGCTGCGTAGAAACCACAACAGTATCGACATGGATGGGGGTATCTCCCTGATAACGCACGGTGACTTGAGTTTTTCCGTCGGGATAGATGAAATCTGTCAACCCTTTTTTTCTGACATCCGCTAGTCTTTTGCTGAGTTTATGCGCCAAGGTGATTGGCAAGGGCATAAGATCCTCGGTATCATCATTAGCAAATCCAAATACTAATCCCTGGTCGCCTGCGCCGGTGCTAAAGCCTTCATCATGACAATCGAGAGATTGGTCGACACCTTGGCAGATATCAGGTGACTGTTCGTCTATGCTTAACAGAACGGCGCAGCTGTCTGCGTCAAAACCGCCTTTATCGCGTGTGTAACCGATATCGCGTACGGTATCTCTCGCTATCTGCGAGATATCTACATAGGCGCTGGTAGTAATTTCGCCCATGACCAAAACAAGTCCGGTCGTGGCAGTCGTCTCACAAGCTACGCGTGCCATAGGATCCTTCTCAAGTATGGCATCTAAAACTGCATCCGATATCTGATCACATAACTTGTCCGGGTGTCCTTCAGTAACTGATTCTGAGGTAAAAAGCCATTCATTTTTTGAATTCATAGAGTTTCCCTTCCATTCAATAACCAAGCATAAAAAAAGACCTCACAGATGAGGTCTAAAAGCCTCATCTGCCGCCTCAGGCTTGTTGCCTGAAGCGCTGGAATTGGCACCGCTGCATTACCGCGGTTGCCGGGCATCATAGGGCCAGTCCCTCCGCCTCTCTGGATAAGATGACTATTTATTTATAGTTGCGTCATTCTCAGAAGCAATCGGCCTGCTTGAGAATGATTATAGCTGTCCGTATTATATCAGTTTATTCTTTTGCTGACGCCACTTTTTGCTGTTGATTATTCAAGAGCGCGCCGGCAATGATTAACAGCGGTCCAATCAGAGGAATAATAAATATTGGAGCAAAATCGTAAATCATCACAAGGAAAGCTATCACGAAGAGGATCAAACCAAATCCCAATGTGAACTTCCAGTATCTCAATATTTGTCTGCGCTTAAAGGTCATTATTCCTGTGAGCAGAACAATAACAGAAATGGCCATGATTATGAAGCCAAAGACCTCGCCCATCGAGAATAAAAAGCTGGCGACGGGATAAGTACCACGCAGCTCAGATGCGGCATTTGACAGGACATCCCAAAATCTTTCTGCTCTGAGCAAGAAAATTCCTATCAAAACTCCGAATATTGAAGCTATTATCGTCAATACTGAACCGATAGCAATTAAAAACGAGCCTCTTATTTTTTGCATATATATCCTCCTCTGCTATTGTTATGAATTTTTGAGCTCTTACTACACCGTAACATAATATTGCCAATATCAAAAACCGGCAAAGTAAATGCCGGTTCTTGAGGGTGGATCTTTTATATTGGCTTTTATGCTTGCTGATCTTCCTCTGTAGGTATCTTATGCCGCTCGTCATCCGGCAGGATTTGCTGTTGCCCCTCCTGCTGCGGCTGCTCGTTTTGTGCCTGTGGCTGAGATTGTGGCTGCGGCTGATACTGTGGTTGTGGCTGATATTGCTGCTGTGGTTGTTGAGGATATTGCTGCTGTGGTTGTTGAGGATATTGCTGCTGAGGCTGCTGCGGATATTGCTGCTGCCCGCCGTATTGCGGCTGCGACTGGTACGGGGTTTGCTGATATTGCTGTCCTGAATAAGGGTACTGCTGTTGTCCATAAGGCGGATACGGCTGTCCTCCTGAATACATTGCGTTAATCTCTTGTTCTGACATTCCTTTTAGCTGCATCTTGTTTAAGATTGCTCCGATCAGGATCAATAAAGGTACAACAAGAGAAATAATTCCAGGTGTCGTGAAATTTGAGATTAGCTGGAGAATGCCAAAGACCAGTAAAACCAGACTAAACACAAATGGGAAAGTGGAGCGCCGTAAGTCTCGTCTGCGCTTAAAAGACATGACGCCTAAAATTAAAACCAAAATAGACATTGCTACGATAATGATTCCCACACCGGCACCGATAGTTACCAATAAGCCGGAGAAGCCCGGAAGTTCACTGAATTCTATGCCTGCATCTGCCATTGCGCTCCAAAACCACACTCCCCCTAAACCAAGAGCCAACGCAAAGAGAATTCCTAATAAGATGCCAAAAGCTGCACCTATTATCGTCAACACTGAGCCAATGGCGATAAGCACTTCGCCTTTTGTTTTTCGCATATTAACACCTCCTATATGTCTACACCTTCAACGTATAAAATACTTTGTTAATATTATACTTTAGATAGACGGGCTAAAAAAGTAATTATTAAAAATTTGTTAAATGTTACCACGATACCGGCAGTATCCTTTGCAATTTGTTAATGTCCTGCTATATCAGCAAAAATCATTGTTTTTTCATCTAGCGGATAAGCATTTGTCCATTGTTTGCAGCTAAAGTAAAGCATTGTCGTCAATGAAGGCGCTTAGCTTAAACTGCGGGGGCATATTCTGAGATCAACAGATATCCGAAAGAGGAAAGTATGCTCCCCAAAATTCTTGTTTGTGATCTCAATAAGAGCCAGGAAAGGCGTATCTATGAGCAGCTGGAAAGACGTGCTGCCGGCAGATATGAGGTTATTCAGCTGAGGGAAGAGAATGAGACAATCCCTTATGATCTGATTATCTGTCCTGAAAGCAAAGCCTCTTTTTGTCAAAATGCCAATTCTGACGCTATTATTCTGACATGGGAAAAAGAATTTACTTTACCTATTACTGTCTCAGAAATTCATTATAAGATTGAGAACTGCCTAGATACTTTGCGGCAAAGACAAAAGTCATTATCCGCAGGTAAGAAAGCGAGCATGGCTCTTGTGTTTTGTTTTGATCCGATATTGAAAGAACACTGGATGACTCAATATTTAAGAACTCTGCTGGGACAAGGTTTAGTTGTGCTCTACTTGCCGATTATGCCTTTATATCGTGTCCCGAATTTAGAGGAAAAAGCGATCGGTCCCAAGCTGACCGATCTTCTGATATGTCTGGATCAGATGGAAACAGATATCTCAAAAGATATCGGTCAATATATTTTTATGCACGACCTGGGTTATATGACTTTTCGACTGTCCACAGCATCAGATGATCTAATCAGCTGTCCGCCCCACCTCTTACGCAAGTTGCTTCTGCTCATAAGAGAACATATAAATCGCCTGCCGGATCCGGTATTAGCAATTATCGACTGTGAAAGCATAAGCCTGGATACGGCAATAAGGTTGACACAGTTATGCGACATCTTTTATGCAGACGCAGCTGCTGCCGAAACGGGCGCAGGCGCTGTCGCCAGACGCGAATTGGCTAAATATCTGGCTGCTTTGCCTGCATCGGTGGACTTCAGAATAATAAATGAGGTGAAATCATGAGGCTTACCAGAGATCTGAATAAGCGACTCATTGGACAGATACTGCAAGAAGCACCTCATGCAGATCAAATGAGTCCGGAAGAATTGCGAGGACTGATAGCTGTCATTGTCAATCGATATAACGAAAGGCGATCTTTGTCTTTTTCTGAACAAAGAAAACTCATCACAGATGTCTATAACTCCATGAGAGGGCTGGATATTTTGCAAGGATTGGTCGATGACGAGAGTATTACCGAGATTATGGTCAATGGCCCGGACAATATTTTTTATGAAAGAAACGGTATGCTCTATCGCTCCGAATTGTTTTTTGAAGATATAGAGCATCTGACAGGCGTGATCTCACATTATTTCGGTCGCGCCAACAAGCTGATTAATGAACAAAAGCCGATACGTGACATGCGCTTGTCTGACGGTTCCAGAATTCACGCTGTATTGCCGCCTATTGCTCCTGATGGGCCTATTCTGGCAATCAGACGTTTTACCGGCATTATTCCTCAAATGTCAGCCCTAATTGAAAACAAGACTCTCAGTGAAAGGGCTGCTGACTGGTTAGAAGAAAGGGTCAAAAAGAAGAGCAATATCTTTATTTCCGGGGGAACAGGGACGGGGAAGACTACTTTTCTTAATGCGCTGTCTGCCTTAATTCCACCCTCAGAACGTATAGTCACCATAGAGGATTCCTGTGAATTACAGCTATCTCAAGAAAACTTGGTGCGCCTCGAAGCCAGACTGCCCGGACCGGACAATCAAGGCACAATTTCACTGACTGATTTGATCAGGTCGTCACTGCGCCTCAGACCGGATCGAATTATTGTAGGCGAGGTGAGAGGAGACGAAACATACGACATGATTCAGGCAATGCAGACAGGTCATCCGGGCTCGATGAGCACAGGGCATGGCAATAATCCGGAAGAAATGCTGGAAAGGCTTTGCCTGCTTTTGCTAACTGCTTCACAGCTTCCCTGGGAAGCCTGTCGGCGCATGGTTGCCACTGCGCTGGACACCATGGTTCATCTTACTAGAACTAAGAGTGGAAAACGCGTGGTTGAACGCATACTTACTATCGAATCTTACGATCAGGGCAAATTTATTATGCAAGATCGCTTTGGGTATGACTCAACTCAAATGCAGCTTATGGAGACAGTGAAAATATGAGGATTAAAAAAGACAAAGTCAATAAATCTCATGACTTTTCTAAGGCGCTCTTCGCTATGTTTGTGGCGGGGATATTTTCTTGGTTTACTTCGGCAATCTTTCTGACAGACGTAAAGCTTAGATTAATTTCTGCCGGATTTGGGCTTGTGATGCTCGGCAAGGCAGTTTATGAAGTATTTTTGTCTAGAGCGGAGCAAGTCAAGCTGGAAGAAGCTGAACAATTATTGGCTTATCTCTCAGGGCAAGCGGCGTCAGGATACACGCTGGAGAGATCGTTACTTGACGCTGCCGGCGCCCTCAAAGAGCAACTGGGCCTGCGCAGCAAACTGGTGCGGCTGTTAACAAGGTTGAGACAGCAAATTTTATCTCAGACAGAGCTCTCTTCAGCTCTAAATCAACTCGCTGACGATTATGAATGTCCCAGATTAAGCCTGGATATGACCATCCTGCCCTATCTTAGGCAATATGGCGGGCATATGGATGTTTATCTGCGCGAGAGCCACCGTCAGCTATATTTGGAAATCGGCGTGAAAGCCGAAGTAGCGTCTGAAAACAGTCAAAAAACTACAGAAGCGGTCATCATGGGCATTCTGTCTTTTTTGTTTGGGATCACTCTTTTTAAACAAAATTTAGATTCTGCAGGCGAGCAGGGTTTTGGCTGGCTGCCGACAGCGGGAATAATTTTTCATGTGTTTTCTGTATTTATTCTGAGCGTAACCCTGAATATCATTGCAAAGTCCGTTGTCCCTAAGAATCAGACAGTAATTTCGTACTATCAAGCAGGAGTGTGCCCGAAATCCAAGTTCATCAAAGTTTCGGCGGCCTATTTGAAACTAATGCCTGCATCCTTTAGTTATAAAATTACCAAACTGATCAGCAGGAGTGGTTCGGAGCAGGAAACAGAGCAAATCTGGCAGCAATATATCTATAAAAAAATTGTTTATTTGTTTTGCGGCATAATTTTGTCTATGTTTTTACTTATTACCGGAGCTTTGCCAATATGGCTGATTCCGGTGACAGTAATATTTTTACCTTTGTTGCAGGATTTATCCCTGCTCAGTCAGGAACAGCAAAGCAAGCAAGCCTACCGCCTGGCCTATCCTCCTTTTCTCAATGTTTTATCCTTACTTATGGAGAGTGGCCTCACTTTGCAGATAGCTCTGGAATTGTCAATTAAGGCCATAAACAAGATCGGCTCAGCACAGCCGATAATGAAGGATCTCAAAACCGCTCAAAAATCTATCAGAGCCGGAGGTACTGCAGCACAGGCTGTAAGAAGTCTGGCTGATAAATGCCTGCTTCCGGAAATTTCATCGGCACTGCGCTGCGCAGCCAGATATGATCAGCAAGGTTCATCAGAATTGCTGACTTTGCTCAATATGCAAGCTGCTGCAGGTTGGCAGATTTATCGTAATGGACTGAGGCGTCAACTCGAACAAAGATCACTTCTATTATTCATCCCCATGGGTTTGGCGCTGCTTAATGTATTAGCTATTGCCGTGATTCCGGCCTTAGCTTCGTTTCAACTGGCTTGGTGAACCATCTGACAAGCCGGTTATTAAAAAGAAAGGAAAAATTGTATGAAGAGACGGATTAGATTTTTGCATCCCAAGATGACAGGGACTGATCAAACAAAAAGGAGCCTTAATGCGCTTAAGGGAGAACATGGCTTCGGAACAATTGAAGTAGTAATTATTATAGCTGTGATGTTGACTGTAGTATTTATCTTTCGAGATCAGATCAGCAGCTTTGCTACGAATCTGATAGAACATGTTTTCAGTAACTCCATCATCGAAAGCCTCTAAAGGATAGGAATATTATGGAGCAGACAGAGAGGATAAACATAGCAATAACTTGTCCGATATCGACCGCCATGGACGATAACCAGTCTCTTTGTCTGCTCCGCTATAGACCACAAGCAATTATGCCGGTCTGGATAACAAAGGATGAAAAGGCGGCTTCAATATCAATTTTTATTGACAACTCAGGGTTGATTTCATTGCTGGAATTGGAAGGACAAATCAGAGCGGGCGATGCTTTAGAGTATTTGCGCCTGATTGCTCAGGCGGCATATACTGCTTCAGATCATCTTCTTAATATTGATCTGCGGCTGCTAAGTCCGGAATTGATATTTTTTGAGACAGGGCAGTCTGACCGGATTAAAATAATATCTCTGCCCGTTTCGGAAACGACCGATATTACTGTCAGTATCAAGGGACAAAAAACTAAGCAGCCGGAAAGCTGTAATCTGATCCGCTGGCTGGGAGTAGAAAATGCCTGGACAGAGGAGATGATCCGAGAACTGAATCACTTGTTCTTGAATAAGCGATGGTCAGAGCTGATTGGGTATTTGCGCGAATTGATAAATCAGATGCAAAGCCAGTTAGCAGAGATTGCGGTTAGAGAATCTTCTAGTGAAAACTCAAGACAAAAAAGTAAAAGGCAATCTAAACGTTTTCGAAGCGAGAGCATTCCAAGCGCCTCTCTTTGCTCGAAGCAGAAGAGATATCGTGTTTTTCAGACAAAGTCTTGTACAGGAGATAAGGGAGGTGTATTAAAAATATTAAAGACCAGGCGAGAGCACAAAAAGACTAAGAAGACCGGCGAGAAAGTATCCGCTTCTGCTTTGCTGCGGAGCTGGGGAGATTGGCTGGGGATTACATCGCGAGAGAAGAGACAGTCCGAATTGATCGATCTTGAACCGACAGAGAATTTGCCTAATCGCATGCCCAATTATCGTCTCGCCATGTTGAGTGAAGGATTGCCCGGTACTCAGACAGAAGATGAAGGGCAGAAAGCTTTTATTCTGGTTGATGAGTTTATTGTTGGCCGGGACACAAATAAAGCTGATTTATTTCTGGACTCAGCAGCTGTAGGGAGAAGGCACGCTCGCATTATTCGTCGAGGCGAAAACTTTTTTATTGAAGATTTGGGCTCAATCAATAACACTCTTTTGGATGGGAAGCGCCTTGATAAGTTCTGCGAGATCTTGTTGCCTGATCGCTGCCGGCTGACCTTTGCGGACCGCTCCTTTTATTTTTCTACTGACAGCAAATAATGAGGTGTCGCTAACAGTCTGGCAGTCAGAGAATTATAAGTTTTCTATATCGGTCAGGCTGTCGACGCGAGTCTTATGTCTGCCGCCTTCGAATCCAAATTTTAAAAAGGTGTCTACGATTGTTAAAGCATAAGGCGACGCCAATACTCTGGCACCTAAAGCGAGCATATTCGCATTATTGTGTTTTCTGGCTGCCTCTGCCATATAGCAATTTGTGCAGAGCGCAGCTCTGATTCCACGATGTTTATTGGCGGCAATTGATATGCCAATGCCGGTACCGCAGATGATAATTCCCAGTTCCGCACTTTGTGTCAGAATTTCTTCTGCTGCCAAATGTCCGTAGTCCACATACGAAACAGAGTCAGTATCATGGCTGCCAACATCTACTACTGTATACCCATTTTTTTCCAGATGTTCGATAATCTTCATTTTTAAATCATATCCGGTATGATCATTTCCAATTACAATTTTCATTTCTAGCCCTCTTTCTGTGTTTAAAAAATATTTACTTGACAACTTGCAGATATTGTGCTGACGTTTCGTGGAAGCGTGTGGCACCTCGATGTTTTGAGCCTTTTAATCGAACATAATTGCGAGAAGCGGTAAATCACAATCCTGCGAATAATGTTAATAATGTGGATAACTATGTGTATAACTTGCAGGACAAGCACTTTGGCGTTTTTGCAGGTTATATACCTTGAAATTGCAATGCTTTCACTTTCTATACACATTATTGCCAAAACAGTTTCACTTTTCATCTTTCAGAGAAAACCTTGATATTCTGGACTATTTTTGCCTGCTCCTGTATGCTTAAAAATATTTATGTCCGCCATGTACGGACAGCTCGCTTGGTCATCATGACAACCTGAGGATATTCCTTCGGCTTGGTAATGATGATCTAATTTTAGTCCTCAAATTTTTCTCTGGCAGAAGTTTTGAAATATTGGTAGAGCTGACATGGGATCATACCATTGTATAATTTCCTCCTTTTATCTGCCTTGAATCCGATTTCTGCCTCAAAATTGCTGTCAGCTGTAATTACTCCCAGACGCAAGCCTCTTTTATTCATGCCTGCATGACTGTCGAGGGCAATGCCGCCCAATGCGCGATTAATTATCAATGACTCATCCGCTGATGCCATGCGCTCACCATAAGGGGGATTGGCAATAATCAATGCTCTGGGCGAAAGGGAGATAATGTCTTCGTAAGTGATTTGCAGCAGATCTGCAGTCCTGAAATCTATCATGCTCTCAACGCCTGCACGCCGTGCGTTGTTCTTAGCGTCTTCAATAATTTTTGCTGAAATATCGGAACCAAAACAGATTTTGTCTTTGTCGGAGATCTGTTTCTTTTTGGACTCGGCATATTCACGTTCCTGTTTAAATGCCTTGACACCAACTAAACCGAGACTTTCACCGCTAAAGCGCCTCATTAATCCGGGGGCCAGGCCGGAGGCCATCATCGCGCCTTCGATCAGGAATGTGCCGGAACCGCAGACAGGGTCTAACAAGACGCTATCTTTGATACAATGTGCTTTTTCCGAATATGTAGTCCGATGCCCGTAGAAATCGCTATTCTGCGGGCTTTTCCGGCTTTCTGCTGCTCGGACACAGTGTGAAAAAGAGGCACAGGTAGCCCTCGCTGCTGTTGCTGTCATGGCTGTCTGCACCTCCTTCCGAAACCCTTAACAGGGTAAAATTAAAATGTTTACAATCCTTAAAATGTATAGGAAACCTTAAAAGGTTTACTGGGCTTGACTTACGGTTGCTTCCACTTTTGCTGTTTTTTCTACATAGTCCAATATTCCTTCAAGAGTGTCATAGTAGATAATCTCAGTATCATCGGTCTTCTTTGCTATATATACATAACCAACATCGGCCTTCTTCTTATACACAACAAGTACTCGTTCGCCCTGCTTATTATCATAGTAAGCATATTTTTCAGCGCTATCTGTATATTCAGCGTGGTATTTAACGCTTAGGCCTTTCTTCCGAGCCTCAATGTAGAGCACATAGGAATACAATTCACGATTAATCGAATTCGTTTGTGTTCTCGACAGAAGCAGAATGTCATCATTATTGTTTCTACGAATGAACCGCTGAGGAATGGCAAATACCCAATGACCATCAGGATCTTTCTTATTGACATCGTTTGCTATGCAGTCGAGTATTTCTGGCATCTTAATGAAATACTTCTTCCATCGTTCGTCTTCGTCAAACGTCTTCCTATCAATAATTTCCTGAAGCTGATCTACTACTGGCCTGTCAAGAACAATGTCATCCATAAGCATTTTTAAATAGACACGTTTGCCAGAATTTTCATCTCGCAGTAATCTCTTAAAACCGTAGTCACGATCTGTATTGTCCAAAAAACTCTGACGTGCCTTTGCCGGAGGCAACATATAACTATACTTGCCACCGTAACATAATAGCGCCCTTCTGAATAATGCCTGATCCTCGATTTCACTGCGCACGCCATCTGTATCAAACAGCAAAACGAATTTCTTAAGATAGGTAATAAACGCTGTATAATAGTCACTGCTACTGTCGGTTCCTGCAAGAATCTGAGCGCCCTCGGGCAGTACGACTGCATCTTTATTCTGTTCTTCGAATTCCGAAATCTGTCTACCGTATTCCTCTGTAAGTCCAGAAAATGAAAGCAGTGCTCCGGTCTGTCCATCCATGAAAGTATTTTCTGATTCAGCCACAGCCTTTTTCCACTCGGGATCTATACTCATTAGAATCGACTTTATTGATTCCTCAACAACCTGCGTTTCAGTAAACACTGACATTGCGCTCTGTCTATAATTGCGACGAAGAAGTCTGCTCATATAATCATCGCATTTCAGAGCTTCTCCTTCTTCTATCAACCGGTTTACAGATCGAATCATATTGAAGAATATATCCAGCTGCAGGTTCAGCGTAGGCTTTACAAGATTTGAAACCAAACGAAGCCACCTATTCAGTTCAACTTCTTTAGTAAAAGTATCATCATCATTTGCGTACTTAATCAGAAAGGCATACTCAGCATACAGGACAACCTGTTCCTCGTTAGTAAGGGCGCGGGCATCAGAAGTTCCAATCAATCGAAGGAAGGATCGCGTCTCTTCAAGATAAGTTTTATCGTATTCATCACCAGTAGCAAATGAGATTGAACCTGTCTGTTCTTGGCGTTTTGAAAGGACATTAAGAAGTTTATTAAGCTTTCTAAATGCATCTATGCTCAATACTGATTTTTCAGAATCTATTCCATACACATGTTGGAAACCATCCTTAAATAGGCGGGATGTAAAAACGTAATCCTGTTCTTTAAGAAAGAATTTTGCTGATTCGTTCTGTAAATCAGCTATCGTCTTTAGTTTTACGAAGGTGTCGCTCACGTCTTACCCCTCCAATCTATTCTTCAACTTTCAGGAAGCCCTGCTCAAAAGCTCCCGGGAACTGAAATCTTTTCTCTTTATTACCAAGGCCAGCAAACTTAACAACGACAATAGCGCCATCAATTCCTATCACATGACCCTCGCCAAATGCCTTATGAGAGACAATCGTTCCAGCTTTGATCTTGCTGGTATCAACCTTAATGACGGCTTTCTTAGCTGGCATTGATACCGGTGTCGGAGGTACATAAGCCGGATGATAAGTTGATCCGCTTGAATAGGACGGTTTTGACGGCTGAGCTATCGATGTTCTCTTCGCCTCATACTTTGCCGGTTTCTCGGCAACTTTTAATACAGGCTCATCGTCCTCGTCTTCATCTTCATCATCCAAGTAACTGCTAATATTAGTAAAAATTGGTCTCTCTGGAACGTCGTCATCCCTTGGCGATTCTGCCTGCATGGAAGACGAAAGCTGTCCGGCCATAGCATCATAATCGGCACGAGAAATAACAGTGCTATACAAACCAACATTCTCACCCGTATGTCTATCGATTCCGGTATAAATCAAGCTTGCATCTTCATAACGTTTGAACTTGTATACGGCATCGTTCATTAGTGCTTCATTGAATACATTTAACGAAACCAGCAGCTCAAAATCCTTTACATCCAATCCAGTGACTTTCTTAAACAGATCGGGCTCTAACTGTGTAATGACGTCCTGCAAGCTGTACTCTCGATAGTCGGTCAGATACATGAACACAGGCACTCGGGTAGCAAACTTGATCAGCTTTTCCTGAATCATCTTACGTTTTGACTTATATTCCTTTTCAGCCTCAGTAAGCTCTTTCTTTTCTTTCTTTGTTAATTCCTTGCCTTCCTTTTTGGCTTTCTTTACTGCATTAGACTTATTAATGATTGTCTCAATATCAGCATTCAAGCTACGGAATCCCTCAATGCGCATCAAGGCATCCATTGCCTCCGGGCTGGCAAGAAGTCGTGAAAGGGTATCATTATCTACGT
>DASRVY010000172.1:0-2564 GCA_035654855.1 Bacillota bacterium | reverse complement strand
CGCTTTTTTTCTGCAGTGGCTTTTTTCAGGCAATCCGGATCTGTCCGAGTCCTATGCTGCGAAAATTCTGCCGATATTGACAGGGACGGGAATTGTTCTTTGGGGCTGGATTCCCACCTCATTGACTGAAATTCTTGTCATTGCCGGTGCCGTAACTCTGGTAGTTTTGTTTATTCGCTGGCTGGTGCGCCTTATTCACTATCGGGAGTGGCGCGGACTAAGATCTTTGCGTCTTGTTGTAATTATTGTGACCGGTCTTTCTTTTTTTGCTGCAAACTATTTTTTATTATATGCAATTAATTTTCTGCGCCCATCTCTGGTTCAGAACCTGGAGCTGGAAATTAGACCTCGCAGTCAAGAAGAGCTTGCCGAGGTGACAAACTGGCTGGCTGCAGAGGCAGCGATACTGCGGCAAGATTTGCCTGAAGATGAAAACGGTGTCTTTACTTTAGGTGAAGGCGGATATCAATATGCGCTGCGTGTTGCTTATCTGGCTTATGAGAACAGCTTTGCCGAGTATCCCATCCTCAGTCACGGTTTGAGGGTTACCCCCAAGCCTGTGCGTCTATCCACCTATTGGTCCTATACCGGCATTACCGGTATGTACATGCCTCTTTTAGCTGAAGCTAATGTCAATATAGATCAGCCTGACATTTCTATCCCTTTCGCAGCGCTGCATGAAATCGCACATGTCAAAGGCATTGCCCCGGAGGACGAGGCGAATTTTATAGCCTTTCTAACGGCTCTAAACCATCCTGACCCGGCTTTTCGGTATTCCGCCCTGTTCACTGCCTGGATTTACGCGTCAAACAAACTTAGCGCCAGAGAGCGGGACAGAGCCTGTGTGAGATTGGAACCCAGCCCTGCCATGCGCAGGGATCTTATTGCGCATTCCCTCTATTGGGACCGGTATAGCGGCAAGCTGCAAGAGATTTCTACAGCTGTTAATGATTCTATGTTGAAGGCGAATAAGCAGGAGGACGGTGTGCAGAGCTATGGGCGTATGGTTGATCTGATCATGGCCTGGTATGCAAAAGAGCAGCCGGCTCAACGGTGATTATAAATGAAGGGAACTCTCCAGCTTATCAACAATAGTGAGTATGCCGTCTGTGCGCAGATTTTGCGTCTATTTTTCGGTCATTGCTCCCGTGAGGGAGATTCATTGGTTTTTCCATTAAGTTCTGAGCAAATTGCCGGGACAACTGATGGCGTCAGTATTACTGTCAGTTCAGACTATATGGTTGACTCTGAAGAGCTCACCGCACTTAGATATGGAACCACACTTGTTGAAGATCTGCCTAATGCGAAAGCGCGGATAGAAATAAATCTGCGGGCTGAGCGCCTTCTCAAATCAAGCTGTCAGACAAATCTGTCTGATTTCAGGCGAAATCTCAAAAGGGAGTTGTATCTTGTCCTTAGTACCTGGACGGGGATTTCATTTCCTTGGGGCTCCTTAACCGGAGTCAGACCGACACAGATTTGCGCAGAAATCATGGAGCTGTGTGACAGGGAGGAGGCTGTTAAAATTTTAACGGACGAATGGGGTCTGTCACAAGATAAGGCTGAACTGGGAATAAAAGTGGGAAAGGCCGAAAAGAGAATTATCTCTCGTTATGATCCGGATAAAGATTATGTTGTTTACTGCGGACTGCCATTTTGTCCGACACGCTGCCGGTATTGCAGTTTTACTACACGTGACGCAAATCGTTATGCCGATAAGCTTGAGCTTTACGTGGAAGCTATGTTGGAGGAAGCGGGACAGTTCTTTGGCAGACAAAGCGGGAAAGCTGCTGCTGTTTATTTTGGCGGCGGCACTCCTACGAGTCTGCCTGCGGATCTTTTTGCCTATTATACCAAGGGGCTGCTGGAATTGATTCCCCATAATGCTGACGCTGAGCTGACTATGGAGGCCGGCAGGCCGGACACGCTGAATGATGAAATTCTGAACTTGATTAAGGATGCAGGCTTTGGCAGGCTTTGTATCAATCCGCAGACAATGCATGACTCCAGTTTAAACGCTATTGGCCGTAAACATACAGCGGCTGATACTTTGGCAGCTTACGAACTGGCCAGAAAGACTGGCAGTTTTATTATCAATATGGATCTCATCTATGGTCTGCCTGGAGAAAAGCCTGGAGATTTCCTTTCTTCGCTTGATCAGGTTCTGGATCTGGCACCGGAGAATATTACGCTGCACAGTTTAGCTTTGAAACAGTCGGCCAGGCTGATGGACGATATGTCTGGACATGATCTGCAGACATATCTCAGGGAGATACATCCGGACTTACTGCTGGAGCAAGAACTGAACGAAGCTTATATGCGCCTTCAACATAATAGTTATCCGCCATATTATCTTTACAAACAAAAGAGAAGCCGGGGTGCTTTAGAGAACACTGGTTTCAGCAAACCCGGCTATGAATCTACATATAACGTGCTGATGATGAGCGATCGCTTTACTGTGATAGGACTTGGCAGCGGGGCAACTTCCAAGTTCCTCACTGCGTCAGGGCTGGTGAGGCAGCATAACAGCAAGGATTTGCTTGATTATATTAACAGAGTGCCGG
>DASRVY010000171.1:0-1305 GCA_035654855.1 Bacillota bacterium | reverse complement strand
CGCAGCCTTTGAGGGTATCGCGGATATCTTTGGAGAGGCTTTCGACATTACAAAGATTGACGAATACAAGCAAATATTACAGGATCTTGAGGATATGGATCTTGACGCTGACGACTTATACGGTGGTCAGATGGATGACATTCGCAAGGGAATAGAGAATGTTATCGAGTATGCCGAAAAGCTGAAGGAGACGATTACTGCTATGGTTGGCGATATCTCCGGGACTTTGTATAACACGGTAACGGTAGAGTGGAAGAAGATCTGGCAAGAGAACAAGGAAGCCGGTGCGGATTCGTTTGCGGGAATAGCCGAGGCAGCGAAAAAGAACATCGCTCAGACCATGGAGAGCATTGTAACCCAACAGATCTGGGCCTCTGTTATGGCTCCCGTATTTGATTCCTTCGGTACCAATCTGACAAATGCCATAGCAGGTGGAGGGGATATAACTTCCGTATTTGATGACTTCTTTTCCGGGTTTGATGCCAATTTGCAAGGTTATTACGGAGCTCTTGACAAGTTCTATACAGACGCAGAATCAAGGGGTTGGAGTTTTGGCGAACAAGATACCAAGCTACCAGAGGATTCCATAAAGGCCATGAGAGAGGAGCTGGCAAAGCTTCAGGAGCAATGGGAGAATTTAAGCGCATTGGATCGTGAGGGTCTTGTTGGCGAGCAGCTGAACAATGACATCATTGCTCTGCAAAAAGAGATTGAGGCAGCGGAAAACCTGTATGCCGAGATGAAAAAGCAGACCGAGCTGGAAGCCCTGCAAGCCCTATTGGATTCCGCAGGGGCGAAATACTCCCTTTACCAGAAGTGGGTACAGCTATATGGAAAAGATACGGCAGACCAGATGATGGGTGATATGCTGGATGATGCCGCAGGGTATGTGGATAATTTACGAAGCGGGATTGCCGATTTGACGGCAAGGGTCAAGGAAGGAACAGCTACGGATGAGGAAATAGCGCAATTAGAAGCTTGGGAAGGTCAGTTGGAGGATATAATGAATAAGGGCGCACAGGCTGCCATAAATGCTGCCAACGAGGCTTCACAGGCTTGGAATGATTCCTTGAACGAAGCTTTGGAAGGGGCGGGAACACAGTATGAGAAGATGGCCGTTTTGCAGAATGAGTATCTCTCTGCGCTTGAAAATCTCGAAGGGCTGGATGCGGGGCCGATGAAAGATGCTGCAAAGGAATACCTTGATTATTTGGAAGGTATGTTGAAAGACCAGTCCGCTTTAATTGAGAATGATTTAAGGGACAGGTACAAAACACAGGAACAGGCCAACGCTGAAACCTTAAA
>DASRVY010000170.1:0-3328 GCA_035654855.1 Bacillota bacterium | reverse complement strand
ACTGTACCGCTAGGGGTAACGTAATAATAAGTGAAAATACTGTCCTGTCTGCGATCCGCTCCCTCTTCAGAACTTTTAGCTACCATAATCGAGACGGAAGCATAACCTTGGTTTTTCAGCTTCATCCACAGATTTCCGTTTTCATGATTAGGGAAGTGGTTGAAACGAAGCAAATAATCACTTAACTGCGACTCATGAGGGGTAAATTTGCCGGATGTGACAACAACTTACTTGTCCGGTGTCAAATTGGGCTGTAAGGGAAGTAACTCATGTTACTTCATATAGAGTTTCAGTTATAGGATAATCGTTAAAAGTATCAGGCAGTGTCAGGCCAATGATAAACATTTTATGATCATAAAATATTTTCGCAGACAGTAAATGGATGAAATTGTTTTATTTAGGCGCAGATAGAATAAAACTATTTTTATAAAAAATAACTCTAAAGGAGAACTACAGGATGAAACTTGAAGGAAAAGTAGCAGTTGTAACAGGAGCTGCCTCGGGCATGGGGAGGGCTATCGCAAAAAGGTACGCAGAAGAGGGAGCGAAAGTAGTCGTATCGGATCTGAATCTCGATGGCGCAAAAGAAACAGTCTCTGAGATTGAAGCTGCCGGCGGTACTGCGTTTGCTATAAAAACTAATGTCGCTAAAGAAGAAGACATCCAGGCAATGATTGACTCTGCTGTCGAGGCTTATGGCACGGTCGATATCTTGGTAAACAATGCGGGGATTATGGACAATATGGAGCCTGCAGGAGAAATTACAGATGAACAGTGGCAGAGAGTCTTTGCCGTTAATACAGATTCAGTCATGAGATCTACCAGAAAAGTGCTGCCGATATTCTTGGAAAAGGGTGCCGGTGTAATAATCAATGTAGCTTCAGTAGGAGGTCTCTACGGTAAAGTAGCCGGAGGCGCCTATACCGCCAGTAAGCACGCTGTTATCGGTTTCTCTAAGAGTACCGGCTATATGTACGCGAAAGATGGCATTCGTTGTAATGTCATTGCTCCGGGCGCAGTCGCGACCAACATTGGCAATACGATGACTAATGTCAGTGAGCGCGGCGGCGGACGTTTGGGCTCAACAACAATGACTTACATTCCGCGCACCGGTACTCCTGAAGAAATCGCGGGAGCAGCCTTGTTCCTGGCATCTGACGATTCCAGTTTTATTAACGGAACTGTGCTGGTAGCTGACGCAGGCTGGATGGCCTAATTAAATTAAAAGCGTCTCGACTGACAGTGAGACGTAAATTGTGGGCAGCTGCTGCCCGGTATACAAATTTGAAAGGGGCATCTAATAGTTAGATGCCCCTTTTTTGCTTCAAAAAACAGAGCCAGGCTGACTGTTAATTTCCTTAAGCGTTTTAAATTCCAACTCTAATGCCTGTTAAGCGCATCTCATCCCGGCGCCGCGGTTTTTACCAAAATGTCTATGTTTTTGTCTGACATACTGCAAATCGGCAGCTTTTTTGATTACTATTCGTCGTATCATATGAACCAGCAATAACTTCCAATCAGTATTAGGCTGACTATAAGTATAAACGTGAAGAAAACAATTCTCCGGTAGCCGGAACATAATTTTTGTAACAGGTGTATAATTTATTTGTAGGGAGGAGGAGAACTGGCAAATCGACTAAAGACGGTTTCCGTAATGTTTTCTCGATTTAAGCAAACTTGACAGTGTTTGTGGCCAATTCTATGCTGAGGACATATAGCGTAAATTGATAAATTCTTTTATACAAGGTTAAATATTTGTTATGAGAAGTGCTTTGCTCAGAACTGTAACATAGATTTGAAGATGAAGGCAATCAGACTGATTTTTATCAGACTGACTGGCAAAGTGCCATATTTAAGGAGGAACACCATGAAAAAAAGAATGACCACAATGCTGGCGATTCTACTGTCTCTGGTTCTTGTGCTTGGAGCATGTACTAAAGTTGAACCTGAAGAAACCGAAAAACCGGAAGAAACTGAGGCTCCGGCAAAGACTGAAGCCCCTGAAGAGACAGAAGCGCCGGAAGAAACTGAAGCCCCTGAAGAAACTGAAGCACCCGTTGAAAAGACCAAGGTTAGCTTTGCAGTTCAGGCTGACTCAACACCCGCATTAGATGCTATCGTTGAGGCATTTAATGAACAAAGTGACTTGTACGAAGTAGAAGTGACAATTATGACCAATGATTCAGGAGAAATGCATGACCAGCTCTTGAACTCACTATCCGCTCAAACAGGAGAGTATGACGTTATCTCCATGGACGTTGTCTGGGCCGGTGAATTTGCTGCGGCAGGATTTATCGAACCTCTTGACCAGCTGCTTATTGATAATGGCTGGACGCCGGCTGACTTTAACGCAGGCTCTATGGCGTCCGGAAGATATGCCGGTAAGAACTATGTTCTGCCATATTTCCCCGACTTAGGGTTTATCTACTATAGATCAGATATCTTATCCGAAGAAGATGCAGCCAAACTTGAATCCGGCGACTATACCTGGGATGAGCTCATTGCGATGGGCGAGACATATCAGGGTAAAGGCGGGACGCAATATGCCTTTGCTTTTCAGGCGATGCAGTACGAAGGTTTGACCTGTAATATTAATGAATACACCAACAACTGGACGGATATCGCAGGCGGTCTTGAAGCCATGAAGACAACAATCGACAAAGGCTTGACCCCGCCGGATATTCTCAACTATACCGAGGGTGAAACAGCTAACGCGCTTCTCAATGGTGAAGTTGTCTTTGCCAGAAATTGGCCTTATGTCAATGGCATGCTGCAGTCTGATGAGGAGTATGACGTCTCTATTGATCAAGTTGAATATGCTCCACTGCCGGGCGGCGGTTCAGTAGGCGGCTGGCTCCTTGGAGTTAACGCTTACTCCGAGAACAGTGAAGGCGCAAAAGCCTTTATCGCCTTTGTCGCCGGACCGGAAGGACAGAAGATCAATGCGGTAAAGGGCAGTTATCTGCCCGGCTTTGACGCACTTTTGGAAGACGAAGACGTACTGTCATCCAACGCGCTGCTTTCCAGCACGGGATTCCAAAACGCTCTGTCTAACACAATTTCAAGACCTGTAGTGTCTAACTACTCAGAGGTTAGTGATGAGATCCAGATTGCGGCTCACCAGTATCTGTCAGGTAACAGCTCTCTGGAGGATGCTGTCGCTGCGATTGAAGCAGCTCTCCCAACTGAATAATTGATTGCCTTAATGTTAGCTTTGGCATTGCGCCAAAGCTAACATTTTTTTGCCTTTGGAGATACTGACACGAATCAGAAGAGGTTCATATGAGTAAATTATCCAAATGGGTGGATCGAAAATCCGGCTATATCC
>DASRVY010000169.1:0-26169 GCA_035654855.1 Bacillota bacterium | reverse complement strand
ACAGGAATATGTGAAGAGCACCAGCCATGAATTTGATTATCATAAAATATTGGCCACTGAGCAAGCCAATAGCCGGGATGCTTGCCGGTAAATCCGAATATTTCATCCAGCTCATTATCGGGCTCTACCAGTGTGACCGGTCTCAGTTCAATATCTTCATATGAATTAAGATTAAGGAAAGAGAAACTCAAAGAATTAAAATGAGGGATAGACAGTCTGTCGGGCTCTGTAGCTACATAGGTCCCTCTGCCCTTATGAATTTCCAGTATGCCGTCAGATACTAACTCAGAAATCGCCTGCCTGACGGTGGGTCTGGATAGATCCAATTCTTTACAAAGCTGCATTTCTGAGGGAATTCTGTCCCCTTGCTCGTATTCACCGTTTTGAATTCTTTCAACAATAAGCTCACGCAATTGTGCATAGAGTGGCACACTGCTATGTTTATCCAACTTCATACAAACTCCCCCATACATGTTACTTTTAGCGAGATGTCTTTACATCATATCATAAAACAGATCAAAAACAAGTGAATATTTCCGGTAATGACAACCAGCCCACCTGAAGATTTTCAATAAATAGGCAGATATTTGATATGCTCGATTTCTTGGTTTTTATCAAGACTTACCAAGGCGGCTAAAAGGACAGCCGTCTTGTCTGACAGCTTATTGTCCCTGAGGAAAATCGCAGCTGTCGAGCGGATACGTTTGATCTTCTCATTTGTGATAGCTTCTGCAAGTCCTCCATATTGGGAGCTGTCTGATCTGGCCTTGACTTCTACGAAATAGATAGTATCATCCCTGAGGCAAATCAAGTCGATTTCGCCCACATTGTGAATACTGAATCTGTGCCCAATAATAGCAAAGCCTTGTTTGGACAAGTGATTAGCTACCTCTCTTTCGCACTTTTCTCCCAGCCTATTGACACTTAGGGAACTAGTATCTTCTTGCTTGTCTTTGAGGAAGCTTTGCCGATGTATAGAACAGGAGCCCAGATCGTCCAAGGCCTGATAATGCGCCTTTGTGCCATAGCCTTTATGCTGGGCAAAGCCATAGCCCGGATAGAATGCGTCATATTCTCTCATCAGGCGATCCCTGGAAACTTTAGCCAGAACGGAAGCTGCCGCTATACAATTGACCTTGCTGTCTCCTTTAATTATTGCCTGCACCGGGATGGAGAATCCCTGCAAAGCCATCGCGTCTGTCAAGACAATATCAGGCATAACTTTAAGGCTCCTTACAGCTGCCGCCATTCCTTGCAGTGTCGCATTGCGAATATTGATCAAATCAATGATTTCAGCTGATACGGGGACGATACTGTAAGATATGGCATTTTCAATAATGTCCTGATAAAGCGTTTCTCTGCGTCTGACTGTCATCTTCTTCGAGTCATTAAGGCCCGGAAATTGTCTGTCCAAAGGCAAAATACAAGCCGCGGCGACGACAGGTCCTGCCAGCGGGCCTCTGCCGGCCTCATCAACGCCGGCAATAGCCTGATAGCCCTGACTGACAAGTTCCTCAGTATAAGCCTGCATATCTCGCCAGCGCTCTCTATCTTTGTCGGTGATACGCATCTTGTATTTGCTTTTATTTTTCTTGTCAGTGTCGGCCATAGATATAACTATACTATTGTTTGTTAGTTCTCAGGGGGAAATTCAAGGCTGATTCTGCCAATCTTGCCGCTGCGAAATTCCTGCAGGAGCATTTTATTGAAACGGTCGATGTCAGGGCTGCCGCCTTTAGCCAGACAATTGCGCTTAATAGCCGCTTGCTGAAAAATCTCCCAATAGTCAACGTGATCCACGCGCTCTGCATCCTCTTTTTGGGCACTGACATCATATCTGCTTTTCATTAAGCGGGGATATGTTTGCAGCAGAGAAGTAAATAATGCGAAGGCAACGTCTTCAAGCGGCAAGATGTCATCAGGGATTGCCCCCGTGGCCGCCAGATTTATCTTAGCTTCTCCGGTATCAAGTTTTGGTGCGAGTATGCCCGGCGTGTCCAGCACTTCGAAATCAGTTCCGCCTTTGACCCAGCGCAGCTTGCGAGTCACTCCGGGCTTATTGGAAGTCTGAGCTGTCTTCTTGCCCACTAAGCGATTAATCAGTGTTGATTTGCCTGTGTTAGGTATTCCCGCAACGATTATGCGCAAAGGGGATATTTTTTTCCCCTTAGCTTTTGCCAGCTCCAGCGCTTTCGCATTAAATTCCCGCAGCATATCTCTGAGTACTTTTAGATCCGGCTCAAAAAAAAGATCCATTGCCAGCCAAGTTTGCTCACGTTCAGCCGCCATTTCCAACCATAATTTGCTACAAAAGGGATCCGCCAAATCGGCCTTACCAAGAATAGTCCAGACCGGCTTTCTTTGTAAGATGCCGGCTAAATCAGGATGCCGAGATGATTTAGGCAGTCTGGCATCACATATTTCCAAAACTAAATCCGCCCGTTTAAGATTGTCCAGCAATTCTCTTCGCGACTTAGCCATATGGCCCGGGAACCAGTTTATGTCCATGAAGATACTTCTCCCCGTAAAAGGTGTAAAAAAAGCTCCGCTGTGCGGAGCTGTGTTCTTAGTCTTGCTTGCGAGCCGGCAATTTCTCTTTGACTTTTGCTGCCTTACCGACACGATCGCGCAGGTAATTCAGCTTAGCACGACGGACACGTCCTTTGCGTACTATCTCAATACGATCAATCTTCGGTGAATGAACCGGCAGGATGCGTTCAACACCTACGCCGTAAGATATGCGGCGAATCGTGATAGTCTCATTAACTCCATGACCGCGACGGCCGATAACTGTTCCTTCAAAAATCTGAATACGCTCACGGGCGCCTTCTTTAATCTTTAAATGGACACGGACAAAATCACCGATATCGACATTGTCATAATTGTCACGAAGATATTCATTTTCAACTGCCTTTACGATACTCATATTGCGTTCCTCCTTTTCCTTCGGATGTTCATACACGCAATGGCAGCGGACCATCCTATTAATAAGCCAAACGAAATTCTATCAGATAGTCTCAATCAGTGCAAGCTAAAAAGCCCGGCACTGCCTCTCAAAAATCAACATGTGTTGTTTCACTATCTGCCATCTGAGAGCGAAATTCCAATAATTCTTCCCATTCCTCGGTCGTCAGCTTGATCTTAGCAAACATATCCGGCCTGCGTTCCAAAGTCGCGTTCAGAGCAGACAGATGACGCCATCGCAGTATTTTTGCTTCATGTCCGGACAAAAGCACTTCCGGCACTTGCTGCCCGCGCCAGCCGGCCGGCCTGGTATACTGAGGCTCCGCCAATAAACCGGAGGCATGTGATTCTTTTTGCCAGACTTCATCCGAGGAGAAAACACCCGGAATTAGTCTGCTTACAGTGTCAATGACAGTCAGAGCTCCCAATTCGCCGCCTGTCAGAACATAATCACCCATAGATACTTCCATTGCCCCGGTTCTGTCGATTACCCGATTATCAACGCCTTCATAATTACCGCATATGATAATAAGCTCATCATATTTTGAGAGTGTCAGCGCCAAGTCCTGATCAAAAACCCTGCCGCGCGGAGACATAAACAATGTTAGGAATTTTTTTCCTTCCACGGACGAACTGTTCACCGCACCCACTATTTGAGATTTTTTCGCCCGTGCCGTTTCTATCTCTTTATCCGAATTTGCCGCAGGCGCTTTATCAGAAGCAGCGCCAGGCTCCGGCATATCCGGATCAAGGCCCCGGCAATAGCACCATGCCTGCCAGATGGGCTCAGCCATCATCAACATACCTGTTCCGCCGCCGTAGAGCTGATCATCAACCTTGCCGTAAGCATTTACGGCAAAATCTCTTATCTGACACAGTTCCACTTGCACCAGACCGTTATCCCGGGCGCGCCCCAGAATTGAAGATTCCAAATAGGGAGACAAGACCTCGGGAAACAATGTCAGCACCTTATAGATCATAGTCATGCTCCCGGTCAGGCAGCTGCGCTTGCTCTGATTTTTGCTCAGCTTCTTGCACTGAATCTCGTCCTAATTTCTGCTCAGACACAATCTCGCGATAGATTTCGTACAGACCTGCCGGAAGCTTCACCTCGATGATTCTCTTCTCCGGATCAATATTGCGAATAATCGTTTTCAATGCGGGAAAGAGCAAATCCTTCTCACCTTTATTTTGTACGATGTACACGTCATGATGGGGCTGGACCAAAATATTTTTCACTTTACCCAGACAGCCTCTCTCTTCATCATGCACTTCACAGCCAATCAAGTCAGGAATAAACCAACTGTCAGGGCCCAACTCGATCGCTTCGCTGCGGTCTACAGCAATCTCCATGCCGTGGAGCTTTTGAGCCTCTTTTATGCTGTCTATTCCCGACAATTGCAGCAGAATTTGCCGGCCATGAATCTGAGCGCTGACAATTTCATATTCCTTTACAATTCGACCATCAGCAAAAAACCGGCAATTATTGAGCCGCAAAAATCTTTCAGGCTCATCAGTAAGAGGTCTGACCCTTAGTCTGCCTCCAACACCATGCGTGCCTGTTATCACCCCGATAATCAAACGATCGTTAATAGGCTCAACCCTCAATCAACAATTTCTACCAGAACCCGTCCGCCATCCTGCGAGGCTCTAGCCTTCATAATCGTCCTGATAGCGTTGGCACGCCTGCCGCCCTTGCCGATTACCCGTCCCATATCTTCAGGAGCAACGTGTATCTCAAGAACCTGCTGTCGATTCTTCTGTGCACTCACAATAGAAATCTCTTCCGGGTATCTGACCAAAGGAGTAATTAATGCGCGTAAAAAATCCTTCATTACTCTTCATCCTTAGTGGTATCAGATTTTGCATCCTTTTTATCTTCTGTTTCTTCTGTCTCAATTTCAACCGGTGCAGCTTCAACTTCAGCCTTTTCGTCTTTGACTTCAACAGACTCTGTTTCTTCTTTGGCCTTTTCAGGCTCAGCTTCAACCGGCGCAGATTCAACTTCAGCCTCTTCAGCCTTAGCTTCTTCCACAATAGCCTCTTCAACTGCTTCCGGAGCAATCTCAACTGTCGCTTCTTTTGCTTTGGGAGCGTATTCCTTTTTTGAATTATCCTCGATCACGCCAACTTTTTTTAAGATGTCGCGAACAGTGTCAGTGGGCTGAGCCCCTTTAGCCAGCCAGCTTCTGGCTGCTTCTTCATCAACCTTAAGCTGCTTGGGATTGGATTGAGGATTATAAAAACCTATCTCCTCAATAAATCTTCCGTCACGCGGTGATCTGGAATCTGCCACTACAATTCTGTAACTGGGTTGTTTCTTTGCTCCGGTACGCTTTAAACGTATTTTTACTGCCATCTTTTCCTCCAAAGATTAAAATTTTATTTGGTAACAGTTGTTTGGACTACAAGCCAAACATACTGGACAAACCTCTCTTGCCGCCTTTTTTGCCAAAACCGGCGAACTGTTTCATTAACTTTTGTGTCTGCTCATACTGACGAATCAACTTATTTACTTCCTGTACAGAAGTGCCGGAACCTGCAGCAATCCGTCTTCTGCGGCTGGCATTCAAGATCTTATGATTTTCACGCTCCCGCACAGTCATAGAGCGAATAATTGCTGCCAGACGTTCGAATTCCTTCTCATCCACATCAGAATCTTTTAGTTTGCCGCCTGCCCCTGGCAGCATAGAAACCATATCCTGGATTGAACCCATATCCTGCACCTGTTCAAGCTGTTCCAACATATCCTGTAAAGTAAATCTGTTCTTCTGAAGTCGATCCAGTGTTTTCTGAGCTTTTTCTTCATCCAGCTGCTTTGACGCCTTTTCCACCAGTGTGAGCACATCTCCCATACCGAGGATACGAGAAGCCATTCGTTCCGGATGGAAGACTTCCAGCTGGTCTATCTTCTCTCCCATGCCCACCAGCTTGATGGGCTTGCCGGTTATCCTCCTGATTGACAAAGCGGCGCCCCCTCGCGCATCACCGTCCAGCTTAGTCATAATAAAGCCGTCAAGGCCTATGTCACGATCAAATTCCAAGGCGATATTGACCGCTTCCTGACCGATCATGGCATCCACGATCAATAATTTTTCATCAGGTTTTACGACGGAGGCGATTGCTTTTAGTTCCGTCATCATTTCCTCGTCTATGGTCATACGTCCGGCTGTATCTACAATCAGTGTGTCTGCGAGCAGATAGCGTCCTCTGTCCATGGCCTCCTGAGCAATGACCTCCGCTTTTTTACTTTCTTTGTTGATGTAACAGGGAACATCGATGCTCTGAGCCAGGATATTCAACTGATCAGCCGCTGCCGGGCGATGAACGTCGACTGAGGTCAGGATTGGCTTTTTTCCTTGTTCCTTCAAATGGTAAGCGAGCTTGGCAGCCGTAGTTGTTTTACCTGCGCCCTGCAGACCATAGAGCATGTAGACCGTAAAACCTTTGGGGTTTACCGCCAGCTTGCTCTCTGATCCTCCAAGGATCTCCGCTAAGGAATCATGAACAATCTTGACGATCTGCTGACCGGGAGTAATGCTCTGCATAACCTCTGAGCCGGCTGCTTTTCCTGATATTTCATTAACTAGATCCTTAACTACCTGATAGTGTACGTCAGCCTCGAGCAGAGCCAGCCTGATTTCCCGCATCATTTCCTTTAAATCACTCTCGGTGATCCTGCTTTTGCCGCGCATGCGATCCGTTATCGCCTGCAATTTTTCAGATAATCCTTGGAAAACCGCCATAATATCTCCATTCAGTCATGTATAGTTCTAAACAAAATATTCATTCAGCATTCTTTCAGCATTGCCAAACCTTTACCGCGCCAAGCATCACTCACTTTGCCGGGCTCAGCGCTCTATCCCCTTACCCGGTTCTTCAACTTCCTGCCAATCAGACAGAACTTGCTCAACTTCCGGCCAGCTGCTCCGGGCAATCGCGCCTTCTAATCTAGCTTTGAGAACCTCATTGCGGGAAAAAATTTCTACCAGATTAAGTTCTCTGTCAAATTCTTCCAGTTTCAAAACAGCGCGGTGAACACCGGAATTTACTGCCTGCCGTGAGACATTCTTGATCTGGCTAATCTCAAACAAAGACAAATCTTCATAGTAGAACAATGTCATCATCTCTCTTTGCTTGTCATTTAGCAGGCTGCCATAAAAATCTAACAGCGTGCAAATGTGCAGATGTTTACTTTCCGGGTCAATCATCTCCGACATAATGAAAGGATATAGAGAAAAGACAACGCTGTCAAGATAAAATATTGACAGATAAATATTATTTATGTTTCCGGCAAGAGTGAATCGACAAATAATGCTGCGTTAAAGGGAGCCAGATCGTCAATGCCCTCACCCAAGCCTGCGTAAACCAGAGGGATACCGGTATCGTTTACTACGGCCAGAGCAATACCGCCTTTAGCATTGCCGTCCAGTTTGGTAATAATCAAACCATCCAGTGATGTCACTTCGTTAAAAGCTCTAGCCTGTATAACGGCATTCTGTCCGGTAGTCGCATCCAGAACTAAAAAATTACGAATGACTGCTCCGACAGCCTCACCTTCACGCGCAGCGACCCGGTGCATCTTCTCCATCTCGCTCATCAAGTTTGGCTTATTGTGCAGTCTGCCTGCAGTGTCAATTATCAAGAGTTTAACTCCTCTGGCTTTGGCTGACTGCATCGCATCAAAGACCACAGAAGCAGGATCTGATCCCAGCGTATTAGAGATAACCGGGACATTCGCCCTCTCGCCCCAAGTCTGCAGCTGTTCTATGGCTGCCGCTCTGAAAGTGTCAGCTGCCGCAAGCATTGTTTTAACCCCCTGACGTTGAAAAGAAGCTGCAATTTTCCCTGCAGTGGTCGTCTTACCGGTACCATTCACTCCGAGGACAAAGATGACATTCAATTTATCAAAATCAGGTTGAAAAGGCTTGGTCTCAAGAATTTCCAACATATCGTCTTTAAGGGTTCCCAAAACATAATCGCGCTCAACTCTGCCATCTATGCGAACTCTCTCCCGGATTGAATCAGTCAGCTTGGTTGCGACCGGGACACCCGCGTCCGCCTGAATGAGGATCATCTCTAACTCATCCAGAAAATCCTCGTCATACACGCCCAAGCTGGCGGCAACGCGGTTAATGCCCTCCGTAACAGCTTGCCTGGTCTTGGACAGTCCACTCTTAAATTTGTCAAATAAACTCACTGAAAGCTCTCCTGATCTATATTCGCATTTTCTTTGCGCTGACAATATGCTTCTCCGGCAATTTATTATAACTGATTGAGCCCCAAAATCTACGAATTGCCGGAAATAGAAGTTGTCTGGCGTGATTACTTAAAACCTCTTCCTAATCAAATCCGCGTATAGTCGGAAACGGTTTCATCTGCGGGTTACCGTCGATACGGCAGCCGGATGATCTACGCTTATAGGGAAATCCGGCCTCTAAGCGTCTTCAACACTTAACTATTTATATAGTCGGACAATTTCATCGAATAAATGCTGGAGACGCCTCGTTCCTGCATTGTCACACCATATAAACGCTCAGCGGCTTCCATAGTGCCTTTGCGGTGGGTAACCAGGATAAACTGTGTCTCATCAGCGTAACGACTGATGTATTCTGTGAATCTTAGGACATTGGCATCGTCAAGTGTGGATTCAACCTCGTCAAAAACACAAAATGGCGCAGGCTTAAGCTTGAAGATGGCAAAAAGAAGGGCGATGGCGGTAAGGCTGCGCTCACCCCCGGAAAGAAGATTTAGATTTTGCAGGCGTTTGCCCGGAGGCTGAGCCTTGATAATTATGTCAGTGGACAATATATCGTCAGGATCCTCTAACAGCAGTTCCGCATAACCGCCGCCAAACAGCTCGCGGAAAACGGCATCAAAATTAATGCTGATATCCTTGAAATAGACTTTAAACTGCTCTACCATCGCTTTATCCAGATCACTTATCAGCAAAGAGAGCTCACTGCGGGACTGCTCGATATCATTGCGCTGACTTTCCATAAAATTATGGCGGTCCAAAACAGCGTCGTACTCATTTATCGCGTCAATATTCACCGGCCCCAAATCTCTGATCTTCGCCTTTAACTGATTTAGCTCTCTTTGACTTTTATTGGCGTTTAAGATTTCTTTGCGCCAGTCATCCGCAGTCGCAATTGTCAACTCGTAGTCTTCCCAGAGACGATTTTTGAGCAGATCATTGTTTTGCTGCAATCTGAAGAAAGCTTCTTCAGCCTTGCCCAGCTCTCCCTTCACTGCGGCCATGCTTTCTGCCTGAGCTTCCAGGTTTTGGAAGAGTCTTTGTCTTTCTGACTCCAGCAATTCCTTTTCTTTATTGTGGTCGGAAACGTCTCCGGTTAAGTCGGCAACTTTATCGCGCAATGCTTCAATATCTGACTCGAAACGGAGGAGTTTGGCGGCGTTTTCAGCTTGAGCCTTCTCAGAGTCGCTGATGACTTGCTCCAGTTGCTCATGCCTGGCAGCGTCGGCTGCCGACTGTTCTGCCAGATGGGAGACAAAATCCAGTATGCCGGAGAGAGACTGCTCTATCGAGCCTAAAGATACCTTTAGATCGGTTACTCTCTCACGCAGAGTATTTCGCTTTGCTCTGTCAGCTTCACGCTGTGAGCTCTCTTGGTCAATTTCGCCGGATAAGCGTGCCAGATTTTTTTCGTTTATGATTTTATCGGTTTCTTTTGTCTGCAGATCTAAGAGAACTCTCTCCCTTTCAGTCTCCAAACCGGTACACCGTTCCTGATTGTGCCGTCTTTCGTTCTCAAGCTTCTCAATGGCCTGATCAGTGTTCTCTATCTGCATCCTTATGGATTTGCTTTCAACTTCAATTTCCTGCAATTTTCGCAGCAGCTCCTCATTTAATTCCTCCGCCTTGCTCAATTCCGCCTGGGCAACGGTGATCTTTTCTGATAAATCCGAGTTTTGGTTTTGCAGTTTTTTGATATCCCGCCCAAGTTCGGAAATTCGCCCGCTGCGTCCAATAATTCCGGTCGAGCCGCTGTTGATTGATCCGCCGGTAATAGAGCCTCCCGGATTAAGAATTTCACCTGCCAATGTGACAATTCTGCTGTTGTGCTGCAATTTCTTCGCCAGACTTAATGCCTGAGTTAGATCTTCCACAACCAAAGTCTTACCCAAGATATTGCCGATAATATCATTAATTTCGACAGGGAATTTCACCAGGTCCGCTGCGACGCCCAGATATCCCACCTGCTCCGCAGCAATTTCCAGCGTCTGTCTGTTAAACTCACGGGATTTGATCGTCTCGACAGGTAAAAAGGTAGCACGCCCGTTTTTAGTCTTATTCAGCCATGCGATCAAACTTTTTGCACTGTCTTCGCTTGTCGTTACGATATGATTCGCACTTGCTCCTAAAGCAATTTCTATGGCTGTGGCATACTCCTGCTCCACCTCAATAAGAGAGGCCAAAGGTCCCTTGACATCGGGAGCGAAATTAGCCTCACTCTGCACCCTTTGCATGATCTTTTTTACCGGAGCATGGTAGCCTTCCAGACTATCTTCTAATTTTTTTAAGGTTGACTGTTGATATTCAAGATCTCTAATGCCTTGGTCGGACTCTTGTTTCTTATCTTTCAGCGCAGCGAGCTGCTCGTTTTTCTCTTGCAGCATCTGCATATTATTTTTATTTTTAGCCTCAATCCGGTCGATTTTCGCTAAGTCAGCTTCTAATGCCTTTTGTAGGCTCTCTTTTTCCTGAAAATGAGCGGCAAGCTCTTCTTCTAATTCCGTTTGGTGAGAATTAATGCCTTCAATCTGTCGTTTAAGGAGATCCGCCTCACTTTCAAGCTTAGCTTTAGCTGTGTCTGCAGCAAATATCTTTTCTCTGGTCTCTGCTAATACTTGTCGGCGAAACTCCTGATCTCTGGCCTGTACATCCATCTTCGCCAATATGCCCCTGTACAAAGACTCCGCCTCCTGCAATTGCCTGCTGAAGGCTTCTCTTTGACGTTCCAAAACTTTTTTCTTGTGCTCTCTCGCTTCTCTTTCTGTTTCCAACAGTTCCCGGCTGCGGCCAAGTCTTTCTTGTTCGGCAACAGCTTCACTTTTCTCTTTCTCTAAATGTTTATTTTGTTCTTTGAGCAAGCCGATATTATTAGCCAGCAGAGATTGCTGATCCAGCTTATCTCCGTGCTCGGCGCGCAGCTTCTCAATAAGGTCTTCCTTCCCTTTGATGCTTTGCCCTATACCTTCGTTTCTTTGCCTGATCTTGATGATATTAGCTTCTACATCAGATAAATCTGCCGCTAACTGCTGCTTCGACTCATTCAATTTGGCAGCTTCTTCTTCTCTAACTCCAAGCTGATGCAAGAGCAGCGCGATATCCAGCTTCTTCAAATCGGCTGAAATCTCCAGATATGTCCGAGCTTTTTCAGATTGTTCCCTGAGAGGATCAATGCGGGTTGATAGTTCCCCGATTATATCGTTGATGCGAATCAGATTGGTATCGGTTCTGGCTAATTTTCTTTCCGTTTCCAATTTACGCGTCTTATATTTCACTATGCCGGAAGCCTCGTCAAAGATTCGCCTCCTATCTTCAGACTTTGAGCTCAATATTTCATCAACTTTGCCCTGACTGACTAATGAGTAACCATCTCTGCCGATACCCGTATCCATGAGCAGCCCTGTGATGTCCTTGAGACGACAGGGTGTCTGATTTATCAAATATTCACTCTCACCGGAACGGTAAAAACGTCTGACGATACGAACATGATCATAGTCAACCGGCAAAACATGGTCACTGTTATCAAAATTTATCGCGACCTCGGCAAAGCCCATCGCCCTGCGGTTAGCTGTACCGTTGAAAACAATGTCTTCCATTTTGTCGCCTCTAAGCGACTTAACACTCTGCTCACCTAAAACCCAACGAATCGCATCAGTGACATTGGACTTCCCGGAGCCGTTAGGCCCGACTATTGCAGTTATGCCTTCATGGAACTCAATCACCGTTCGCTCGGGAAAGGATTTAAAACCCTGCATCTCTAGAGAGGTTAAATGCATTATCTTTCCTCTCCATCACTTGCAGCAACACCGGGCATTAGCGACAGGGCTATTTCCGCAGCCATCTGTTCTGCTTCCTTTTTGCTGCTGCCGCTGCCATGGGCAATCTCAACATTATCTAAAATCGCTGCAGCTGTGAATTTTCGGTTATGCACCGGACCTTCTTCATTAATAATGGCAAAGCTAAGTGTGCTCTGTCCTTTTGTCATCTGGACCAATTCCAGCAGCCTGCTTTTAAAGTCATACTGGATTTTCCCGTGTAAAGCCAGCTCCAGATAAGGGTTGAGCAGCAAAAGAATCACTCGTCTGGCAGCGATTAACCCGCCATCAAGATATATTGCGCCTAAAACTGCTTCCAATGAATTGGAAAGATTAGATGGCTTTTCAGCGCCTCCTGTTTGCAGTTCACCTTTCCCCAGACGTAAGTATTTATCTAAGGATATTTTTTTCGCTGCTTGAGCAAGAGTTTGCTCACACACTACTAAGGCGCGGATCTTTGTCATTTCACCTTCTTTGAGCTTGCCTTCTAAGAGATAGAGCCATTCGCTAATCACCAGCTGCAAAACAGCGTCTCCTAAAAATTCTATCCTCTCATTATCTTCCAAGCTGTGATTCTCATAGGCGAAAGTTGAATGAGTCAATGCAGTTTCCAACAAAGTCAAGTTTTGGAAAGAATAAGAAATGATATCCATAAATGCGCGTAAATCATCTTGTTTCATTTACTTTTCCCTCTCCAAAAAAGAGCCCTCTGATATTAGGGGCTCTTAACTGTTTATTAGAATTGTCAAATATTTTCCTTGATAAAAGCTACAGCGTCACCTACTGTTTTGATACGTTCCGCTTCCTCATCAGGAATTGATATATCGAACTCTTGTTCCATGGCCATAACCAGTTCCACGATATCTAAAGAATCTGCATTCATATCATCAATGAAGTTGTCCTCCATAGTGATATTTTCTGTATTAATGCGCAATTGTTCTGACAGCATGTCGCGAACCCGCTCGAAGATCTGCTCTGTGGTCATAATCTTATCCCTCCTGTTAAACCCGCTTGTACTATATATAATGCGGTCAATACCCACAATAATATAACACTATCAGTCATCTTGGCAGAAAATGTCAAGTTAAAGCGCAGTTGATTTGGAATTTTATTGCTCAATCTTTCTCATTAAGAAAGAATCTGCGGTTCTTCCACAAATAATCAGCTCCAGACAATACTGTCATAATCACCGTAATCCAAATAAGAATAGCTTTAATTATCTCAATTGGTTGAGACGGGTGAGCTATGCCGGTCAATTGATAAAAAATCGGTTCTGCCAGCAGGAAAATAATGGCGACCAGCTGCGAGACCATCTTGGCTTTACCGAACATGTTGGCGGCAATGACTACTCCACGCTCCGCAGCCATCAGGCGCAGCCCGGTGACTAAGAATTCTCTGGCAATTATTATTATCAAAACGATCACGCTGGCGCGGCCAAGCGAGACCAAACAGGCAAAGGTAGAAATAACCAACAATTTATCTGCTATCGGATCCAGGAATTTTCCAAAATTTGAAACTATATTCTGCTTACGTGCAAAATGTCCATCCAGATAATCAGTCAAAGATGCCAGAGAAAATAGTATCAACGCGATAATATGACCGCCCGGTCCTGTGACAAAATCATTCCAGCCGGCAGCTCCTTCATAAGGGAGCGGCAAAATAAATAAAATGATAAAAGGAATAAGAATAATTCTGCTGATAGTGAGCTTATTGGCTATATTCATACTCAGTAACCCCCACGAGCGAATAGTAATCTGCATCTATTATGCGTACCGGATGCTTCTTGCTTAAATCCAGGTCAGGTATAGTGGCAGCGACCCAAACAAGAGGGTCTACCTCAGGAGCCTCCCCGTAGCTGCGCCCCCGGTAAAAAATGTCCCCCTCAGAATAACCGCTGAAAATCACTTCCGAAACAGTTCCGACTCGAGCCTTGTTCTTTTCAAGCGCAATTTCTTTTTGCAGCGACATGACCTCATTATACCTAACCGCAGCTATTTGCGGATCAACTTTGCCTTTTAACCTAACTGCCGGTGTTCCATCTTCGGGAGAGAAGATAAAACAGCCAAGACGATCAAACTTCACCTCGCCGATAAACTGCAGCAGTTCTGCAAAGTCCTCTTCAGTTTCACCCGGGAAACCAACCATGACCGTAGTACGTAAAATTAGACCGGGCAGGCTCTCTTTGAGCTTATCAATCCGCTCTTTGATCATAATCTTATCTTCAGACCTGCCCATCAGTTTTAAAATTTTGTCCGAAGCATGCTGGATGGGCATGTCAATATAATTTAAAATGCGAGGGGAAGAGGCGATAACATCGATCAGTCCATCTGTTATCGCATCTGCATAAAAATACATGATGCGAATCCAGACGCGCGCAGGCAGCCGAGCGTCAAGTTCACGAAGAAGCACTTCCAGCGAAGGACGCTGCCAGATGTCCTCGCCATATCGAGTGGTGTCCTGAGAAACAAGAATGATTTCATTTACTCCCAGTTCAGCCAAAAACATAGCTTCGTTGACTACATCCTCCAATGGCCTTGATACTAAAGGGCCGCGGATTGAAGGAATCGTACAATAAGTGCAATGATTAGAACAGCCTTCTCCAATTTTAAGCCAGGCATATTGTTCATCTGCGGGAATGCGAAGGCCGTGAAGATGTGAAATGCCTCCCACTCCGGACGGTAATCTTCGCAGCGGCCAACTGCCATCAAGCAATCCTTCAAGCGCGTTGACGATCAAGTCATACTCTGCAGTACCAAGGACAGTATCAACTTCAGGCAAGGCGTCATAAATTTCAGAGTCGATCATTTGAGGCAGACAACCGGTTATTATCAGAAACGAAGCCTTCCCCCGGGGTTTTTTGTAGGGAATAAGATCTAATATGAATTCAACCGCCTCTTCCCTGCTTTCTTCTATGAAAGAGCAAGCGTTAACAATCAAAGCATCAGCGTCTTCAGGACCGGCAGTCGCCGTATGACCGGCAGCACTCAGCTGCGCACTCATATATTCGGCATCCACCTGATTTTTGGGGCAGCCAAGTGATAATAAGAAAAATTTCATACAGCTATTCTATATTCCCCGCAGTCCATTTGGCAATTACTGCGGATATTTGAGAATAGCTGTACCCTCTTCTGCTGAGAAGTCCCATGATACGCTGATCCGGGTATCCTGCCTGGCCGGAATAATTAGCATCTAATAGCTCAGTGGCGGTATCATAGTCAGAAGGCCGTGCTGCGGCAATCTCATCCGCGATATCTCTCTTGACACCTTTTTTTACCAGATTATATTGAACAGCAAATCTGGAACGGGTTTTCTTGCCGGTGTACTGTTTGGCCATCATCTCTCCCGCTCGGCGGTCATTCACATAATCTATCTTTTCTAAATACGAAATCACTGATTCAATCAAAGCCTCATCCGAGGTCTCCCGCAGGAGGCGCTGTTTCACCTGACCGCTGGATTTCCCCCGTCTGAGGCCAATAAAATTGACTGCTTTCTCGCGCAAGAGATCAAAGTCGTCTATAGCCATTTTATAACCTGCAAACTTAATCCAAGCCCAGAAGATCGTCTACATCTTCAATCTCTGCCGAGTCAGCCTGTTCTTTTGGCTCGTCAGACTCTGACTGAACTTTTGAATCCAAACTTACATAATAATCTCTAATCTGCTCTTCGATCTCGTCTGCAATCTCAGGGTTCTCGATCAAATATTGTCTGGTATTATCACGACCCTGAGCCAGTTGTTCTCCTTTATAGGAGAACCAAGAACCACTCTTGTCAACAATATCCAGATCAACCCCTATATCTATTAAACAGCCTTCCTGAGAAATACCTTCGCCGTATAGAATGTCGAACTCCGCTTCTTTAAAGGGAGGAGCGACTTTGTTTTTAACTACTTTAACTCTTGTGCGGGATCCGATGATGTCTGTGCCGCTGCGCAATGTTTCAATTCGCCTTATGTCCAGACGGACGGAGGCGTAGAATTTCAAAGCTCTGCCGCCTGTGGTAGTCTCCGGGCTGCCAAACATGACGCCAATCTTCTCACGCAGTTGGTTGATAAAGATTACCAAAGTCTGTGACTTGTTCAAGACGGCTGCCAGTTTGCGCAAGGCTTGTGACATCAATCTGGCTTGCAGTCCCACTGACGCATCTCCCATTTCACCGTCTATTTCAGCGCGCGGCACCAGTGCTGCGACAGAGTCTATGACAATGATGTCTACAGCGCCGCTGCGGGCGAGCTCTTCTGTTATCTCTAAAGCTTGCTCGCCATAATCCGGTTGTGAAACAATCAGTTCGTCAATATCTACACCGAGTTTACCGGCATAATGTGGATCCAGAGCATGCTCAGCGTCAACGAAAGCGGCAATACCGCCCATTTTCTGCGCTTCCGCAATGCAATGCAATGCAACCGTTGTTTTACCTGAAGACTCCGGCCCGAAAATCTCAACAACACGTCCTCTGGGCAGACCTCCAATACCCAAGGCTATGTCAAGCGAAAGCGCGCCGGTAGGAATAGACGCCATCTCATAATCAGCTTCATCCCCTAATTTTAAAATGGCTCCCTTGCCATACTGTTTTTCGATTTGATTAAGCGCAACCGATAATGCTTTCTTTCTCGCATCATCAGCCTTTGGCTCGACAGTCTGGTTATGCTTTGATGATTTTTTCGCTCTTGCCATATTGACTCCTTTTTTGCTGCATTATTGTTCAAAAATTATTTTTACTCTTTAAGAACGTATGTTCTTAATTGAGCATACCTTATGAAATCAAGGCTGTCAATTACTTTAATCATGCTGATGATCAGTTGTTTGTCAAGATACATTCAAGTATCGTTGACCGTTTTGCTTGTCCTTGAGCCAAGAAGTATCATTTTGACACCGGTGAAAATCCGAGTAACCTTCTTATCTCTTGCTGAACAAATAACGCCTCACGCAAATTGACAGACAGACCGGCGAAATACCAGGTCAAAAGACCGATAATGACTTTGAACAAGTACCAGGTCAGCTGCCACAATTTACCTACGGGATAAATTGGAAGAGTATTAAGTCCCATTAAGACAACGACTGTGACTATCGAAATTATCAAAGTGCGCAGATAAAACGGCAGCATGCGATATGGCTTCGCCTCCGGGATATGCCGTTTGTACAGATACGCTAAAATCATTGCTCTGACCACTTCATTGACGATATTGGCTATTGGGATCCCGTACAAGCCTAAACCCAGAGTATTGGCAAAAAACACACAAAGGGCAGGATTCAATGCTAAAGATACGACAGAGGTCAAGATAGAAATACGCGTAACTTTGCGCGCATAAAATGCAGTTGTTGTAATATTTATGTAAGCTGCCACTGCCATCGACAAACTGTGGATTTGCAGCAAACCGCCTTCGACAGCTAGACGATTCTCCGGAATCGCCCCTCCCCACTGAAAAATCGCCTGTATCGTTTCCTGAGATAAGACGAAAAAAATTAAGGTAAAGGGAATAATCAAATAAAGCGCGCGCCTCAAAGAATTAGTGTAAATACGACGCATTGACTTATAATCCTCTTTGGCGTGAGCCGCTGACAAGATAGGCAGCATCATATTGGTTATCGCTACAACTATTATTCCCTGAGGTAAATTGCGGGTGACCTGGACATGCCTGAGTGCAGTGACGGCACCGGTAAACTGATGCGCGAAATGCGTTTGCACTATGGAATTGATCTGCATAACAGACCCGGACAATAAAGTAGGGATGCTCAGCCTAACGATCCTCTTAAAACCCGGGTCATTAACATTTAAATTGGGCTTGAATAATCTTACTTCCTGACGTCCTCTGATCAATGCATACATAAATTGCGTGAAAGAAGCGATAACGACTCCGAGCGCTACTTTGACCGGTCCTGAGCTGGTTTTGTCTCCCCACACGATAATGAAGAAAATACAGACTATATTGTAGAGGAACGCATGAAACAAGCTCTTGTTAAAGGCTTTATAAGCATGCATCACTCCAACTACAACTCCACTCAACATCATGAAGATAGTTTGCGGAAATAAAGCCCTGCTAACTTTCGTTGCCAAATCAATTACTTCTTGTGGTTGTTTGCTGTTATAGGCTTTGATCAAATAGGGGGCGAAGATAATACCAAGTAAACTGGCTGCAATCAATATCAAAGTCAGTACCGTTATGAAGGTGCTGAGGCTCTTCCAAAAGCGCTTAGTCCGATCTCTGGCTATCGCTGAGCTTAGCAAAGGAACGATCGCCGCGCTAATCGCACCTCCAACCAACATCTGATAAAAAAGGTCAGGAATTTGAAAGCCGATTGTGTAGGCGTCTGAGTTTACGCCATATCCTAAAGCAGGAGCAATCAGAATCTCTCTGACGAAACCCGCGACTTTTGTTGCCGCCAGGCTCACCATCATTGCTATTGTCATTACCGAAAGATCTTTAGAGAGTTTCTTTTTCGCCATTCATTCACCAATCCAGTAATTATGTAGCAGTATTTTAGATAAATCAAGCACTGTCTGTGCAACAATCGAAGTAGTGTGTAATTCCTATTAAACAATAAGTCAAACGCTGCAGAGCAGCAATCTAAATAATCTGCAAAAGTCTCTTGCGTAAAAGATTCAGCGCAGTCAGTGTTGCTATCTTACGGATACGGGCTCGGTCTCCTCCGATGTGGAAATGCTCAGCCAGAGTGCCTTCAGCGTCAGCCAGACCAAACCAAACAGTACCCACCGGCTTTTCTTTACTGCCGCCGTCAGGGCCTGCTATGCCAGTAATTGAAACTGCATAGTCCACTCCAAGCTGAGATCTGGCGCCGGCTGCCATGGCTAGAGCGCTTGCCTCACTCACAGCGCCTTCGCTTCCGATAATTTCCGGCGATACGCCTAAGAGGGATTCTTTAATCTCATTTGAATAACTCACTATCCCTCCCGCCAAGGATTTGGAAGCTCCCGGGATCTTGGTCAACTCCGCCGAGACTAATCCGCCTGTGCAAGATTCCGCGAAACCGACTGTAGCCTGCCTTGCTGCCAACAGTTCCAAAACTACCTCGGGCAATGTCTTATTGTCTTCTGAATATATATATTCCCCAACGCGAAACTTAATCTGCTCAATCACAGGGCGAAAGCGCTGCTCCAATTCCTCGGGAGCAAGCTCTTTAGAACCCATCAAGCTTAAGCGCAGCGTCACATCGCCGATCGAGGCATAAGGAGCGATTGAGATTTCATTTTGAGCGTGGATAATATCGGCTATTCGCTCGGTGAGATCACTCTCGCCCAGGCCCGTCGTGCGCAAATAAACATGGTAAAGGCGCTCATCCGCACAGGTTTTGAGCCAAGGCTTCAGCTCTTGCTGAAACATTTGGTTCATTTCGGCAGGAGGTCCGGGCAAAAGGGCCAGATATTTATTTGTTCCCTCATGTGTCAGTTGATACAAAGCGCCGGGAGCAGTACCCGCCGAGTTATAAAGTATTTTCGCTTTAACCGGCAAAAGAGCCTGTTTCCAGTTGTTGCTGCTGGGTTCCTTGCCAAGCACGGCAAAGATATCTTTAATCCAGCCTTCTGCCTCTTTATTATAAACAAGCTCAGTTTCTGCAATTTTGGCAGATATCTCCATAGTGATATCGTCTTCCGTAGGGCCTAAGCCTCCGGTAGTAATGACCAGATCAGCGCGTCCCAGAGATTGCCTTAATACTTCTTCCAGCCGCTCCGGATTATCACCAACAACTGCTTGATAAAAACAGCTGATACCAAGCTCTGAAAGTTCAAGTGCTATATCACGGGCGTTGGTATTCAGGGTTTGCCCAAGCAAAAGCTCAGTGCCAACAGCGATAATCTCTGCAGTATTAATTTTTTGCCCTATGATGGGAAATTCGGCTGTGAAGGATTTCACTGGGCTTCCATCCGTCTGCAATAAGAAGTGACAGTATTTTTTAACAGCATCGCGATGGTCATAGGACCAACACCGCCCGGAACCGGAGAAATAGCGCGGACGATGGGCTCTACAGCCTTGAAGTCAACATCACCAACTACTTTTCCTTCCTCATTGCGATTAATTCCCACATCAATAATGACCTGATCAGGATTAACGAAATCCGGTGTGACGAAATTAGCCCTGCCGATCGCTACTACGAGAATATCCGCCTGGCTGCAAACCTTTGGCAGATCTTTGGTTCTTGAATGCGTTACCGTCACGGTACAGTTCTCCTTGAGCAGAAGCTGCGCAACAGGTTTACCGACAATGTTACTGCGTCCCAGTACTACAGCATTCTTGCCCTCCAGCTCAATACCCGCAGCTTTAAGCATTTCCAAAATACCTAACGGGGTACAGGCGACCAGCGCTCTTTTGCCAAGCGAAAGAAGGCCGACATTTATTGGGTGAAAACCATCGGCATCTTTCTGGGGATCAATTGCGAACGTGACCTTGCTCTCATCAATATGCGGCGGCAAAGGCAGCTGGACCAGTATACCGTCTACCAAAGGATCCGCATTCAGCTCAGAAATAAGGTTCAGCAAATATGCTTCGTCGGTATCGTTTTCTAAAATATAGCCGAAGGATTCAATACCGGCTTCCTTGCAGGCCTTAATCTTGCTATTGACATAAATTGAAGAAGCAGGATCTTCGCCAACCTGAACAACCGCTAACCCGGGAGCACGCCCGTACTTTGCTACTAATCCTTCCACTTCCGTCTTTAGTTCTGCCCTTGTCTTCTCTGCCAGTTTCTTGCCTTCAATAAGGAATGCCATAATAAACCCTCCCAGATTTAAATCTAATTCTCGAATATAAAATTTTACTCTGCCCTTTCCTGCTAGCTTTCATCAGACCTCTGAGCTAGATATTGATCCATGGAGATCAATACTTTTCGCGGTTTGCTGCCTTCAAAAGGCCCAACATAGCCCAGATCATGTAAGCGGTCTACCAGCCGCGCAGCCCTCGGATAACCAATGGTAAGACGCCTTTGCAGCAGAGATATCGAGGCGTAGCCGGTCTCAACAACCAGTCTCAGCGCATCATCAAACAACTCATCTTCTTCTTCAGCTCCATTGCCGTCCGCCGCAGTCAGCCCAACTGCCTCGGGATTGGCGATCGCCTCCGCCACACTTTCGTCATAGTTTTCACCGTACAAACTCCTGACGTAGTTTAAGACATTTTCTACTTCAGAATCTGTCACGAAAGCTCCTTGACCGCGCATAGCTTTAGGCGCACTCTGCGGGAAGTACAACAAATCTCCTTTTCCAAGCAATTTCTCAGCACCTCCGGTATCGAGAATCGTCCTGGAATCTACCTGTGACGCCACGCTAAAGGCAATTCGTGAGGGGATGTTAGCTTTGATTACGCCGGTAATTACGTCAACAGAAGGTCTTTGTGTAGCGATTATCAAGTGTATGCCTGCAGCTCTGGCTTTCGCCATCAAGCGCTGAATTGCGTCTTCGACTTCTTTCGAGGTCGTCGCCATCAGGTCAGCCAGTTCGTCAATAACAATCAAAATTAAAGGTAAATGTTCAGGATTCTCATCTTCGAAATGTTTGATGACATCGTTATAGGAGCGGATATCTCTCACCTGCCGCTCAGCAAAAAGATTATAGCGGCGGTCCATCTCTACAACTGCCCAATTGAGAACGCCAAAAGCTTTTTTAGGATCTGTTACCACCGGCTGCAGCAGATGAGGAATCCCGTTGTAAACACTCAGCTCTACCACCTTAGGATCAATCAGCAGCAAACGCAAATCCTTGGGTGAAGAGTGGTACAAAAGACTAATCAAAACTGAATTAATGCAAACTGACTTGCCCGCACCTGTGGCTCCCGCTATAAGGACATGCGGCATCTTCGACAGGTCACAATAAATTGGCTGCCCGGAGATGTCACGACCAATCACAGAAAGCAGCGGACTATTTTCACATTGCTGCTTAAAGGAGGGTTCCTCAAGAATACCGCGCAGCAAAACCGGTTGAGTATGCTTGTTCGGAATCTCAATGCCAATGGCTGATTTACCCGGTATGGGTGCTTCGATCCTGACGCCGTAAGCTGCCAGATTCAAGGCGATATCGTCACTCAGGTTAACTATCTTACTGACCTTAACTCCCAAGCCCGGAGTCAGCTCAAAACGGGTCAGCGTGGGTCCCGTGGTATAGTTGGTGACTTTCGCCTCCACACCAAAGCTTTGCAGAGTTTCTTCCAGCTTTTTACTCATTTGCTGAATATTGCGAATATTCTCGCGGGAGGGCTGACGAAATTTATCTGCCTTCAATAAATTAAGGGGGAAAGGTTTATATTCAGCGAAGAGTGAAAGCTGTTCACCTTTGCGGCTTATTTTTGTTTTTCTCAAGCCGCTGCCATCGTGGCTGCGGTCAACCCAATCTTCACGGCTGAATTTATCGTCGTCGATATCTGATCCGATTTTCTCGTCAGCACCTGCTGCATCAATCTCAGGGCTAGTGGCACCTTCACGGTCAACAGCAGTTATTTGCCCGTCAAAATCATCTTTTGTTTCTTGAGCGTCAGGCAACAGTTCTCCCTTATACATCGGATAGTCAATGCCTTTACTCGGGTAATCATCTGAATGCGTGCGCAAATCGCCCGCAGGCAGTCGGTATTGAACCTGACTGTCAGCTTCAGGATCAGTTTTCAAGCAGGAAGGATCATTGCCGTTTTGAGAATTTATTCTGTTCAGATAGTCAATATCACCCAGTTCGTCATAGAGATTAGGCTCCAGATTGATAATATTTCTGTTTTGAATTCTGCTCTTGATACTGCTGCCGACTTTTGTCTGTGTCTCCTTCAGAACTTGTGCAGACCTGCGCACATAAGCGGAATAAGAGACATTAAAGATCAGCACTGCCAAGGCAAGTATCATAGTGATCATTATGATAATGGCGCCGGTATGTCCTGCAATCGCACTCAGACCGAGACCGATTAGCCCGCCGATGAGACCACCGCTCCAAATACCTGCTTCAGCAATATTTCCAATGGCAGTACCATGCTGCCACAATGCGCCAATCAGCCGGAAGGCGGAGAGTTCTTCTCCGCCAAATGCAAGTGATTCGAGAGATTCTCCGGACAGCAGACTGATAATTCCGCCCGCCATCAACAAGATCAGCCCAACACTTATTAAGCGCAGGCGGGTCATCCGCGGCTCATCTTCCAGAAAATATTCCACTGCCAGATAAATCAAGAAAGCCGGGATGACATAAGCCGCAGTACCCATAACACCTAAACCAATGTTTCTGGCGAAGGCGCCTATGGGCCCGGTCCAGCGCTGCGGCGCATAAAAGGCCAAAGCCAGGAGCAACGCCGCAGCCGCATAAAATACCCCGTAAATCTCTTTACGTACAGTACTTCTATTTTCGTCATCTGCCCAAATCATCACGTTTTCTCACTAAGTTAATCTGGCAGCAAGCAAGATTCCAATACAAGTTTTAGCATCCATGATATTGCCGTCCAAAACCATCTTCATCGCCTCATGTAACGGCAGCTTGACAAGAGATACAAACTCCCCGTCGTCACTGTTTTTCTCGCCTCTGGTAAGATCTTCAGCCAAATATATGCTAATCAATTCATCAGTGTAACCCGGTGACGGCATAACAGTGACCAGTTCGCGCCAATCTGCAGCCACAATGCCGGTTTCTTCAAACAATTCGCGCTTAGCACAGCTAAGGGGATCTTCACAAGTGTCCAGCTTGCCGGCGGGCAGTTCCAATGTAATGCGATTAAAAGCCAGGCGATACTGCCGCACCATATAGATGTATTGGTTGCTGTCCATCGCTACCACACAGGCTCCGCCGGGATGGCGCACAATTTCACGGCGTGAATGTCTGCCATCGGATAATAAGACTTTATCCAACTCTACTGAAAAAATTCTGCCGACAAATTTAATATCTGTCTCCATAAGGTTTTCTACAAGTTTGAGGTCAGGGTCTTGAGGAACAGTATCCTCGATAGGCTCACCCGGGGAATAAATAAAATCAACTTGGTCCCGAGACATCTCCTCGTTTTTTGGACCGGAAAAATCATTGATCGATTCCCCCGGGAGATCCCTTATATGCCCCTCCGATAGGTTAATGTCTTGATCCTGGAAATGATCATCTTCATAGTCGTGATTATCATCTACCGTATCAACTCGCTTAATCGAGCCAAACCTGTCAGCCTGTTCAGCGGCATTCACTCTGGCAGGTCTGAGATCAAATTGTTTATCCTTCTCACCATCCATTGGTTACTGTCTCCTCTTAATCTCTTCAACTGCCATCTTATCACAACGGATATTGTCCGCATCGTCCGCATGACCCTTGACTTTGAACCACTCGATATCATGTCGCTCATTCTCTTTCAACAAAGCTTTCCACAGATCAGTATTGATAACATCATTACCGGCAGCGTTCTTCCAACCGTTTTTGACCCATTTATCCAGCCATTTATGCCGAAAAGCATTTATCAGATATGCGCTGTCGCTATGCAAGATCACATGACATGGCTGGTTGAGTTCTCGTAAAGCCATCAGAGCCGCAGTCATCTCCATCCTGTTATTGGTAGTATCCGGATCGTAGCCGCTGATTTCCTTTTCATAATCGCCATATCGGAGAATCGCAGCCCAGCCTCCGGGACCCGGATTACCCGAACATGCGCCATCTGAATAAATCTCTACAGTAGGTTTCACCTTGCCCTGCTTTCGCGTCATCAATCACACCTCAATACAAAGTACCTTCCGTCCCGATCAAAGAGGGCCTGCCCTGCCCCTCGTCATCGGATTACACCCTAATAGTGTATTTTATCAAATGGAGCACAATCTTAACAGTCAAAAGCCAAGGCGTCAGCTTTGACAACATAATTCTGACAATTTCGGATATATATAGCATAATATTGATAGTCAATCTCAAGTCAGCCTGAGGCACACCCATTTCGCCGGGCTTGTGCAGTGACCTCGTGCAGACTCAAGCTTAACGAATGAGACGGAAATAAATTTATTTTCTTATCACATTTTATAAAGGAGATATTATGAAGAGAGCAGCAGCCATCATACTAAGTCTTGTTTTAGTCTTCACTTTTTCAGCTTGTAAAGATAAAGAAAGCAGTAAAGAGTATCTGAACCGATTGCTCCCTACTGCCAAGCCCGCAGTAAGCGAAAACGACACCACCGCTGACACTGCCGCCCACGACACATCAGAGCCAACTCCCGGCAATGGAGATAAAATTGAGGAGGTACACGATTTCGCCGAAATAACGATAGTTGATAACGAATATTGCAGTTTTATAATTACCGGAATAGACCCTGATAATATGTGGGGTTACACTTTAAAAGCATATCTCGAAAATAAATCATCAGATAAAACGTATATGTTCTCAGTGATTAATGCCACAATCAACGGTGTGCAAAGCGACCCCATTTTTGGCAGTTCAGTCGCTCCGGGCAAAAAAGCCAATGAAGATATTACATTCTCAGATACAACTCTTGATAAGATTGACATTGGCGCTGTCACTGATATCCAGCTTTACGTTAGAGTGTATGACAACGTTGACTGGATGGCTGACAATATCGCAGAAGAAACCATACACATCTATCCTCTGGGCGAAGAAAATGCAACAATCTTTGTCAGAGAAAGTCAGCCTGACGATGTGATGCTTATTGATATCGATGAAGCGAGCGTGATTCTCACAGGCTACGATCCGGATAATCTCTGGGGCTATGCAGTCGACCTTTATCTGGTAAACAAGACAGACAAACATCTGATGTTTAGTGCCGACAATGTATCTGTGAATGGCTTTATGATGGAGCCTTACTTTGCCAAACTGGTATCTCCGGGCGCAATAGCATTTAGCTCAATGAGCTGGAGCGAGAGTTCTTTCGTGGATAATGGAATAACAAGTGTGGATGAAATTGAAATGCTTTTCAGCATATATGATTCAGATGACTGGCTGTCAGACAATTTAATCGACCAGAAGTTAACCCTTAATCCGTAAAGCATTATTAGAAAAATATTTACACATAATTGAGCACTGACATTGCGATAAAGCTATTAACAGGCACAAGTTAAGCCCTGAAACTACAGTGTTTCAGGGCTTATATTGGCAGGGGAGACAGGATTTGAACCCGCAACCCACGGTTTTGGAGACCGTTGCTCTACCGTTGAGCCACTCCCCTATGCAATGCCGGCTCATCATATCATCAG
>DASRVY010000168.1:0-3490 GCA_035654855.1 Bacillota bacterium | reverse complement strand
ATTTGATGATGAAGGCGAAATAACAGCAACAGTCACAATCATAGCATTATCAGATGAGGAAGTAGCAAGGAACCTAATAGACGGAAAGACTGTTCAAGTGGCAACCGGAGCCGGAGCGGACAAAGCAGCCGTATTAGCAGCTATTAAGGCACTTGCACCTGACAATACTATTATTGGAGCACTAGCCGAAGGCGATATAGACATTGACAGCGGCGCAGCGACAGTTACAATCGATTCAGGCATAACAGCGACCGTCTATATTGTAGAGGCAGGCGGTGAAGCATAAGATTAAAAGCAGGGGAGGGCGATAGTCCTCTCCTAATATGTTAGGAGGGGAAATATGCCTTATTTAACTTACAGTGAGTTTGGAGACTCGAACGTAGATGAAGAAACTTTTGATGAATTGCTGGTAAAAGCAAGCGCATTACTGGATCACATCACTAATAACTTCTACGTAAAAAATAATATAGCAGCTGATACAGAATGGCGGGCAAAGAAATTCAAACAGGCCCTGAAATCGCAGATAGAATATTTTGTTGAAGCCGGTTCATCGACATTTGAAGGGCTTAACCGGGAGCCTCAGTCATTTAGCGCAGGCAGAACGAGTGTAACTAATACTAGCAGATACAATACAAGAGGAGCGAATGAAAGTAAGCCGCTGATAGCTGAAGAGGTTTATATTCATCTTGCTGGTACAGGGTTACTCTATGCGGGGGTGGGGTCGATATGATGCCGAAACCACCGAAAGAGTTTTGTATCGACAGTTTCACATATAAGAAATACACCGGGGAAAATAATTGGTCTGAACCGCAGTATGACAAGGAACAGACAATATCGAATTGCCGGATTGACAGGGGAGCGGAATATACGACTGTAGCAACCGGGAAACAATTGCTCTATAATGCGGTCATATTTTGCTACGAAGGAATAACAACCCCACTACCTGAATTTACAACACAGTCTGTTGTAACCTTTGACAATCAGGAACATGTAATTACAAAGGTTATACCAATTTATGAGGCCTACAAGAAAACCTTATATTCCTATGAGTTGGAGGTGGTATAATGCGAGTGGTAATCGAGTTGGAACGCGTTAAGGCGAAACTGTCGCAAGAAAGAGTGAACCGGGGACGTTTTGCACTTGCTAATCAGGCCTTGGCTGACATGGATCAATTTGTACCGAAGTTGGAAGGCGACTTGAGAACCGCAACCTCTGTTGAGGCTGATGGAACGGCAATTAATTATAATATGCCGTACGCAAGGGCCCAATTTTACGGATTTGTCGGCGGGGGCTATCCAATCAGCAATTATACCACGCCGGGGACGGGGCCAAGGTGGGACCTGAAGGCCACTTCCATGTTTATAGAGGACTGGAAGCGTGCATTTGTGGAAGGGGCTGATTGGTAATGGACTTCATGGAAAGGTTAGCGGAAAGGGTTAATCAAATACCGAATATTCCTATTCAGTGTAAGCTGGGGTACGTAGGGACAGATGAGTCTTTCGTAGTTTATCCACTACCGGGCTCTCGGATTGTATCGAAATTCATGGATGGGACTAGCGACCAACAGCTCAATTTTGAGTTCGCCATGAAGTCAAAATCGCAAAGCAAAATACATGCTACCCTGTGGCTGGTACAAAATGAACTTGAGGGCCTCCCGGAGCTGGAAAGTCTGGACGGCAGTTTTGAATTTGATGAATTAATCATTACAAACAAGCCTTTTATTAATAAGATTGAAGACCAGGGCTGGTTTGTTTTCTTGTTGGATGTACAGGCTAAAATAACAGTTTTCAAGACAGAGAACGGCAGCACAGGAAACGGCAAGGAAGAGGAAGAGAATAATCAAGAGGAGGACAACAATAATGGCAAGGAATAAAAACGCACTAAGAAAACATTTTATACAGGCATATGTTGCGGGGACTGAAGTTCCTGGCGGTGAATGGTTGGAACTGGCAAAATATATCTCCAATATCGGTGATGACACTTCAGAGGAAGTTGATACTGAGGCGTACTATGACGGAGACGGAACACCGGAACAATCGGTTACCTCTGTAGCTGGCGCCTATACACCGGAGGGCTACTATGATCCGAAGGATCCTGCACAGGCATTAATAGCTGGATTGAAGTATAAAACCGGTGATGACAGGAAAATATGGCACAAAGTTATATCCGCAGATGGGCTTGTTGAACACCTTGGCAAAGCAACGGTTACAAGTATTGTCGCCGGCGCCGGTGAAGCAAATGCATTTGAGGCCTTCAGCTGTAATATCAAATTTGACCAAATACCGGAAGAAACCAAGTTGTTAGCTGCTCCTACGGGCCTTGAGGCCTCCGAAATAAAAGCAACATCGGTAGAACTTGAATGGGATGAGGTATCTACAGCTGATAGCTATAATGTGTATCAAAATGGCTATAAAGTTAAATCACCTACTATAAATGAAGCGGAGATCACAGGATTAACCGCAGACACATATTACACATTCCACGTTACAGCAGTTAAGGCCGGCAAAGAGTCTGCTAGATCCAACGCTATAACAGTCACCACTTCTGCAGACTAATAGAGAGGCGCTATGCCTCTCTTTATTTTTTATATGTAAGGGGGAAGATTAATTTGACCGTAAAGATAGATATTAAAAGGACGGGATTTCCTGTAAAGATTGGGGACCTGGAACTGTTTTTTGATAGTTCGGTAGAGAATCTAAGAAGGTTTTTCGATGTTGAAGAGATTGCACAAAAGAAATTGAAAGAAGCGCAGGAAAAAGCGAAACACATACATTTCCCTGATGATGTCAACGTTGATACAATCAAGGATGTGGATACAAAGATCGTTGATGCGGCGCTGGATCTAAACAAGGAATTTATAGCAGCGCAGTACGATATCATATTTGGAGATAATACGTTTAAACAGATATATAAAAAATATCCAGATGTATTGGCATTGGAAGAGGCTTTGGAACCGCTGGGGATTGCTATTGCAGAGAAAATTGAACAGCAGGAAAAAGAAAGGACAGAGAGGGTAGAGGCTAAGAAAAAGGAATATTTGACTAAAAAAGATAAAAAGAATTAGGTGATTATATGCGATTAAATGACCTGTTAATCACCTCCTTTGAATATGAAAATAAGGAATACAATATAAATTTGGCTTTTGACCTTGTACTGGATATATTTGATGTCCTCAAAGATGATGAATTGAGGGATCATGAAAAAGCAGAAATATGCCTGGAATTATTGTTGGCTGAACCGCCGGAAGAGAACTTAATTGAACTATGGAATTATATACATGAGAATTTTATTGAAATTAAGGCAAAACAGGCAATTCAATATGATCTGAAGGGTAATCCCATGCCCCTGATGGAGGAAGAGGACAGTGATCCGGTTATTGATATAGCTCAGGATGCGGAATATATCTATGCGAGTTTCATGCAAGCATACAAGATTAATTTATTTGCTGAACAGGGGAAAATGCATTGGCATGAATTTAAGGCGCTATTGA
>DASRVY010000167.1:0-3548 GCA_035654855.1 Bacillota bacterium | reverse complement strand
ACCGGTCACACTGGTAGAGCCCGATAATGAGCTGGATGAAATATTCGGATTTACCGGCAAGCATCCCGGCTATTGGCTTGCTCAGTGGCCAATATTTTATGATAATCAAATTCATGGCTGGTGCTCTTCACATATTCCTGTATCGATTTTTCCTGACTTGGGACAAAGCATCAGCTCAGGGAAGAGAATGGTAGACATTAAATCTAATAAATATGCTTTCTTGCCCAATAAGGGCAGTGTGAATGTCGTAGCTCGCCCCGCCCGCAATAAAGAAGCTTCGATGCTGGAAATACCGCGTCGTTCTTTTGTACTGGCTGTGGAAGGCCCCCTGTATGCTCGCAACGGCAGCGTTTGTGAGGTAATTAGGACGGCTTTGAAACCGGAATTGATTGAGCTCGAAATTAATTAGTAATGTCTGAGAAAACTGTTTATCTGGATAATGCTGCCAGCAGACGAGTAAAGCCTGAGATACTTGAAGAATATGTCACTGACCTGAAAGAAATATATGCTAACCCTGCATCCGGTCATGAGGCCGGGCGTTGTGCTTCAGAAGTTATTCTAAAATCTAAAGATATTTTGGCCGAAGTTTTTTCTGCCCTTCCGGAAGAAATTATTTTCACTTCCGGTGGAACGGAGTCTATTAATCTGGCTTTAAAGGGTTTAAAAGGGGGTTATCCCAGAATTCCTGCCCGCATTCTCATATCTCGAGGGGAGCATGAGGCAGTGCGCGAGGCAGCTAAAGCTTTGCATTGGGAGACTTTTGAGACAGCGTTAGATCCGGATTCCGCAGCAGTAGACGAAGAGGAGCTGATACGGACAATATCTGATCACAGTATTGGCATAGTCAGTCTCATTGTTGTAAGCAATGAAACCGGAGCGGTTAATCGTGTTGAAAATCTGACAGCCGCGATTCGTGAAATAAGCCCCAGAACAAAAATCCACCTTGATGCGGTTCAAGCCGTAGGAAAAATTGATCTGAATTTCTCTCGTCTGAAATGTGATCTGATGTCTGTCTCGGGTCATAAGATAGGCGCTCCAAAGGGTGTGGGACTTCTGCTCAGAAAGAAAAAGACTTTGCTTGAACCCCTGATTCATGGCGGAGGCCATCAAAGCGGGCTGCGTTCAGGCACGGAAAATGCTCCCTTGTTCAAAGCAATGGCCGGAGCTGCAGAAGATGCGGTCAATGGTTTGGCGGATAATTATCAGAGATGCCTGCAATTGAAGGAGCTATTTCTTTACACCCTAAATAAAGTAACCGGCGAATATATATTGCTGTCTCCCTCTGAAGCGGTGCCGCAGATAATCTCTTTGACATTTCCACATCTGCGCGGCGAGACCCTGGTTAATGCGGCGAGCGCGAGAGGTATCTATATCTCACATGGTTCAGCCTGCTCTAGCATTCACGGTGAAAACTCTGCCTTAAGCGCTTTGGGACTATCTGAAAGGGAAGTTCTCGGCGCGGTCAGAATAAGCCTTACTGAAGATCTTACTGACGAAGACATTGTATTGGCAGCTGAGATAATCGGAGAGGAGTATCTTAAGTGGCGCTTGTAATATCAGGCTTCGAAAACACTGAGCAGATGATATTATTAAAGGTGTAAAATATTTCTCTGCGTTAAACTGACAGTGGGAAGTAGCTTGAGAGGGGAAAAAATGAGCGAAGCCGGGGATCCTCAACATAAAGAAATCGTTTTGGTAAGAATCGGAGAAATTGCCCTGAAAGGGAGTAACCGCACTAAATTTTACCAGCAATTAATCAGGAATATCCGTTATCGTTTGTGTGATTTAGGGAAATTCTCTGTAGTTCAAAGCCATACCCGTATTTGGATAAGCAGCAAGGACGGTGACTTTCCCGGAGAGGAAATTCTCGGTCGCCTGACGAATGTCTTTGGTATTGTCTCGGCTAGTTTGGTGCGGTCATTCCCCGCAGATGAAGAGCTTCTTTGGCAGCAGCTTAAGCAATATGGAGACAGTATCTTCGCCGGTGGTGAGAAGAAGACCTTTAAAGTTGAGACTAGGAGAGTCAATAAAAAATTTCCGCTCAACAGTTATGAAGTCTCCTGTAACGCGGGCACTCTTATTCTAGATTGCTTTGCCGATATGCTGACAGTTGATGTTCACAATCCTGATATCACTATTTATATAGAAATTCGTGACCAAATATACTTGTTCTCAGACAAAACTGCTGCTCCCAAAGGATTGCCTGTGGGAATGGGCGGCAACGGCTTGGTCTTACTGTCGGGCGGTCTCGATAGTCCGGTTGCAGCCTGGATGATGGCTTCGCGCGGCATGGAACTGGATATGGTTTATTTCCACACACCTCCCTATACCAGTGATAAAGCGCTGGATAAGGTGATTTCTCTGGCTACAGTCCTGGCCGGTTATATCGGCAATCACACACTGCACATTGTCAATTTTACTGCTGCTCAGCTGGAGCTAAATGAAAAATGTCCGCAAGAAATGCTCACCATCGTTATGAGGAGAATGATGATGCGAATAGCTTCTGAAATTGCTGCCGCAACTAAGGCTAAAGCTCTGGTGACCGGAGAGAGCCTGGGGCAGGTGGCCAGTCAGACGCTGGAAGCTCTGACTGCTACGAATGCTGTCACAGAGCTGTTGGTATTTCGCCCCTTGATTGGTAAGGATAAAGATGAGATCGTCTCTATGGCAAGAAAGATTGGCACTTATGAGACCAGCATTGAACCTTTTGAAGACTGCTGCACGGTATTCGTGTCAAGGCATCCGAAGACTCATCCCAGCCTTGAAGATGCTGCCCGGGCTGAAAGAAATCTGGATATAGAAACTTTAGTGAAGGAGTCTCTCGCTAATACCAAGTCTCAGAAAATTTATCTGCGGGACAGTTTTAAACAATGATATCATGAATGGCGTGTCTAACTAATATATTGGATGATTTGGGAGGAATTCATGACTTATTTTCATATCCAAAAAAATGATCCGGAACTCTACGATGCGATTAAAGGTGAATTAGGCCGTCAGCAAACAAAATTGGAACTGATCGCGTCTGAGAATTTTGTCAGCGAAGCTGTATTGGAAGCCTGTGGCTCAGTATTGACAAATAAATATGCCGAAGGCTACCCGGGAAGACGTTATTATGGCGGCTGCGAGTTTGTGGATATTGCCGAACAGCTGGCAATTGACAGAGCTAAAGAAATTTTCCGGGCAGAACATGCTAATGTGCAGCCGCATTCCGGCGCGTCAGCGAACACAGCTGTATATTTTGCCGTACTGAATCCCGGTGACAAGATTTTGGGTATGGATTTATCACATGGCGGACATTTAACCCATGGCATGAAGATAAATATCAGCGGCAAATATTTTCAGGCTCACAGCTATCAAGTCAATCCGGACAGCTGTCAGATTGATTATGATGAGCTATTAGAGACTGCCAGGTCAATTAAGCCTAAAATGTTGATAGCCGGAGGCAGCGCCTATCCGCGCAAGCTTGATTTTGCAGCCTTCAGGAGGATTGCAGATGATGTGGGAGCTTATCTGTTGGTGGATATGGCGCATATCGCCGGACTTGTTGC
>DASRVY010000166.1:0-1708 GCA_035654855.1 Bacillota bacterium | reverse complement strand
CCTTATGTTGAGCCTTTTGGCATTGATGAGTGCTGGCTTGACATTACAAAAACAGGGCGTGACGGCTATGAAACAGCAGAAGAATTGCGTCTGCGCATTCGCAGAGAAATAGGGCTCACGGTTTCCATCGGTGTCAGTTTTAATAAAATTTTTGCTAAATTAGGCAGTGACCTCAAGAAGCCTGATGCGGTCACGGAGATAAAAAATGAGGATTTTCGCGAGATCGTCTGGCCGCTGCCGGTACGAAATTTGCTTTTTGTGGGGCGGCAAACTGAACGCAAGCTCGCCCTCATAAATATCAGGACGATTGGAGATCTTGCGCGCTGCGGTCCGCAGTTTCTCCAACAGCATCTGGGCAAGTGGGGACTTTTGCTCTGGCAATCTGCCATGGGTCTGGATAAGCAAGATGTCGCCAAATCCGGTGATTATCCACCGGTGAAATCTGTCGGCAACAGTATGACCGCTATTAGAGATCTCCATGCTGAGACAGAGGTTAAATTGATTTTTACGCGCCTTGCTGAGGAAGTGGCGATGCGTCTGCGCGAAGAAGGTCTTTTCTGCAGCACAGTCCAGATATCTCTGCGCGACAATGAACTTTTTTCCTTTGAGCGGCAACGTAAGCTTTCCCGGCCGACCCAATGCACCTCTGTTATATTAAAGACTGCTATGTCTTTATATCACGATGAGCACTATAGAACCCGGCCTTTGCGTTCTCTGGGCATTCGCTGCGTTGATTTGAGCTGGGCGGATAAGGGGCAGCAAGAATCTTTCCTGCCGGAAGCAAAAAGCGAGGCGCGCTGGCTGGAAGTGGAACGTACTGTAGATGGTTTGAGATCGCGCTATGGAGAAGAGGCCATACTTAGAGGACGTCTGCTGTCTGATAAAGCTCTGTCCGGGCTTAAATCTTATACGCAAATTGATCTGCCCGGCAAAACTTTGCCCGGCAGCAATGCCTCTCCTCATTTAAAACCGGCAAAAATTTATCGGGAGGTAGTGTGATTTGACGCGCCGCATCATGATCGATGTTTTAGCCCGCTTTGAAAGTGGAAGGATACGACCGATGCAAGTGATCTGGCATGATGGCAGAAATTACAGTATTGATAAAATACTGGATGTGCGCCGGGCAGCCTCAAAGTCAGGCGGCAGCGGCATCCGCTATACTTGCTTAATCGCGCAGCGCCAAATCCCTTTGTACTTTGATGAGTGGGAAAATGTCTGGTGGTGTGACAGCAAAGAATAACGAGACAAGCACTGCTATCTGCTATTGCAAACCGAAACCCTGATAAGATGAGGCTAGAATAGTTTCAGAACTCTGTAAAACATCTCTTAACCCTTTAAGTTTATGCCTAAGATCCTCTCGTTCCTTGGCCGTGATTTTAATGCTTTCAGGTAAAGGCTCACGCTGGTAAATATGGAGTATGGCATAGGCAGCGGCTGCAAAATCTTCATCATTGAGTATATACAGACCGTCAAAGAACAAGTTGACATTATCCAAAGAGAATGCCCGGGGCAAAGCCAAAATAGCCATCTCTGTAAGGGTAAACTGAGAATCGGTGGCCTGAGTTAATAACTGCAGATTACCAAGGTTTCTTCTGTATTCGCGACACTCGCGCTGACGGTACCGGCCTTCCTTAGTCAAATGACGAACTCCCAACCGCAAGAACAAGAAACCTGCAGCCGGCAATAAAACCAACAACCCTGATAAGCT
>DASRVY010000165.1:0-5281 GCA_035654855.1 Bacillota bacterium | reverse complement strand
TCTCTTTTCATCTTCCTTTAGGAAATCCGTAAAATCGACTTCGAATCCTCTGCGCGCCAGTTTATCTGCCACTATCTCCGGATTGTTTCGTATCATGACCAGATCAAGCATGTTTTTTCTCTCCCAGACAATATTTGGAATCGCTTCCACAAGTATCAAGGGCATCAAAATAACGCCTCAATACACAATGCATTATACCCTATTGCTTCAGACATACGAAATAGTCGCAGCAACAGTAAGTTCTTGCAGTCAAAAAGCACAACTTTGCCCGAGATAAAACGTATTTTTTTTTGGCAATGAGGAAAATTTAGTCTAATTCTTAGTTTTGTCCCACGAAAATCGTATGTTATGGTACAATTTTCATGTTGTTTGGCAACAGAAAAAGGCAGAGGACTTGAGGAGGTTTGTATGTCGAAGAATGAGACCACTGAAAAAGATGGTGGCTTTTTGGATCGCTTTTTCCAAATAAAAGCACATGGATCTACAGTAAGAACTGAAGTCATGGCAGGTATCACTACCTTTATGACTATGGCCTACATTATTGCTGTTAACCCCAACATTCTAGCTGATGCCGGGATGGACAGGGGTGGTGTTTTCACCGCAACTATCCTGTCTTCCCTGATTGCAACCCTGGTTATGGCGCTATATGCAAAGCTGCCCTTCGCGCTCGCTCCGGGCATGGGTTTAAACGCTTATTTTACTTATTCAGTCGTTATCGGAATGGGCGTGACCTGGCAATTTGCTTTAACCGCGGTTCTAATTGAAGGAGTGATATTCCTTCTCTTTTCCTTTGTGGGGGTACGAGAAAAGATTTTCAACTCAATTCCCATGACACTGAAGAAAGCTGTTTCCGTCGGTATTGGTCTCTTTATCTGTCTTATCGGTTTGATCAATGGCGGACTGGTAGTATCTAACGAGGACACCGTTTTGTCGTTGGGAAATTTGACGTCTCCGGGAGTCCTGCTGACAATGATTGGCTTGATTATTATTGGAGTGCTTTACGCCTATAAAGTGCGCGGTGCCCTGTTAATCGGGATTCTCGCTTCCACTGTAATCGGTATGATTATGGGCATAACCGACCTCCCCACAGGTGTTTTCAGCTTGCCCCCATCACTGTCAAATGTAGCATTCCAATTCGAGTGGAGTAATATTCTTACGTGGAAGATGGTCATAGCAGTATTTACTTTCCTGTTCGTCGATGTATTTGATACTATTGGCACCTTGATTGGCGTAGCTTCCAAAGCAAATATGTTAGACGAGGAAGGCAAACTGCCGCGCGCTAATCGAGCTCTGACTGCCGATGCAATCGGCACCGTTGCCGGCGCCGCATTGGGTACCAGTACAGTTACAACCTATGTAGAATCTGCTGCAGGGGTAGCTGAAGGCGGGCGTACCGGTCTTACAGCTCTGACGACGGCAGGCATGTTCGTGCTTTCCCTTTTCTTCTATCCGATTATCGGTATTATTCCATCTCAGGCAACTGCTCCGGCTCTGGTCATGGTAGGACTCTTCATGATGAGCCCCATTAAAGAAATCGACTTAACCGAAGACTACACGGAGGCGATTCCGGCTTTCCTGACTATTGTGATGATGCCTTTTGCATACAGCATAGCTGAAGGTATCGTTTTCGGCATGGTCTCATATGTAATCTTAAAAGTCCTCAGCGGTAAAGCAAAGAGTGTTTCAATCACAATGTATATTCTGGCGGCACTTTTTATCTTAAGGACAGTTTTGCCGTTGATTACTCAGGCTATCCTATAATTTCGGAACGAGACCGGATTTTAGATCTTTAATATCTATACTTATTTTAACAGTATCCGGACCCCTCCAACACAAACTGGAGGGGTCAATATTATTGTTTTGTGGTCTTGAATTGGGTGCTTATATTTGACAGAGAACCATTATCGTGAGTATAATTGGCAAGCTGTTTCCCTTTTATATAGAATGTAGGTGACAGCCTGATTGAGAATATCTCGCAAAGCCGATGTGTATAGATGAAGGACGGAGTGCGAAAGGAGTAAATTATGCCTAAGATGACTTATCAGCCGAAGAAACGTCAGCGGAAAAGAGAACACGGCTTCCGCAAAAGGATGCGTAACGCCTCAGGTCGAAAAGTACTTGCCAGAAGGCGATTGAGGGGAAGAAAGAGACTCTCGCATTAAGGCCGCAGGAGATGTGGTCTTTTTTTTCATGACAAGCAATAAACCGTATCCGACTATCAAAGCCAACCGCGATTTCTCGACAACTTACCGACAAGGTAAGATCATAAGAGGCGATTATATAATAATGCATTACAAGCATAGAGGGAATCAGGACGTTCCTCGTGTCGGTTACACGGTCAGCCGTAGAATTAAAACGGCAGTAGAACGCAACAGGATAAAGAGACTTCTGCGTGAAGCTATGAGATTATCCGGGCTAAAGATTAAACCCGGAACTGATATAATTCTGGTAGGAAAAATGAAAATGAATCCGCCCGATTTTCATAGCCTTCGCAAAGAGCTTCATGATATGATAGTCAAAGCCAAGCTTGCATTGGAGGATAATTCAAGTGGCCAAAGTTAGCTGTAAAACTAACACTTGCAGCCAAAGCTCCGGTGAATCTATGCAAAATCAAAACCTGGATGCGCCCAAGCGCTCTTTTGGTGTTTGGTTAGGTGACATGATGATTAGCGCAATTCGTCTGTATCAAAGAGGCCGTTCGCCTGCCTCTATGGGACGTTGTCGCTTTTCGCCAACCTGTTCACAATATGCGGTAGAAGCAATTCACTGTTACGGCCCTTTTGGCGGAGGGATCCGTTCGATTTGGCGCATTGTTCGCTGTAATCCATTTAATAAAGGCGGATATGATCCTCTTCGCTAGGTGAATGGCACTCCTGGCACAACCGTCAGGACATGGCTGAATCGTCGATTTATGATATTGAATTATAAGCAACAAAGATACGGGAGAATTTCATTATGTTAGGTGGTACTAAGAATGCTTAATCCGCTGTATACTTTATTTGGAGCAATACTGAGCTGGCTGTATTATGTTATCGGCAATTATGGTTTGGTAATTATTTTCTTCTCGCTTGCTGTCAACTCTCTATTGGTACCCCTGCGTCTTAAATCTCAGCGCAATATGCTCAAACAGCAATTTCTGCAGCCGGCGTTAAATGATATCAAGCGCCACTTTGCAGATGACCCCCAGAGACAACAACAAGAGAGCTCTGCTCTGATGAAGAGGACAGGAGTCTCGATGGGTGCCGGCTGTTTATCATCGATTATTCCTCTGATCATAATCTGGCCGATTTGGCGCATTATCCGCGCTCCCTTGCAATATGTGGGTCAGGTGTCAGTAGAGAATATCACGAAGATTGCAGAGTATCTGATTGGTAAAGGTTTGCTTGGTGAAAATGCCTTAACCTCGATAGCCCAAAATGACTTGTCCATAATCAATATTCTGAAGAACAATGCCAGCGCACTGGCAGAATCGGTCGGTCAAGGATGGATACGTCCTGACCAGATAATTAACACAAATTTTCTGGGTATGGACCTTGGCAGGGTCCCCTCATATAATCCCCTTGACTGGTTTGGCGACAATTGGAAAATTGAGCTGCCGCTTATTATCCTGCCAATTCTTACCATCATAACCATGACGCTCAATATGAGAATGTCACGACTTAATGTCTTGCGCAAGCCTCTCACAAAAGAGGAACTTGAGCGGGCAAAGAGCAACCCGGCCAAAGCCGGGCAGCAACAGGCTGACCCCTCAGAGAAAACAATGAAGTACATGCAGTACTTCATGCCTGTTCTGATGATTTTCACGGTATTTACAATGCCTTCGGCCATGGGTCTTTACTGGGTGACATCTAACTTGGTTTTCATTGCACAATCCTGGATCAGTTATGAGATGTATATTAAACCCGCCCGTGTCATATTGGCAGAGCAAGCTGATGCTGCGCTTTTGCCGAATACTGCGAAAGATACGGCCCAAAATGGAGAGTTGCCGCAAAAAACTGCGGCACAACCACAAAAAGCTGCTAAGAAGGCTGGAGGGAAAAAGAAGAAAAAACGCGGAAAAGGCTAAAGATTTAGTCTCTCCGCTTAGGAGGCCTATAGGATGGGTAGCTTTATTGAAAAAACAGCAAAAACTGTTGATTTAGCTATTTCTGAAGCTCTGGCTGAATTGAAACTCAGTGCTGATGATGTAGCAATTGAAGTATTGGATGAAGGGGAAAGTGGAGGTCTTCTGGGCTTTGGCAAGAAACCCGCCCGGATTAGAGTCTATTACGGGGATGGAGACGGTACAGATGATTTTGCGCCGGAGGATGATGCCGGCGATGACTTGGATGACCTGGATTTAGCTTTGCAAACAGCAGTGAAGACTCATCGTGAAGAAACTGCTGTCCGCACTGCAGGCAAAAAAACCAAATCAGAAGAAATTGATATTGACAATGCTGAGAATACTGCCCTGGACTATCTTCAGGTCGTACTAAGCGGTCTAGGGATGCACGGACGCATTTCCTCTTGGCTCGATGAAGAGCAAAATCTGCACTTCGAAGTTGAAGGCGAAGATCTGGGCGCCGCTATTGGGCGCAGAGGCGAGACTTTAGATGCGATACAGTATCTAACTAATCTGGTTGCAAACAGCAATACAGATGACCATGTGCGAGTGGTTGTAGATATTGGCGGATACCGACAGCGCCGCGATAAAAAATTGCGCGACATGGCTTTCCGGACTGCTGAGCGCGCATTGAATGAGAATAAAAAAATACGGCTTAAGCCTATGAACCCCGCCGAAAGAAGAAAAATTCATCTCGCTCTCTCAGATTATCAGGGTATAACAACCTGGAGTGAAGGCTATGAACCAACGCGCTATATAGTCATTGCGCCTGAGAATGATGACGCCGGTCCTGCTGATGAGAAAGAAGAATATTGGGATGGAGAATTCGACGATAACTGATACGATATTTGACACTATCGTAGCAATATCGACGCCGCCGGGAACAAGTGGATTGGCGGTACTGCGTTTATCAGGGCCGGATGCCGCACATTACTGTGACGCTTTATTTCGTCCTTATCCCATAACTGCGGTTAAACCATCTGAGATGCCCGGATACACGACGGCTGTCGGTTCCTGGGCTGATTTAGATCAGGTTGTTCTCAGCCGCTTTATCGCACCGCACTCTTATACCGGCGAAGATGTTTTTGAAATCAGCTGTCACGGCGGTACTGCCGTGAAGCAGGCAATTCTGGAGTCCCTGGTTCAAGAGGGTGCCAGGCTGGCTGAAGCCGGTGAATT
>DASRVY010000164.1:0-11347 GCA_035654855.1 Bacillota bacterium | reverse complement strand
TTCATCATCGACGGCACTTTCTGCAATTTGTCCGTCGGCCCGTTCGTCTCTCTTGTACAAAGATTTCCGAGCTTCCTGCATTATCTTGTCAATGCCGTCTTCCGGTTTTTTTCTGATTCTGGCCTCGACGCTTTCTTTCACCAAATAATATATGGTTGCTACTATAGGAACTGCGATCAGGATACCAAAAACTCCGCCAAATCCACCGCCCAGTATAACTGCAATCAGCACCCAATAGGTCGGCAGACCTACTCGCGTGCCAACAATCTTGGGATAGATGAGATTTCCTTCAATCTGCTGCAAAACGATCAGGAAAATGAAAAATATCAGAGCCTTAACCGGGCTGACCGTCAAGATTAGGACCACGCCGACAAAATTCCCGATATATGCGCCGATGGTCGGGATCAAGGCAGTTACGCCGACTACGCTCGCGACAACAGGGGCAAATGGCAGCCGCAGAATAACCATTCCAACCGCTGTCATGGCGCCAAGGATTAAAGCGCTTAATATCTGACCGCCAAAATAAGATGCGAAAGTCTGATTGGCCACGATTAACACATGTGAAACAGTGACATTAATTTTTCGGGGAAGATAAGCATAAGCGAATCGCTTGAGTTGATCCAACAATTTTTCCTTATTAGCCAGTATATAAAGGGCGAACATCAAGGAGAAAACCAGATCAACGACTTCCGAAATAATGCGTCCGGCTAAAGACACAACGCTGCCTATCCAGTTTTTAGCCTCTGATGTCAGTTGAGAAATCAAGCTGTCAATATCAAAATTCGATGCCAGAATACGTTCGCGCAATGCGTCCGGCAGAGCATCACTCGACTCTGTCCAGGAAATAAATTTGTCGTAAGCTTTGGGCAAGTCATTGGCGATAATATTAATGGACTGAAACAATTGCGGGACCACGAGTCCAATAATCAGTGAAATAACTGCCAATACCAACAATACAGAAATCAGAATCGACACTCCACGCCTGGTCTTCTGCACAATAAATCTCTTACTGTTGGGGAAATATAATGCCTCGACCTTCACTAAGAGGATATTCATTATCAGAGCAATCAGCGATCCGAAAATAATAGGCCGCAGAACAGAAAACAGTTTACCCAGCAGGCCGAGAAACTCGTTCAAATATATCATCAGGAAAGCGAAGGCGCCTAGAATGATAATAATTTGCAGCCAATTGCGGATAAACTGTTTAGTGTTGTTTTTCTTCATTACTCCTTAGTGATGCCCCACGACAGATCATGATCATATCTGGCGCGTTCACCGCCGACAAATTTAGGTCTGGTGCGCGCAGCAGTAACATGCGCATTGCCAATACTGCAAATTTTAGTCCTGACGCATACCACAACGTTTTTGAGGTGCATGCCTATAAAGGTATCACCAATATCCAGTCCGGCATCAGCTTGTATCTTTTCTACCGCTACCGGATGACGCATCATCTCATATGCCCTGCTCGCAAAAGAGCCTCCACTCTTCTTCCAAGGCACTATATTGACAATTTCAGCGCCGGGAACCGCTTTTTGCTCAATAATAACGCAGCGGTTGAGATGTTCACAGCATTGCGCAGCCATAAAGATACCCTTATTATCCAAAACTTCCGCTATGGTGTCATATACAACATTGCCAATCTGTGTGCTTGAGTAAGACCCGATCCTGTGACCTGCAATTTCGCTGCTGGAGCAACCAACAACCACAATGGCGCCAGGCTTAAGATTGGCAGTCTCAACCAGCTCTGTAATGGCAGATCCGGTTTCCTCTGCAATTTGCTTAAGAAAATCCCGGTCTAGCACAGGATCTGGCACATCAGTATAGTTTCCCGTTTCGGATTTTTTGATATCATCTGACATTAGCTTCCATCCTTTCACGGTGTCCGGCACTAAAGTTATTAAGTTCTTCAAAATCAATCAACTCAACAGCTTAGCAAGTTAATCCGTCAGACACCGGAGTAATAATACTATCTTCATTTATAATTGTATGCCTATTTTTTCAATAAGGCATCCGTGACTTGATATAAGGATGCCGTTCCAACATGGTAATAATAATAAAGCCGGCACCCAGACCAAATGCTCCCTGCCCCAAGTTGCCGACAATTCCTGCCGCCGCAGCCCAGCCCAAACCTAAAATAACAGCTTCATAAACAAAATAACCAATAACCATGAACAGCTCAGCGACCCCGCCGCTGATCAAACGGGCAAAAATGCGGTGTCGTTTACCTTTCACTGACAATACGGCAAACAGACCGGCGGCGATGAAGGCAACTAAACCTTTAATAATCAGTGTGCCGGGAGCGAACATAGTGTAACCTGCGATCAGATCTGCCAGCATTGAACCTATACCTGCAGTAGCTGCCCCGTATACAGGTCCCAGCATCCAGGCAGACACCAACACAACGACGTCTCCCATATTCAAAAATCCGCGGGAAGGGGTCGGAATTTGCACAAGAAGCGTGGCGACAACTACTAAGGCTGCCAGCATGCCGGCACCGACCAGTTTTTGCACAGAGCTTAAAGAGTTTTTTGTTTCAGCCTGATAGCGTCCTTCGGCCTGGAGGCGTTTTATCTCTCCATCTTGTGTGGATTTGTCGCCATTATTCATGATATCCTTCTTCAGCAGGCTCAACGACAGAACATTCGGCGTTTGCTTCAACAGCAAAATCATCATTGCCGTCTGGCTCGTTGAGCCTATTTACATAGTTTTCCCCGTTTGTTTCGCCTATAAGAATTGTATCCTTAGGCAGTCGATACTCTTCCCGATAATCATTATACATTTTTTTGAAGGCGGCGTTGTCCTTTCTGACTTCAGCCAGATATTCATGGGTATTTAAACCGTCAGCGTGAATCTCAATCATTGCGGCAGCGATATTGCTGCAGTGATCAGCTATGCGTTCCAGGCTGGTGGTAAAGTCTACAAAAATGAAGCCTAACTCCAGTGTGCATTTACCGTGTGTAACTCTGGCGATATGACGGGCTTGTAATTCGTCATTGAGACGATCAATTACATCTTCCAGAGGCTCCACCTGCGCAGCCAAATCGAGGTCATCGTTGTTCAGAGCTTCAAAGGCCATATTGACAAGTCTGTAAAGAGCTGCGGTGTATACTTCTAACTCAGTCCAGGCATATTTTGAAAAGCGAATTTTCTTACTGTGCATCTCCTGAGCAGAATGCGCAATATGGACTGTATGATCAGAAACTCTCTCCAGGTCAGAAATATTTTGCAGCCAGATAGATACCGTTTTATACTCATCTTCCTGTAATTCTCTGCCGGTGAGCTTAACCATGTAGGTGCCCAGCTTATCTTCATAGCGGTCGACCAGATTCTCCAGCGCTAAAACTTCTACCAAACCCTCACTGTCATAGTCATGTAAAAGCTTCAAGGCGGTATCCAGGCCTTGCTTCGTTTTCTCTGTCATATCTTTGCCGAGTTTTCTAACTTGCTCAACAGCCAGTGCGGGTGTTTCAAGAAATCTCGGGTCCAGCAGCATAAATCTCTCTTCCACCTGAGTTGCGATTCTATCCTCTTCTTTGTCCGCCACCATCACATGAGTCAGCTTCTCCAATAGCGTGGAGAAAGGCAGGAGAAATGCAGTGGCGGCAATATTAAATAAAGAGTGAATGACGGCAATCCAGAAGGGTGATACGCTCTCGCTTAAGAAGCTGAAATCATAAATTGCATTGAGAGTATAAAAGATCACCGAAAACACAATACTGCCGATAATATTAAAGTTAAGATGGAAAATACCTACTCGCCGGCCATTGCGGCTGGCGCCAATTGAAGAGATCATGGCGGTAACTGTGGTGCCGATATTTTGCCCCATGATAATCGGGATTGCGGAACCGAATGTCACCATGCCGGTGCTGGCTAAAGCCTGCAAAATTCCCACAGATGCCGAGGAAGATTGTATGACTGCTGTCAAAACAGCACCTACCAGGATACCCAAGATCGGATGGGAGAAGGTCAAGAACATTTTTTGGAATCCTTGCACTTGCGCCAGAGGAGCAACCGCATCGGACATTGTGGTCATGCCGAACATAAGAATGGCAAAACCCAGGAGTATGCGTGCCAGATTATGTCTCTTTTCATCTTTGCTAAAGAGAATAAAACTTGTCCCGATTATTGCCAGGATGGGTGTCCATGACGAAGGATTCAACAGCTGCACAAGAATGCTCTCGCCCTGTATGCCCACCAGGCTCAAAATCCAGGCGGTTATGGTTGTGCCGATATTCGAACCCATTATCACAGGTATGGCTCTGTTAAGCGTGATAATCCCGGCATTGACCAGGCCGACCAGCATGACAGTCGTCGCAGACGAGGACTGGATAACTGCTGTGACACCGGCTCCCAGCGCTACACCTTTTACTCTCTTGGAAGTCAAATTTTCAAGGATTCCTTGAAGCCTTGAACCGGATAGTCTGGTCAGTCCCGTACTCATGAGATCCATGCCGTAGAGAAACAGTGCGAGCCCTCCGGCCAATGTCAGCAGACTAAAAATATTCATAATTCTCCCTTAAATACACCATCAAGAAAAACAATTAATGCAAATATTTCACTTCTCTATACTCATCACCCTTCAAATTTTTACGCAAATTTGTTGAAGGCGCTTATATGTAAATTCCTGCACAGTTCTACGTAAAAACATACCCTCAGACAGTCTAATACATAATCAATATAAGATAAAAGACTCTGGATTTCGCATATAAAAGGCCAATGCGCATCAACACTGCAATCAGGCGACCATAGGCAATTTGTGCAAAACGACGAATTTGTTTTTTATTATTTTTATAGATGTCAGGCGGCTAAAAATGTGCTCATGCATCTTTCTTATTAAGATTGAAGATAGCTGTTAAACCATTGTGTTATCTGCTTTAGTCTTTCGATTCTGGCGAGAGGCCTGCCGCTGCGGGAAAGCTCATGAGACTCGCCTTTAAAGACGACCATCTTGCTGTCTATGCCCCTGACCTTGAGAGCGGTGAAAAGCTGATATCCCTGCTCCGGCGAGCAGCGATAATCTTCCTCCGAGTGGATAATCAAGAGAGGGGTATTAATCTCTTTTGCATAGTGAAGAGGCGAAAACTTCCACAATTGTTTTATTCCCTGCTGACTGAAAAAGTCCGCCGCCATCTGATCCTCAGCAAAGTAGTAACCAATATCTGAGGTGCCATAGAAGGACAGCCAGTTAGAGATGGATCTTTGAGTCACTGCGGCTCTGAAACGATCTGTATGAGAAATTATCCAATTAGTCATGAAGCCGCCGTATGAACCGCCAGAGACTCCCAGTCTATCCTCGTCCAGCTGAGGGTATTTCTCCAGTACAGCATCCGTGAAGTTCATCAAATCATAAAAATCAATAGTACCGTACTTACCCCTAATATCGGAAAAGATATCACCCCTGCCGTCAGAACCGTGCGGATTGCAAAAATATACAATATAACCTTCGCCCGCCCATAGCTGCATCTCATGGAAAAGAGCGGTGCCATAGACTGTTTTGGGACCGCCATGGATGCATAAAATACCGGGATAGGACTCCAGGGGATCAAATCTTTCCGGGAGCAGGACCCAGCCTGTGATGATGTCTCCATTAGATTCAATCTCCAGTTTGACAGGTGAAGAGGGTGTAATACCGGCCATAGCTGCATCATTAAAATGGGTAATTCTGAGCAAATCAGATGCTGTCCGCTCTGTCTGACCGGCATCATCCGGTTTTAGCTGATATATTTCTTGCGGTCTATCTGCGAAAAGGCCGGCCACATATAAACTGCCGTCAACGAAGATGAAGCTGTCAACCGAGCCGGGACCACGAAGAAACAGTTTGGATTCGCCTTGTTTATCTAACAGTTTGAGGACTCCTTCACCCTCAAGCGTGGAGAGATAAAAAACTTTATCAGCGAGGACGGAAAAATTATTTGCTTTGCCCAGGCGGATGTCAGATCCGACAGTGTTGCCAAGGATTATCTCTTCACTTCCAAGCAAAATACTTTGCTTTTGATCGATACGGTACAGTCTGTAATTTTGGTTGAGACCATACTCTTTCATATCGGAGGCCAGAGCGTAAACTTGATTATGCCAATAAAATACCTTCCCTATGTTGAGGTCTTTTTCTTGGTACAGCGGTTTCAGCTCGAGCGTTTCCGGATCCAGTTCATAAATGTCGTCACAAAGATTTGCCCTGCAGCGATATTCCCCCGAGCGGTCGTTCGCCCTGAAAAGGACTCCTGATCTTTGTGGATGGAGCATGATATCTCTAACATCAAGCTCCGGCGCTGTCAGGGTTTTAATCTCCAGGGACTTCTCATCATATAAAAAAAGCTGCGCCCTTTTCCCCTGAGAATAACCCAAATTATCCCTGCGGTAAGGGATCTCATCGAGCACCAGACAACAATTTTGATCAGCTCCGGCTGCGGCCGCTGTGAAGTCCTCACCCTCGCCTGCAGAATCCGAACCTGCAGACACCGCGGCGTCCTCACTCTCACCGGGAGAATCTGAATCTGCGGCAGCTCCGGTGCTCATAGTATTTTCATATCGCTCCCGCCAGAGCTCCGGGCGCTCAATATCTATATCAGCAAGCAGCAGATAGCGGCAGTCACTTAAAGCCAGGAATTCCTTGCAGCTAAAGGGCAGCTCAAAAGCAGGCTCAACCTGATTATCGGCAATGCTCAGGCGATAGAACTGAGTATAGTTATCCTGATCCTTGTGATTTTTACAATCTGCCCTCTCAGCGCCTTCATCTTTGTTCTCGTTTTCACCTTTGTCTCTTATACTGACTGTGGATGCATCGCTGTCTGATTTTTGAACCGAATTCTTATTTCTGTCGCCTTTGTCAGCCGCTCTTCTCCGGTCAGGGAACAGGATTGTCTCTTCATCAAGGAAGACGAAGGAGGACTCTTTATATATGCGGGTAAGACATCTGGTCTTGTTGTCTTCCAAAAGCCAAAGCCAAGAATTATAGCCGTTGTCGTTCAGATCCGCCTGCTTGACTATGAAGGCGGCTCTTTTTTGTCCCGGGGCGGACGTCAGCGCAGACAAAAATCTCAGCTCAGACAGCCATTCGGCAGTAATTTTTGACTCTGCTGTCTCGCCGTTAGTAGAATCAGCATAATCTCGCATTTATCTCATCCTTCCCGAAATAATCTGTCTTCTGAAATTTCAGCAAAAAACGATCCTGCATCTTATTATCTCCAAGAATACCTGCTCTCCCTTTACTGCAAATGCAATTTCCCCTAAACACGTATTAGTCAGATTATATAGATTTTCAAGCCGACAATCCGTGTATTTTCTTGCAGGAACTTCGCAATATTGAGGAGACATCTGCTTAAACACTGATTTTAGCTGTCAAAAGACTTTCCACTAGGCAATAATCCGGATTCCCCTGACAAAATCCGACCTCGAGCAATTGTCAGCTAAATTGCGTTATAATTGACGAAAATCCTGATTATGTGTTTGGATGGGTTAGAGAATTTACTTCAAATTACCCGGATTTTGCCGGCGGTACCGTAAGCTGACTGGGGTAATCTGAGAAAAATATAGCGGGGAGCTGAATATGCTGCAAAAACTAGAAGACATAAAGCAGAGAGCCATGCGAGCTCTTGAAAGCGTTCAAAGTGAGGAGGAGCTGCAGAAACTCACGCAACAATATTTGGGAAAAAACGGCGAACTGACCCTTGTCCTGAAAGGATTGGGACAGCTGCAGCCGGAAGAGCGGAAAAATGTCGGCCAGATGGCGAATATAATCAAAACATCTCTATCAGGGCAAATTGAAGAAAAAAAGAGCTCTCTCAGTGACAGCGCGCCTGTTCTGGATTTTCCGCCTGATCTCACAGTGCCCGGCATCAGTCCTCAGTCAGGCGGTCTGCATCCCATTACCCAAATGAGTTATGACTTGAATGATGCGTTTCACTCTCTGGGCTTTGTTGTCTTTTCGGAAGACGAGATCACCAGCGAGTTATTCGCTTTTGACAATCTAAACTTCCCGCCCGACCACCCTGCGCGAGAAACTATGGACACCTTTTGGGTTAAAGGCACTGAGGATAAACGAGGTGCTGAGCGTCTCTGCCTGCGTCCGCATCTCACCGGCGCCAGCGTACGATTCTTGAAGAAGTACGGCGCTCCTGCCCGTTTTGTATATCCCGGCCGTGTATATCGCAATGAGTCTACCGATGCCCGCCATGAGCGAGCCTTCTTCCAATATGAAGCTTTGATAGTGGAGAAAGATTTCCCCTTTGCCTCGGGCCGTTTGCTGATTGACACAATTTTGGAAAAAATCTTCGGTCACAAAGTAAATACCAGAATGAGGGCCGGTTTCTTCCCCTTCGTTGAGCCGGGCTTTGAGATAGATATGGAATGTCAGGTCTGTGGCGGCAAAGGCTGCCGTGTGTGTAAGAATGTCGGCTGGATTGAAGTGATGCCGGGCGGTACGACGCACCCGAATGTTCTGAAAGAGGCGGGGCTCGACCCGGACGAGTGGAGCGGTTTTTATATTAATATCGGCTTGGATCGTCTGGTTATGATGCGTTACGGCGTTGATGATGTCAGACTTTTCCACAGCGGCGATCTGCGCTTTTTGTCTCAATTCAGATAGGAACTGACCCGGTTTGAGTGCCTGTGATAAAGAAAACTAGTACTAAGTGGTGGGCGCCTTCAACAAAAGAGCAATAATTATTTTAGCGCCTGCGGTAAATATAAAAAACAGGAAAGACTAGTGAACTAAATATAAGGAGGAGGCTGAAAAGCCTTTTGACTATGAAGATTTCGCTGCAATGGATAAATGACTATGTGGATCTGAGTGATCTTGCGCCTGAGGTGCTGGCTCACGAGCTGACGATGCGGACTGTCGAGGTTGAGGATGTCCGTTATCAGGAGCTGGCTTATGATAAGGTCGTAGTCGGGAAGATTACTGAGATTTTGCCTCATCCCCGGGCGGACAAGCTGTTGATCACGATTGTCGATGTGGGAGATGATGAGCCGTGCAGAATTGTCTGCGGCGGTTGTAATTTGTATGAAGGGCAAAAGGTAGTCGTGGCGCTACCGGGTTCTTATGTCAAATGGCATGGCCAGGGCGAGCCGGTCCTGATCAAGAAAACCAAACTGAGGGGGGAGCCCAGCTGTGGCATGATCTGTGCCTCTGAGGAGCTGGAGCTGGACGAGCTGTTCCCCGCCAGCCGGGAAGCAGAGATCATAGATCTGAAAGATTTCGACGCTCCGGCCGGGGCACCGATATCTGAAGCCTTGCAGCTTAATGATGTGATTTTGGAGATCGATAATAAGTCGCTGACCAATCGTCCTGACTTGTGGGGACATTATGGCATCGCCAGAGAGCTCTCTGTAATCTTTCAGCGGGAGTTAAAACCGGTTGCTGATTTTGCGCTTGATCGCTCACTGGAAGGCAATGAGCATTCGCTGCCGATTACGATTGCGGCGCCGGAGCGCTGTCTGCGTTATGCGGGGCTCGTTTTCTCCGGTCTGGATTCCAGACCTGCTCCTCATTGGATGCGCGCCAGGCTCGCTGTCACGGGAATCTCACCTCACAATGCTCTGATAGACATCACCAATTATGTCATGATGACCACAGGCTGCCCGACTCACGGCTTTGACAGACGCTTTGTCAATAAAGAGCTGATAATAAGGGAAGCTCGCAGAGGCGAAACATTGGAGCTGCTTGACGATACTTTCCTGCAGCTGACTGCCGAGGATCTTGTCATCTGCGATACAAGTGAGCCCATGGCTCTAGCCGGGGTCAAGGGGGGCAAGAAGGACTCTCTGCACGACGATACTACCGAGATGGTACTGGAAGTCGCTGTCTTTGATCCGCTTAGTATTCGCCATACTGCACAGCGCTTCAATGTCCGCACAGAGGCATCGACCCGCTATGAGAAAGCGATCGATACCCAACGCGTAGATATCTCAATTGCGCTGGCCTGTCAGTTGCTGGGAGAATTGTTCCCCGAGTCCGAATTGCTGGGTTATCAGGATGCTGTCGCCGCTGAAACCGGCTTGGCTAAGATTGATGTAAGCCTTAACTCCCTATCCAAGAGTCTGGGCAGACAAGTTGGCTTTAAGCAAGTGGACGATTTGCTGTCTGCGCTGGGCTTTGCTGTCCGGCAGATTGATAATGATCTATTGACTGTAACTGCGCCCAGCTGGCGCTCTACCGGCGATGTTTCATTGTTTTGTGATATTGTCGAGGAAGTCGCCCGCATAATCGGCTATGAGAATTTCGACTTCATCCCGCCTGTCGTGGCGCTGGAAAAGGCGGTCAAGCAGGATGGCTTTGATCTGGAGCGAAGAGTGAGAGAATATCTGGCTTTCCGCTGTGGTTATCGTGAGATATTCACATACCCCTGGACTGCGGACGATTTACTCGCTGCGGCGGGCATCGAAGGTCAAGTAGAGCTTGCCCAGCCGCCGGCCCCGGATCAGGCTAAGCTGAGACCTTGCCTGGTGCCGGGCTTGATCGGCAATGTGAGGGGCAATCTTCGTTTCCAAGACGAGATAAAGGTTTTTGAAATGGCTCAGATTTTCTTGTCCGGCGAGTCAAGTCCATCAGATCCCGCCGAGATTCTCCCCGTCCAAAGACTCCATCTGGCCGGAGCCATCGCAGCCGGCGAAAATTGCGGTCTTTATATTTTCCGCGAAATAAAGGGAATGATTGCGCAGCTGCCTGACTATGCCGGCGCGGAGCAGCTGGATTTCCAAAACATCTCTCAGCCATCCTGGGCGGACAAAGATGTCTGGCTCAATATTGTCAGCGGAGGGGAGAGTATTGGCAGCCTGGGTCTGCTGTCGAGCAAGGTCAAGAACGCAGTCGGCATTAAGAGAACTCAGGTGGCTGTGTTCGAGTTGGAAATGGCCAAGCTTATACCCCTGCCTAACAGAGGCCATGATTATAATCCCCTGCCCCACTATCCGCTGGTCGAGGAAGATTTCGCCATGGTTGTTGATGAGAGTGTAAGCTGGGAGCAGGTCAGAGAGATTGTCGAACCGATGGTTAAAGAGCTGAATTACGTCGAGGAATACCGCGGGTCACAGATTCCGGAAGGCAAGAAGTCTTTGCTCTTCCATGTGCTGCTGGGGTCCAACGAGATGACTCTTTCCAGCGAACAAATCGCCGGCAAGCGAGCGGCAATTGTCAAACTATTATCCAACAAGCTGGGCGCTGAGCTCCGTCAGTAGTTGGCTGTTATTGCATAGAACTGCGACTATAGTTTGTCGCTTATAAAATGTATGTATTGAAGGCGGCGCGCTGCGGTACAGGCGCCAAACGCCCGCTGCGGCGCTTAACGAAGATACTGCCCGTTTGCTGTCAGGTGACCGGGCTTTTCCTTGTCGGGCAATTATATGAGGG
>DASRVY010000163.1:0-3685 GCA_035654855.1 Bacillota bacterium | reverse complement strand
GTCATCGTGATCAAAGACTGCTATTTTGGGGTTATAAAGACTTATTTCCCCTGATTCCTCAGAGGTCCCAACAGTCAAGGCGGCAAAAATCGCGATAAAAATCAGCGTATAAGCCAGAATGGTTCCGCGGTAATCGTAGAGGAGCTTGAGAAATAATCTAAATACTTTCATAACTAGTCCTCCAGATTCCAAAGATCGTTAGCACAAAGCAAATCAGGCTGAAGATACCCAGACCCGCCAATTGCCGGTAATAACGCGCCGGACTTTCCCCGGCGTAGAGTGAGTATAGACCGTTGCTAATCATTCCAAGCGGATTCCAATTATGCAGCCAGGGAATATGCTCCATAAAAAAACTATGCAATGGACTGGCCATCATGCCTGACGCCAGCGCAAAAATCAGAGGAATTGAGATGCCCAGTGCGATTTTTAGCCCAATTTTACCCCGGAGCAAGGCTCCCAAAGCTGTACCAGTGAAAACTGCACTTGAGGTGCCAAGAAGTAAGAGCAAAATAATGCGCGGGTAGTCTTTGCCATAATCAATCTTTATGAGCTGAGTAAAGCCGAAGAGCAAAATTATTAGCAGCAAATGAGCAATCCAGTGCGGTATGAGAGCGCCAAAAAAGTGTTTGACTTTGGGAACAGGTCCGATGTATTTGCGCAAAGCTTTATCTGACTGATCCGGTTCAATGCTCTCCACAATATGAACACCGCTGTTGATGGGGAAATAAGCGATATAAGCCAGAGCGGAGAAAAAATAAATGAGTTGAGAATATACGGCGGTATGGCGATCAGTCTTATCGATGCCGATAAAGCGATTTGCTTCAACTTCTTCACTTTCACTGTCACTCAAAGGTATGAAACGTCCGTCCTGATAACCGGCAATAATGGCATTTTGAGTTTTGTTGATTTTTTCGAAGGAGGCCAAAACTTCGTGTAATACCGTCGGGGCGAGCGATGTCCCGGGCTTTACTTTGAAGTTCAATTCTTCATCCACTGCAATAATAGCGTCAATCTTCTCATTTTCCAGCCAGTCCAGCGAGTCTGCCTCGTTAGCCTGAGTATATAGAATCAGTGTTTCTTTGCTGCCTGCCGGATGTTCTAGATCCTCTCCGATCCAAACGCCTTCGTCCCCATCAAATTTGAAGAAGTTTTTCAGCTCCAGCGTTTTGTCCGCGATGCTTTCACTTGTGTCAGCGGGTACTACAGCTACACGAATTGTGACCGGTTTGCCGCCGTCTGTAAGAGAGAACAAGGCCATGGAGAAGATAATCATATAGGCGAAGGGGAAAATAAAATTCCAGATTAGATTATTTTTATCGCCTAAATATGATTTGAAATTATACTTAATCAAATGCCTAAGCATGATCGCGCAGCTCCTTGCCTGTAATTTCCAGAAAAACATCGTTCAGAGAGGGTTTTTTCCCCGAGACGCTTACCGGTTCAATGTTTGCGTCTGTCAAGAGTTCTAAGACAGTCATCAGGCTGTCTCCTTGCCGCATGGTCATGCTCAAGATGCCGCCTTTATAACTTAAAGAGTCAACACCCGGTTTTCTCTGCAGCTCATCAATGATTGCATCAGGAAGATCGTAGACAACAATTTCTATCGTTTCACTTATGGAGGACATGGAGATTATCTCTTCATTTGTGCCGCTGACCAGAATTTTTCCGCGATCCAGAATCGCCAGACGGTCACAGAGATATTCAACTTCTTCCATATAATGAGTGGTATAGATTATTGTTGAACCTTCATCGCGCAGCAGCTTAATTCCCTCCAGAATACGGTTGCGGCTTTGAGGATCGACTGCTACGGTAGGCTCGTCCAGAAAAATCAGGCGAGGGCGATGGGCGATACCGCAAGCCAGGTTCAAGCGGCGCTTCAATCCGCCTGACAATTTTTTCGGATGAAACTTCCTAAAATCATTGAGCCGGACAAAGTCAAGGGCCTCTTCAACTCGCTGCCGACGCTCCTTTTTGTCCTTGATATAGAGTCCACAAAAATAATCTATATTGTCATACGCTGTCAGCTCTTCATATACGGAGATTTCTTGTGGAACCAGACCGATCTGTTGCTTCAGATTATAAGATTTTGGTGTCATCGTCTCGCCAAAAATCTTGACTTCACCCTGATCAAAGCGCAGCAGTGCCAGCATGCAGTTAATCAAAGTTGTCTTGCCGGAGCCGTTGGGCCCGAGCAAACCGAAGATTTCACCTCTTTCTATGGAAAGGCTGAGATGGTCAACAGCAACCAATTCGTTATAGCGTTTAACGAGGTCGTTTACTTCAACATCAATGATTCTTTCGCTCATCTATGACTCCTTCGCAGGGTTTTTGTTTCGGGCTGCAGGGATTATCATCAAGGAGACTGATTTTCGCCCCGGCAGTCAAGTTACCGCCAGGTCCGGCAGGGACAGCATTGTCAGCAGCTTTCTCATCAATTCCATAATCAGATTTACAGTGCGGCTGCCTTCATTTTTAATTACATATGCCTAAATGTTCGAAAACTTATCTGAACGTTAGTGGGAATAAGTCAAGCTTCTCTCGTCACCGCTCACGTCCGTGCCGAAAATTATGTTAAATATATTCCTCTCATAATGCGATATGATATGATCATTAAAGTTTTTGAAGGCGCTTATGACTGAGGAAAAAATTGATATTCACATAATAGAATATTGCAGTGAGGATTACAAACAATCTCTTGCTCTGCGGCATAAGGTGCTGCGCAAACCGTGGGGGCATTCGATCGAGGAAGATGATTTGGATCACGAGGCAAATGACCTTTTGCTGGGCGCTTTCGCCGGCGAGAGATTGATCGGCTTCGGCACATTGGTTTGGCTGGAGGGGGGTACGGCGCAGGTTCGCTATATGGCAATCGATGAAGTCTGGCGAAAACACGGGATCGGCTCGAGGATATTGTCCGCTTTGGAAGAGACAGCTCGCAGTGCCAAGAAGAGCAAGATGATCCTGAATGCTCGAGAAAAGGCGATCCCTTTTTATGAGAAGCATGGCTATAAAGTGACGGGTGAGTTGATAGTCCCTCCCTTTATTCCTATTCCTCATGCCCTGATGGAAAAAGAATTATAGAGACAAAAGGTTGAAAAAATGAAAGATTTCTTAACAATTATATTGGGTACGGACGCCGCTTCTTACACATTGGCCAGAATTATCTGCGATACCTATGGGCAAAAGCCGGTAGTGTGCGGTTCGGCTGTTTTAATTCCCTTTTATCACAGCTCCATCGCTGAAATGCGTATTGATGAGGGATTCTCCTCAGACCCGGACGTCTTTGTCAAGGTTTTAAATCAAGTTTATGAAGACAAAAAAACGCAGTATAAAAAGTTCATGATTCTGGTTCCTTTGGAGCATTATCTGCGGCTCTTATATGACAATATCCATCGCTTGAACTTTGAACCGGTTTTGCCCTATCCCAAAAAGGAATTGGTGCAGAAATATGTAATTAAGTCCAATTTCTACGAGCGAATGGAGGAGATAGGAGTATCGGTACCGCGAACTTATCGCCTTCAACGCGAAAACTACCGGAGTCTTCCTCTCGAAGGAGAGCTGTTTATGAAGGCTGATGATTTCAACTATTTCAATACTTTTGCGATAGAGGAAAAAAAGAAAGGTTATCATCTGCAAAGCCGGGAAGAAGCGCTCAGTTATTTAGAAAAGATTTACGCTTCTGATT
>DASRVY010000162.1:0-3782 GCA_035654855.1 Bacillota bacterium | reverse complement strand
TGCTGCTCTGAGGCAGCATAAAGCCGGCTTCTCTGCACAGATCCTCAGCCATCAGGCGAGAGGATTTTTCCACAGCGACGCTCAAGACATCAGGAAGCTGCGAAGCAATGTTCTCTGCATTGGCTTTGCTTTGAACTAAGCTACGAAGTGCTTCGACAACTTTTTCTTCTTTCGGCTGCTGCGGCGGCAGTTCTTTTGGAACCATAGAGATTGCAGCGGATGGACAGGCTTCGGCACAGGCACCGCAGCCGATACACTTTTCAGGATCAATGATGCTGTTCTCTGTATCAGTCGCTCCGGTTGGGCAGACATAGAGACAAAGGCAATCCTTGGTGCATAAGCGAAGATTTCTTACTGCATATTTTTCAGCCATAGCTATGCCCTCCCTTCCATTTTTTCAAATTTCCAACTGGGAACCTTACACACCGGACATAGCTCCGGAGCTTTGTCACCAACATAGACAAAACCACAGACCGTGCAAACCCAAACACCGGTGTTTTCCAACATCTTGTCTCCCTCAGATTCATATCGAGTCAGCAGAGATTGGAGCATTCGGGTAACCTTTTCACTCCACACCTGACAGCGCAGACCACCCCGATCAGGCTTTTCACCGGCTATAGCATTGCCATAGGGATACCCTACAGACAAATCCTTGTCAATGAGTTCCAGCAGCTTGGCTGTGCTGGCCTCCTCGACGGGCGCAGCCTTGCTTCTGAAGAACTCTGCCAGTTTTCTGAAATCATCTGCCTGCTGGGGCAGATACTGCTTTTCGCAGCCACGGGCCAGATTGGAGCAGATGATGCTCATTTCCATGGGAGAGAGTTCCTTGTCCACATGGGGCTTTTCAAGGACCTCCTGGGACGCTGTTTTTTCTTCTTTGGGTTTGAAAGCGTCTTTGCCTGCTTTACAGACAGGACACTTCCAATCGGCAGGTAGGTCTTCCCACTTGCCACCGACAGCTTCATCGTGAATATATCCACAAATGCCGCAAACATATTGTTTCATAGGTTTTACCGCCTCCTTTATCTATATTTTATCAAATCACGACACATATTCCGTGACTTAATCACCTATTTCAGTCGCAGGAGTGATGGCCGCAGCCGTGGGAACCGCAAGAGTGACCTTCCCCATGGTGGTCGTGATGATCACACCGGACATTGGGGTTGAAGTCCAGCTCGCCTGCTGCCAGTGCTTCTGCTGCTGCATCAGCGTTGCCGGAAACACCACCATAAAGCCGGATACCCACATCGCTCAGTGCCATCTGGGCACCGCCGCCAATACCGCCGCAGATCAGGGCATCCACCTTCAGTGCACTCAGGACGCCTGCCAGTGCACCATGTCCGCTGCCGCCAGCATCCACAACCTCAGACGAAATGATTTTTCCATCTTCCACATCGTAGATTTTGAACTGTTCGGTGTGACCGAAGTGCTGAAAGATTTCTCCGTTTTCATAAGTGACTGCAATTCTCATAATATTATCTCCTTTCGGTTTTTCGTGCATCGGATGGATTTTTTGCTGATAGCAATTTTTGCACCCGTAGGCTGCTCTGTTTCCGCTGCAGAGTGTAAAATCCCCTCCCTCGATTCGCAGAGGAAGTCCCTCAACCAGCGCATCGGCCAGTTTTTTGCGGGCAGCTGCATAAATCTGCTGAACCGTTGTTCTGGCAATACGCATATATTCTCCGCATTGCTCCTGAGAAAAACCTTCACGGTCAATCAGGCGAATGGATTCATACTCATCCACATTCAGGACAATGGGAGTCAGTTCCTCGCCGCCACGAACCGGAACAAAACCATCATTATCCGGCAAACAACAAACTTTTCTGCATTTTCTCGGTCTTGGCATAGATTCACCTCCATATTATTGGCGGCATATGCCATTTATACGCCCATTGTACATCTCATTTTCCTATATGTCAACGGAATTATTGACATATGCCATAAATTATTTTATACTATGTGTATTCAAGGAGGTGTACCCATGGATTTTTCATCCTATTTTCCAATTTGGAACAAACTGACACCGACCCAGCAGCAGATTTTGGAGCGAAATGCAGTTTTACGAAAAGTGGACAAAGGGACTGTGATTCACAACGGAACTGTGGAGTGTACCGGTCTTCTGCTGGTAAGAAGCGGACAGCTTCGTGCCTATATTCTTTCCGATGAAGGACGGGAGATTAGCCTCTATCGTTTGTTTGATCGGGATATTTGCCTGTTTTCCGCCTCCTGTATGATGAACAGCATTCAGTTTGAGATCACCATTGAGGCGCAGAAGGATACCACGATGTGGGTTATTTCTGCTGACACTTATCAGCGCATTATGAAAGAGTCTGCTGTGGTAGCTAATTTTACCAACGAAATTATGGCTACCCGTTTTTCTGAGGTTATGTGGCTCATGGAGCAGATCATGTGGAAAAGCTTTGATAAAAGGCTGGCAGAATTTCTGCTGGAGGAATGCAGCTTAGAGGAAACAAACATCCTCAAGATTACCCATGAAACCATTGCGGGCCACATGGGCACCGCCCGTGAGGTAGTTACCCGAATGCTTCGCCATTTCCAGAACGAGGGTATGGTCAGGCTGACTCGTGGAACAGTGGAGGTTACAGACAAAATCAGACTGGAACAATTGCAAAATGATTAAGCAAAAAGGACATCTGCTTGCTATTAGTTGCAAGCAGATGTCCTGATTTTATGCTCGATCCATTCCGCAGGCCGTAGCCGATTCAATGAGACAGCGATCATTGGTCACAGCATCATAGAACCGGAAGCCTCCGGAGAAGTTGTAACACTCGAAGCCGTTTCCGGCCAGGATACGACAGGCAATGTAGCTGCGCAGACCGCTCTGACAGATGACGTAGACAGGCTTACGCTTGTCCAGCTCACCCAGCCGCTCCCGCAGCTCGTCCACCGGGATGTTAAAGAAGCCGTCAATGTGTCCGTGTGCGAATTCTTCCACAGTGCGGGTGTCCAACAGAGTTACGCTTCCGTCACGAGGAAGACGATCTGCATCTTCCAGATGCCATTGTTTCAGAACACCGTTTGCGATATTCTCAACCATAAAGCCAGCCATATTTACCGGGTCTTTCGCAGAGGAATAAGGCGGTGCGTAGGCCAGATCCAGATCCTTCAGTTCCGTGGCTTTCATTCCTGCCCGGATAGCGGTGGCCAGCACATCAATGCGCTTATCCACACCTTCATAGCCTACGATCTGCGCACCCAGCAGGCGATAAGTCGCCTTTTCAAAGACCACCTTCATTGTCATGACTTTCCCGCCGGGGTAGTAACCTGCATGGCTCATGGGCGACAGGATAACCGTATCAACATCCAGCCCTGTTTTTCTGGCGTTGGTCTCATTTACGCCGGTAGTAGCGGCAGTCATGCCGAAGATCTTGATGACACTGCTGCCTTGGGAGCCGGTATAATGGCTGTCTCCGCCACAGATGTTGTCCGCAGCGATTCGTCCCTGTTTATTGGCAGGGCCAGCCAAAGAGATCAGAGCATCCTGCCCGGTGACGAAGTGCTTCACCTGCACCGCATCACCCACGGCATAGATGTCTGAAATGGAGGTTTCCATCCGGTCATTGACCAGAATGCTTCCCTTGATCCCCAGTTCCAGCCCGGCTTCCTTGGCAAGACCGGTATCTGGGGTAACGCCGATGGCCAGCACCACCATATCGGCGTGAAGGGGGGTCTCGTCCTTCAAGAGAACGTCCACGCCGCCGTCCTTTTCTTCAAATCCCTCCACGGTATGACCAAGTGCCAGCTTTACACCGTGTTTGCGC
>DASRVY010000161.1:0-2732 GCA_035654855.1 Bacillota bacterium | reverse complement strand
CAGCGAAAGGGGCATGACATGAGTTTAAAGCATTATGCGTCGCCTAACTCTGTGATTGTTGGCGCACTGAAGGGAATTATAACTACAGCGCATCAACATTATCCTGGCAACGATGCTGAGTATGCGGTGTTTCGCTGGACTAACCGGATCGCTACGATTCGGGGATCAGGCAAAAACGATGAAGTAACTGTAATGGGTTATCTGGATGTGATTTCAGATCAGTATTTGTCAGGTGCCAATTCTATTGTCAACGACATTGAAGATGCTTTGATAGGCGCTGGTGTGATAGTAACTGATATCTATGATGGTGGCTACGATCCGGAGGCTAACCGTTTTCACATGGAGCTGTCAATAACGGTTCCTATGGAGGTGACACATGGCTCGTGAAGCACCTGAAGTTCTTTTAGAAATGGCTGATGTTCTTGATGCTGTAGCCAAAAAAGTAACATCAATGGAGTTCAGGAAAGAAGCATTAGAGGCAAATGCTGAACCCATAGTAAAAGAAGCGCGAAGGCGTGCAGATCGCGGAGGCGGAGTTTTCTCTGGTGCTACTGGGGAATTAGCCAGAGGCATCCACGCTACATGGTCGATATCAGAACCTAACGAAATAACACTGGGTTGGGATTGGGATCATTATTACGGAATGATGCAAGAGAGAGGTTTTGTTCATTGGCGGTCACGTCGGTTTATTAAAAACCCTCACTTGCGCCCGGCATATAACAGTAAACGAGACGAAGGACAAAGAGCTGCTGTTGACGTACTAAACAAAGCGATCGATGCGGCTGATAGGTAAAGGAGATTTACATATGGCAGAAATTGTAGTACACAAGCCAGCATATAGAATAACTGTTGGCAAGGCGTATTTTGCTGATTACAACGCAGTCGCTGATACTTTCAGCTCTGATGTCGTAGCAGTGGAATCAATTAAAGAAATAGGCATAGCCCTGGAGAAATCCAGCTCAACGATCTATGCATCAGGAATCACGTATGACACGACTAATCAGAAAACAGGTGAAGCAATTTCTATCGATGCTGTGCAGCTGCCTATAGATTTAGTCAGTAAATATCTGGGCGAGTCATCCACTTCGCAGTCAGCAGATAAAGGATTGACATATGTGAAAGTTAATGACAAATCACCGGACTTTGCTTTTGGCTATTCGGTAGAGTATAGCGATGGTAAAAAACTGTTCAAGTGGTATCCGCGTTGCAAGCTGATCACAGCGGACGAAACTGTAGCTACACGTGATGAGAGTGCAGCTGACCCGTCGGCATCTTATGAAGTCATAGCTATGCCGAAAGACAAGGTTATTAGCTTCAAGTACGATCAGTCACTAGTCGATCCCTTGTATGTGCCGCACGACGAAGCTAAATTCTTCAGTTCCGTGGTGTATAAGGCGACAGACACTACTCTGATTGGTACAGAAGAATTAGTATCAGCAGGATAAGGAGATAAATTATGGCAATAACAGTAAAAAAGCCAGCGTATAAAATAACGGTAGGGAATGCATATTTTGCAGACGTTAACCCTGATGCTGCGGCAGGCGCATATCAATACAAAGCCACAGAAGGCGTTGAATCCATCAAGGAAATTGGTGTATCTCTGGCTAAGGCTGAATCAACAATTTACGCGTCGGGAATCACATACGACATAACGCAACAAAAAACAGGCGAATCAATAACAGTTGACGCTGTGCAGCTACCAAAAGAATTGATCCGTAAATATCTGGGCGAAGTGAAGCCTAGTGGTGATCGCGGAGGTGTTAGCATAGCCACAACAGATGACAAGGCACCTGAGTTCGCCTTCGGCTATTCAGTGGAGTACAGCGACGGAAACAAAGTGTTCCGCTGGTATCCCAGATGCAAATTAATTGCGGCAGATGAAACGGCTGCTACACGCGATGAGAGCGCTTCCGATCCGTCGGATTCATACGAGATCATGGCCATGCCTTTGGACGAGCTGATTTGTGCTAAGTATGATCAGTCACAGACTTCGGGCGGTGCTGTATCAGAGGAAGCCTTCTTTGAAAAAGTAGTGTCCAAAGTTGATACATTGATCGGATCGTAATTATGAAAGTTAAATTCGTTAAGCGTGCTATAGAACCGCAGACGATACAGGTGGCCGGTAATGACTATCCGGCCATTCTGTCATACGATGCTCTAGCCACGTTGGAAGAATACACAGAGATACCGTTTGCGTACTCACTGGCAAGAATAACCATGGATGCGCCAACAACTAAAGATATCGTCGGTTTTTTACTCGGCGTTATGCAAGCGGCAGGAGTTGAAGTCACCGCAGAAGATTTATTGTCTTCGCTTGAAATGGGCGATAGTGATGAATTGTTAGAAATCATGAAAAAGCTGATAGCTGAGCAAGGTCCTGAAGAGTCGGGAAAAAAGAAGCCGCTTCAGAAGAAGTAAAAGACGGGTTTGATTGGATGTTTTATATCCAGTCGACTCGCAAGCTGTTCGGCTGGTCGGAGCATGAATTCTGGAGAGCTACACCGCGCAAGATGGATATGATGCTCGCAGCTCATGAGCGGCTGGCTGGAGCGGCTAAAGAGAAGAAAGATGATGTGCCGGTTTATCGTTATATCGACGATATTCCTCAGCACTTGAGATAACGGAGGCGGCAATGGCAAATCTGGGTGTAGTTAAATATGCAGGGCTGAGATTGACTTTAGAGGGCGGAGATGAATTCACTCGTCAGCTTAAAGATGCTCAGCACGCAAGCA
>DASRVY010000160.1:0-4819 GCA_035654855.1 Bacillota bacterium | reverse complement strand
ATTACACTGTCCAGGCGTTTGCCATATTCTATGAAGACGATATTTGCGCCCTCTTCCTTTAATTCTTCGCTCATTTCCTCTAATAATCGGGGTGTTTTGCCGCTACCCTTAACGCCGACGATGGCATCAATCATAATACATGTCCTCCTTTTATTTTTTGACCCGGCCTGCAATGTTTGAGTTTGGCGCGAGTGCCCGGATCAGGGTAAAACCAAGCAGCAGTCCTTGATACCATGTAACTGCATATATTTTGCCCGACGCTGACCGGAGTACTGTCAATTTCTCAAAAACATTGCACTTAAATAATTGTAACTTATTGGCTATAAAAAATGAAGTGTGGACGGTAAGTGTGGACGGTGCCAGGTGTTGACTTGTTGACTTATTGTTTGGACGGTGCCTGGTGTTGACTTGTTGACTTATAGTTTGCCGGCGCTGGCTAAATCAGGTGCAAACGATTTACTTTGTCTCATCCGGATTGGACTTGGACTGTGAACCTTTGTTCGATTACAGATTGTGCGCTGTCCCTTGTAATTAGGGATGTTATTTGTTACAATATCTGTGTTGTACTGGACTGTTGAGAGCGGGGAGCCCGCTCTCAATTTATGTAAGGAAAAATTATGGCTAAAAGAACAAAAGAAGAGCAACGCATTTATGACCGCCTGCAAGATGTAGCCGTATCTACAGGGTTGGAATTAATAGATGTCAAGTATATACGAGAGGGAGAGAAATTATTCCTCCGGGTTTATGCTGACCGCAAAGGCGGCGTGACAATTGAGGAGCTGGCGAAAATGAGTGAGCTGGCGGATTCTGTTGTAGATAAAGAGTTGAAGCTCGACAGACACGATTATTTTGAGGTTTCCTCTCCCGGATTAGATCGCCCGTTAAGCGAGAAATCTGATTTCCGGCGTTACAAGGGGGAAATTGTCAGCATTAAATCATATGAAGCCGTGGAAGGGAAGAAGCTCTGGCAGGGCAAGTTGATTGGCGGCGATGACACTGAGGTGCAAATCGAGATCGCAGGCGAAACAATGTCATTTCCACGCAAGAATATCGCTTTGATCAAGCGAGAAGTAGTTTTTTAACATAGACAGTAATTGTGAGATTTTCAGATCCCCGATCTGCAGACCAATATATAATTGCAGCTGATGAGAGATAGACAGTGCAGAAATAGTATAGTGTCGGACAGATGATTCCGAAGATTGCTGCAGCGAATTATCGGTTCTGAGCAAAGGAGATAATATGAATTTAGAATTAATTGAAGCTTTGAGAATGCTGGAGAAGGAACGCGGCTTGGACGTGGAAGTAATTTTCGAGTCCATTGAAGAAGCTTTAGTTTCCGCCTATAGAAGAGAATTTGATATTAAATCTGCCGATAGACGTGAGGATGACGAAGAAGAGGATTCTGATGATATTACAGCTTCTGTTGATCGTGAGACCGGGGAAATGCGGGTATATCAGACGATGACAGTTGTAGAAGAAGTAACAGATCCTCACAGTGAATTGTCTTTGGTCGATGCGAAAGCTCTTTCGGATGAACTGGACTTGGGGGATCAGCTGGTGCGTGAGGTAGATCCCGCCGATTTCGGCAGGCTGGCTGCTCAAACCGCCAAGAGTGTGATCAATCAGCGTCTGGCGCAGGCAGAGAAGGAGAGGATTCAAAATGAGTTCTCCGGGCGTGTCGGTGAGTTGTCTGCAGGTATTGTTCAGCGTAAGGACCGCCGTGAGGTAACAGTGGATATCGGCAGGGCTGAAGCTGTTCTGCCCAACAACGAGCAATCTCGGTTGGATGGATATAATTTCAACCAGAGGATGAAGTTTTATATCATGAAGGTGGATGAACGCCGCAACAGACCGGTAATTATCATCTCGCGCAGTCATCCCAATTTGGTCAGAAGATTGTTTGAGCAGGAGATCCCGGAGATTTCTTCCGGTGTGGTGGAGATCGTGAGTATTTCACGTGAAGCCGGTTCCAGGACCAAGATAGCTGTTGCCAGTTCTGACCCGAATGTGGATTCAGTCGGCGCTTGTGTTGGGCAGCGCGGCCTTAGAGTTCAGGCGATTATTGATGAGCTTAACGGCGAGAAAATTGATATTATCGAGTGGGATCCGGACCCTGTGGTGTATATTAGTAATGCTTTGAGTCCTGCCAAAGTTATAAGGGTTGAGACTAATGAGGATGATCAATCGGCGATTGTGGTGGTTCCGGATCATCAGTTGTCGCTGGCCATCGGCAGAGAAGGCCAAAATGCCCGTTTGGCAGCCAGACTCACGGGCTGGAGAATCGATATTAAGAGTGAAGCCCAGTATCGTGAGATGATCGAGACTGAGTTGATGAGCCGCTTCGATCAAGCACTCGCAGAGGACGAGGAAGAGTGGCAAAACGATCAGATTAGCGCCTTCGACGAAATTGATGAAGATATCTCGGCAGAGCATGAGAACGATGATGAAGTGGAAATCGATGAGCTTGATACAGACATATCTTTAGAGTCGGAGAACGACGGTGAAGTGGAAACCGATGAGCAGGCAGAGTAAAACTGTTAGAATGTGTCTGTGTTGCCGTCAAAGAAGCAGCAAGGATGATTTGTTCCGTCTGGTCAGATCTGAAGACGATTTTTTAGTCTGGGATCAGACCGGAAAAACGCAGGCGAGGGGGTATTATATCTGCCGTAAGGAGGATTGTCTGCAAAAATTTGATCTAAGAAAAAGAGGTCAAATGAAATGGCGTCCGGGCACACTGGAGGAGTTGATGTCTGCTCTGGTTGCAGATAAATAGTGTATTGGGCATCATGGGGGACGGAGGTCAAAATTCTGCTAGGCTGAAAAGCTATATTGGGCTGGCGCGAAGAGCTAATAAATTGGCGTTAGGACAGGACAATGTTTTAAAAGCTATTCTCAGTCGCCAGGCAATGCTGGTGCTGATCAGTGAAGACTGCGGGACAGCAGCCGCCCGCCAGATCAAAGGCAAGGCTAAAACGGCCTCAATCCCTGTTTTGATTGCAGGGACCAGGGAAGAATTTGGCCAGGCTGTCGGAATTCCCGCCTGCAGCGCGCTGGCAGTGCTGGACAAAGGATTTGCACAATTGATTAAAAAAGTTTGTAATAGAGAGCAAGTGGAGGACTAATTCTATATATGGCAAAAAGAGAAGAAGCTAATTCAGGTCTGATGGCCGGGTTTGTCTCCGAAGACGAAGCTAAGCGCCAAAAGAAAGAGGCTGAGTCGATAGACGAGCAACAGGAAATTCTGGAAGAAAAAACAGAGCCTGTTGATTTGCCCACGCCTGAAAAAGACGAAAAAAGAGTTGATCCTCTAGATGACAGTACAACCGTAGAGATGAAGGGTATATCCGGTAAGAGCATCACTTCGGTGATTAAAGTTATTAAGAAGACGCCTAAAACAAAAACTGATAAAGAGGAAGCAACTGCAAAAGATACTAAAGTGGATAAAGCAAAAGACGCTGTGAAAACTGTGGCAGCAGCGAAGAAAACTGCCAAGCCTGAGAAAGCTGAAGCTGTGAAAGAAGCAGTGAAAGCTGTCAAAGCTGAGCCCGGTGAGGCAAAAGAAGCAGTGAAAGCTGTCAAAGCTGAGGCCGGTGAGGCGAAAGAAACAGTGAAAACTGTCAAAGCTGAGACCGACGGAGCGAAAGAAACAGTGAAAGCTGTCAAAGCTGAGACCGGTGAAGCGAAAGAACAAAAGAGAGTTGACACAGTTGAAGATATGGCTGCTGCCGGTGTCAAGGCTGCTCCGGAAACTGCAGGGGCGAAGAAGACAGCGTCTGCCGCAAAGGACAAGGCGACAGCTGCTGAGGCTGCCGTTAAAACTGCGGCTCAAATTACTAAAGCCCAGAAGCCGGTTAAGACTGATGAGGCGAGAGGGCACACTGACAGGCAAAAGAAAGAAAGCGGCACTGCCAAGAAAAAAGATGGAGTTAGACGGGATACCGGTGTTAAGCCCACTAAAACCGGGAAAGCGCCTTTTCGTCCTCAAAGCGGAAGCTATATTGGGCGAGATGCGGATGCGCCTGCCGTCAGCAGGAGAGATACCGCAGCGGTGCGGCCGCAAAGTGATCGACGGTCTCGAGATGACCGCGGACAAGCAGGCAGGCAGGGCAAACCTTCCGGTACCGGCAATCAACGCGGCTATGACCGCAAGCCTACAGTGAGCTTTGGAGATAAAGACCGCGATGAGGCCCCGCGCCAGACTCGCTCACCCAAACAGTCAAAACAGCAGCAGACATCTGCGCCGGTTGCGGATAAAAAGGCGGCAACCCGCAGTCAATACGCACAAAGAAATAAGCAAAGCCGCCGCCATGAGCCGCGTCGAAATCAAACACAAATTGATAGAGAAGAAATGCTGGCAACTCGCATGAGACAGCGTGCTCTGCAAAACCATCCGAGCACGGAACAGCAAAAGCAGGCGCAGATACTGACAAATGTGAAACTGCCGGAAAGCCTGACCGTTAAAGAATTGGCTGAAGCTTTGAAAAAAACTACTGCGGAAATAATTATGAAGCTGATGGGCTACGGCGTCATGGCGACTGTCAATCAGGAAATTGATTATGACACCGCAGAGATTATTGCTAACGAATTTGAGATCAAGGCGGAGAAACTTGTTGAAGTCACAGCTGAAGAACTCTTATTTGATGAATCGCCGGATAAAGAGGAGGACTTGGTGCCCCGTCCGCCTGTTGTTGTTGTCATGGGGCATGTTGACCATGGCAAGACATCCATTTTGGACTATATCCGCAAAGAATCGGTTGTCAGTGATGAGGCAGGCGGCATTACGCAAAAAATCGGCGCTTATACGGTTAATGTTGAAGGC
>DASRVY010000159.1:0-3145 GCA_035654855.1 Bacillota bacterium | reverse complement strand
AGGCATGAAATATTTGCCTTATCAGTTGAAAGTAGTTTTTTAACCGGTACGTTCGACGAAAAGGAGATGATGAATATGAAGAATTGTGTGAATTGCAATGCAGAAATAATGGATCATGCGCAATTTTGCCCCAAATGCGGACATAAGCAAGAAGTTACGCCCCCTGTAGAAAACATTGAAGCTTCTGCAGAGGTTCAAGCAAAAGAAGAACAAATCGCTTCCGCCTCTCAGGTTCCCCAGCAAGGCTACACACAGCCTCAGGCTCAGATGGATACTCCGGTCCAACAGCAGTTTTATACTCCTCCGGGAGAACCGGCGTATGCTCCGCCCCAGGCACAAGCTTATCAGCCGGCACAAGGCGGAGGCTATGTTCCGGTTCAGGGACAGACGGGTCAACCACTACAGGGACAACAGCCATATCCGCCACAAGGCGGTTACGCTCCGCAGCCTGCTGTCCCTAGAGAGCCTTCTCAAATCGCTCTTGCGGGCAAACGTTATTTTGACTGGCTGATAAAGGGGATTCTTGGCACAAAAGAGCCGATGCATATACTGTTTGCCGCGATTATTCCCTTCCTGACAACGTTGATTTACACACTTAGCAGTGCGCCTTTCTATGGCTGGCATGCCGGAGGATTTTTCCTGGTCTGGTTTTTTGTGATTCTGTTTGTCGCTGCCATTCCACTAATCGCCTGGCTGTTAAAAACATATCTGCTGAAGGAGAAGATAGAATTTAAGATCCTTTTCGCAGAATATGCTTCATACTTTAATGTCATTTTTCTCTATTCCTTGTTTGCCATGATCTTTGCTCTGGCAATCAGCGGTATGGGACCAAACAATTTCTTTTATGCCCTTTACAAAGGAACACTGGTATTTTCGCTCTTAGCCGGAATTGCCGCGCTTGTAAGCAAACCGGATGAAGCGAAGAAAGTCTGGCCGACACTATTGATCATGGGCAGTGTTTTTATTGTTATGACTTTTATAATTGTCGCCATTGAGTGGCATGCACTGACAAGCTGGGCTATGTGGTGGGGCTGGTAAAATTGGTCAAAGCTTAGTTTAGAGTTGTTCCGAAATAACATTTGATTTGCCTGTAAGTACGCAATTGATATTCACAAAAAATACTGCTGTACTTCAGGCATGTCGGGTTGTCCGGACAGCTCAAATAATTTTCCAAAATTAAAACTCCCTTCTTGAGAGCAAAAACGTTTTTCTCAAGAGGGGAGTTTATATATGTTCACTGAACTATTTATTCATCATAATATTTAATAAAAGCTTATCCATATCCGCCATGCCTTCTTTGGAGATTCGTTCCATATTGCGGATGGTTTCTTCGACATCTTCTTCTATAACGCCGTCTGTTGACTGAATTGATCTGCCCGTCATCGCGACCTTAGCCGCTTGAACTGCTGTGAAGACACAAGTGGATACTTTTAGTGTACAGCCTGCTTTGGCACCGTCACAGATCATGCCGGTTATGGCGCCGAAAACATTTTGCACGGCGGCGATGCATTCCGGGAGTTTGCCGCCTAGGAGATATACGATGCCGCAACTGGCGCCTACTCCGGCGGCGACAGCACCGCAAAGGGGGGAGAGCCTGCCAAAGCTGCCTTTGACATGAATCGCGATTAATTGAGCTAAAGTTTGGGCCCGCAGATGCTCGTTTTCTTCAGATTTTAGCCATTTTGCGGCTGCCAAGACCGGGACTGTGACGGTAAGTCCCTGATTGCCGCTGCCGGAATTTGCCATTACCGGCATTGGCACTCCGGCCATACGCACATCGGTAGCGGCTGCTGTTAAGACGGAGCAATATAGTTCTAAGTCCAACTCGGATAAATCGCTTGTGCCTTTTAAAGCAGGACTGACGCCCAGGCCATAACCTTTTCTCAGGCCTTCCTCAACTACTGCACTGTTAAGTTTGATTGCTTCTCTGATTTTGTCGAGTTTAGACAGTTCAACTGTCATGGCGAAATCATAAATTGAAGATATATCATCAACGGTAATGCTGTCTTTTAAATCAGTTGACAATTCCGCATCATTCTTAAAAACTATCTGACCATCTTTTTCCAAGAGCATAATTAGATCGTGTTTATGTTCTATGACTGCGCGGCCGGAATGGCTGCCGGTACTTAAAAAAACATCAATGTATAATGGCTGCTCTCCCTTGTATATGTCTAAGGAGACATGACCTTCGTCGCAAAGCGCCTTCGCCTTCACAATGTCTTCTTCATCTACGCTGCTTAGGACTTCCAGCACCAGATCTGCATCACCTGCGATCGCGCCCAAGGTCGCAGCCATTGCCACACCCATTTCTTGAGTGCCTGGTATATTGACACCCATGGCGTTTTTATAGATATTGACGCTGGCCTTAACTTCGATAGACTCAATATCTCCCTCGCCAGCCTGTTTCTTAGCCAGTGCCGCGGCGTAAGCCACAGCCACTGGCTCTGTACAGCCGACGGCTATAACCAGCTCTTCGTCGAGCTGTTCCAGATAATTTGTATTATTCATCTTCCCTCGCCGCATCAGATAGCAAAAAAGACAGCTGCTTTTCTATGCGCCCCTTTCAAGGTATTTGTCATATCCAATTATACGACATTAACAGAGGTCCAAGAAGTAAAGGGAGAGATCTTTGTTATGAACGAATATCTTTTAAAATCTCTTCGCCATGGCCGGCCGGTTTTACATTGGGATATACCTTAGTTATCGTGAGATCCTCATCGATCAGGAACGTGGTTCTGGCAATCCCAAAGTATTTTCTGCCAAAATTCTTTTTTTCAACCCAAAGCCCCATTGCCTTGATTAACTTTAGTTCAGGGTCAGAAAGCAATGTAAAATTCAGCAGATACTTTTCTTTGAAGCGTTTGTGTGAATCTACTAAATCCTTGCTTACACCAATTACCTGATAACCTTCTTTTTCCAAAGTTTCACGGGCATTCTCAAAAGAGACAGCTTCATTGGTACAGCCGGGCGTATTGTCTTTTGGATAGAAATATAAAATTGTCTTTCGTCCTCTTAAGTCTTCACCGGTGACGGTGTCGCCTGCATCATCTAATAATTCAAAATCCGGCAGCTTTTTTCCTGTGTCTATCATAGTTTTTGCTCCTTCTCACATTTGTTTAGATAGTTTTGCCATCTTCTATAAATA
>DASRVY010000158.1:0-12228 GCA_035654855.1 Bacillota bacterium | reverse complement strand
AAAAGGATATAAAGCCTACTTTACAACAATGGAAGATCTAATTAACATCTTGCGCATGAAAGATCTTACAGCTTCGGCCTTAGCAGCTTACAATCGTTTTTTGAGGGCACCTTTAATAGCTATTGATGACATAATGCTCTTTCCAATTAAAAAGAATGAATCAGTTTCTTTATTTAATCTAATCAACAGCTTGCATGAACAGTGTTCGCTAATTATCACTACTAATAAGTCGCCATCCCAATGGGCTGAAATGATGGATGATGAAGTCTTAGCAACAGCTATGCTCGACAGAATACTTTATAGATGTGAAGTAATAAAATTAGAAGGAGATAGTTATCGTATGGAAAATAGAAAGAATATATTTACAGAATAATAAATTAACTTGAGCGAAGGTGAGATGTTTTGTCACTTCGCTTGCGCTTCGTGACAAAACATCTCACCTTCAATCCTGAAAATAACTATAAAACATTTAACAAAGTGGGGAAATGTAATTGCCAAAATATGGGGAGTTTTATTTGCTAATTACACAAGTTCCATCAGAAGGACACGCTGGAACGCATCTTCCAAAGACTGGAGGACGAGGCAAGGGTGCTCGTGCGCAACTTCAGGGCAGACTGCGGTTCATTCTCCGAGGATATAGTCACATGCGTCATGGAGCATTGCGAGCGCTTCTACATCAGGGCAAACAACTGCGGATCACGCAGGACCGACTTCATGGAACACGAAGACTGGACCGAAGTCGAGATACGCAACAGCACGAACAAGGGGACAGGGCATATATGCTGCGGCGTGACATCCTTCAAGTGGGACTCGTTCCTTTCCGACAGGAATCTCAGGCTTGTAGTCCAGCGGACAAAGCTGAGCGATGAAGTCGCGGGAGAGGAGTCAAACAGTCTCTTCGGCACCGAATATGTGTACAGGTGCATCCTTACCAACGACTGGGACAACTCCGAGAAGGCCATCATCGAGTACTACAACAAGCGCGGAGCGAGCGAACGCAATTTCGACTGCCTGAACAATGACTTCGGATGGGCACATCTGCCGTTCTCCTTTCTCAATGAAAACACCGTGTTCATGATTGCCACAGCCATACTGAAAAACTTCCACCTGTACTTTCTTGGCGTACTACGTGGCCGCGCTGAAGGTGTTGACTGCGGTACACGGATAAAGCGCTTCGTGCGCAGGTTCGTTAACGTACCGGCAAAATGGACACGCTCGGGAAGGATGGATGTGCTAACGCTATACACCAAACGGCAAATCTACCTCAGCCTCTGCGGCTGAAACCGAATTCGAAACATATCCGGAACGGTAGCGGTCTGCACAAGACCACCGATTGCACGTGCAATACACTTGAAAAAGTGCCCAAAAATGGACAGATAAAGTTATCAGCACACCCAATCCTACACATCCGGATCAGAACTGACAGCAAAAATCAACACGTCTGACCATGCCCTTGCCTCTGGGACACGCTCATTCTGCCATTATCAAACTTTCTTGCGGAATTGAGGGATTATTTTAATATGCGTACATCAAAAACCCTTGCAGCCATTCCGCCCTCTGCGGCACGGAAGCCTATACGGACGAACTCCTTTCCGGCCACAAGTTCCGCCGGAATCCTATACTCCTTGCGTACTATCCTGTTGTCTTTTCCTGTCGGGAATTCCGCTTCGGTGATGAAGATCTTACCGTCAATGAGTATCTCCATGGAGCGCGGCATACGGCTCTCCTCACTGTCCCAGTAGCCTACGCACAGGGTCAGATCGCTCTCCGAACCGGTAGCCAATTCGTAGCTGAACGAGCCGCCGCGACGGACCGTGCGATAAGGCTTGTTGTCCAGATTGCCGCCCATGGAATTCTCCTGCTGCATGCGGTGATCCACCTCAGGCTGCTGCTCGGCGGGTGTCACCTTATCTATAGTGCGACGGTCCAGAGCGAGCATTGCAGCCTCCTCGGTCTTGATCTTCTCCAGCATGGAATTGTAGCCGGACCTGCTGAGCGACAGGAAATAGATGGCATAGCGGCTGTCATGCAGGTTGAAGAATGGCTCCAGTTCCAATCCGCCGAACCTGCTGTCATCGAACAGGCCGCTGACCGTGAAGTGCAGAGGCTTGCCCGGTACGGGCTTCATGTTCTGCAGTTTGGACTCAATCTCCTGCTTCGTGCCAATCATAATCGGAGTCTCTGCCAATGGTGTCAGGGGGCCCGATGCGATGTGAGCCCAGCGACCGTCATTGGAAATCAGGCCGTCCAGATTGCCCTGCGATGTGCGAGCGGCCAGCACGATTGGCCCGCGCTTCACTGCCAGATACTCCTCCTTGTTCTGAAGCGGCTCTATGATGGTGCGCATGGGCAGGCTTATTTCGATGACATCGCCGTTCTTCCACTTACGATCCACTTCGACATATGATGAGGGTTCTGCATCGAGAGCATATTCCTGACCATTGACCTTCACGCTGAAGCCTGCGTCAATCCACTGCGGGCAGCGTACCAGAACCTTGAACTTGCGGCTCTTCTTCAGGCTGACAATAATTCTGCTGCTTTCTTCGTACGGGAACTGGGTTTCCTGGGTGAATGTGGCACCGTTCTCCTTCCAGTTCAGCCTGGATGCCACGAAAAGATTCACGTACAGTTTCTCCTTGCCGTCGTGGGTATAGATGAACTCTCCGTACTTGCCGTGGTTCTCCATGCCGGTACCGACGCAGCACCACATGCCGCTGTTTGGCTGTGAATACACGCGGTAATGTCCGGGGCGCATCGATGTGAAATATACGTAGCCACCATGTTCCGGGTGCTGGGTGGAGAGGATATGGTTGTACATGGCACGCTCGTAGAAATCGGCATACTCGGCACGAGGATCCATTTTGAACAGGAACTGGGTGAGCTTGAGCATATTGTTCGTGTTGCAGGACTCGGGTCCCTCGCGATGCTCCACATAGCTCTGATAATCAGCTGCTGCCGGGAAATGCTCGCTGCGGCTGTTACCACCTATTACTACAGAACGGTGATTGGCCACTCTGTCCCAGAAGAACTCAGCGGCATCCTTGAATGTGTCATCGTCATCCAGATCGGCGATTCTGGCATAGCCCACGACTTTCGGCACCTGGGTATTGGCGTGTTTGTTGTCCAGATTATCCACGCCCTCAGCCATGCTGTCCAGTATGAGATGATGGGCAAAGCGCTTGGCGGCAGTCATGTACTTCCTGTCACCGGTGATGGCAAATGCATCTGCCAGCACCTCGTCCATGCCGCCGAACTCCTGCGATACCATCTGGTCCATCTGCCCGTCAGTCAGGTCTTTTGTAATGTCCAGGGCCCAATCACAGAACTTCAGGAACATTTCCTTAGCCTCATCGATACCTGCATACTGCCAGGCATCACGCAGACCGGCGAACATCTTGTGAACATTGTACCATGGCACCCACGCACCATGAAGCGGTCCGAAATTGCCTTTGCCGACTTCGCTCCATATCTGTGTTCCGTTCGGCACACCGCCCACATAGCCGTTGCCGTTGGCATCCTGACAGCGCTCCAGCTCCGCCAGCACGTATTTCAGCCTGTCGTAGCACTCCTGACTGCCTGACGCGGCATAATGAATGGCGAGCGCAGACACGTAATGTCCGCCGATATGGCCGTCCAGCCCCTCCCAGTTCGGGAAATATTCGGCTTTTTTCGGCAGCCCGGCCTCGTGCAGGAAAGGAGCGAGCAGGCGGTCGGTGTCGTATTCCAGCAGAACCTTGACGTTCAGGTCCATAGCATGACGGAAGGGACCGTCCAGAAGTTCCACATCGCTCAGGGAGAATGTGTTGTCGTACAATCTGTTTTGAGCATTGAGTTCATCCGAGCCCAATGCGGTCATCAATGCCAGGCTCAATGCCACGGCTGACAGGAAGTTGGCTTTCGTTTCCATATTGTTCGTTTTGATTTGTTTCAGTTTGCACTGTTAGCACAAACTGCAAAGATACATTATTTTAATAATCTACCTTAATTCCGCAACATTTTTCGTAAAAAATTATCAAACGGCCTGATAAACAAAGGCTTATCAGGCCTTGATAATTTAGTGATCGAAAAAAAACAATAAGCGTTATCACAATAGTTCGTTATTTTTATAAAAATCATACTGCGGCTCTGACGCCGTAGAACAAAAGTTCTTTGAAATCAGTGTTATTAAATCTCATGTCCGCATGTTTTCCGGACATGGAAATAAATCGCTCCACCATTGCAGCGTTGTGTAGCAGTGTTTTGGTAGAACCGACCGAGAGATCCATCCCTTGCAGTCGGGCAAATGCCCTGGCAATGTTGACAGAAGTAAGTGAAGCGTTGAAAGCGAACGAAAGGGCTTTGCAGTTTCTCGCCTGACAATGCGTAAGGCCTGTGAATTGCTTGGCATCTCTGAAGACAAACTCCAGTTGGAAACGTGTTTTGTAAATCTCAAAGATGTCCTTCGCTGACATGCCGGTATCTGTCGAGAAGAAGACCTTGCGCACCTGTCGCTTCTTTTCAGTGTCCTCATAGTCAACAATGACGACCTTGACATCACGTTCAAGACTGATTGCGTTGACAACGGCAGAGTACATTCTGAATGATGTCTTACCTTCTGTAATGCATTCTTCGTTGAATACAGACATGTCAAGGTTCTTGAGGTCAACCTTTCCGGCATACTTCTGCGGTCTTCCGCGCTTGTGCAGCTTGGGACCGGCATACAGATATCTCAGACGCACGTCATCGCGGAAGCGGCTGACAAGGTCAAAGCCAAGCCTCTGTACACCTGTGACGAAACTTTCCTTTGAGAAGTATGCGTCAGCTACTATGAGCTTGCAGACCGACAGCAGCTGTCTCCTGTTGCTTGTGAGCATCCTCAGATACCATCCGGTAAGGGAGTCCGGGTCATCCATACCTTTGGTGCATTTGGGCTTGCGTCCGCGCTTCTTCCCGGTGAACGTCTGCTCTGCCTTAAGGAAGATGGAATCCTTGATGTCGGCATCAGCAATGGAGATGCCGAGAATCTCCAGCCCCTTCTTCATGGCCGATGCGCAGCCGGACCAGAACCAGTCAACACCCGGAGTCTTCTTTCCTGACTTTGGGATGTAGCACGGATCAATGGCTATGGCAATGCGATGCCCGCGTGCCGGTTCAAGGAAGGTTCTGTTGAAGGAGAACCAATCAAAGGCCTTCTTGAAGTTTTGGCGGAAACGGCTCTCACAGGAGCGTCCGCACCTGGCCATCTGGGTGAAGTTGAGCCGTCCTGTATGAGTGAGAAAAAGTTCCATTGTCTCGATGAAGAATGATTGGAAAGATTTGCCTATATTTGTCTGGCTACGGAGAGCTGCTGTAATCATCTCTCTGAGCTGGGTAAGTGGTCTGATATTCATTTCGTAACTTATAGTGTGGTAACTACTAAATTACTGAATATCAGCCATTTATCCAAATATTTCGGACGTAAATATCATATATTTATAACACTTTTTTCGGCCTTAGTTCTACTGCCATAAAGTTGTCAGTTGATGTGATAAAAACGGACTGTTGAACTTGTAAATCATTGATAACTATATATTTATAAACTTTTTAACGAACTATTGTCCACATTTGTAGTACCTTTAATTTAAGTTTCGCAAGTTAGAAATTATACAGTAACGGGCACAAAAAAAGCATAGGATATTTCTGCAATTGGCAGAAAATGAGTAACTTCAAAGTGACCAAACTAGCAGTTACAAACCTATGCTCAAGTCCAAAGGTACGAACTTTCTCTCAGAGATAAACGCATTCTTCAAGAATAATGACGCCTCAAAAGCAATGAACAGTATGATGGACATGATATCCGGCCTCAACATGAGTGAGCGCACGCTGTTTGACCGGTCAACCCGGTTTAACAGCAAGTACTCGCTTCTGCAGATACTGACATCTCTCATTCTGTTCCCCTGCTTCATGATTCGCAATCCTTATAATTGTCCGCAAACAAGATTAGGCAGCATGATTGGCTGTGGAAAAGACGTGTTCTACCGTTTCGTCCAGGATGCCAGAATCAACTGGCGCAAGCTGCTGTACCACCTTTCCCTTCAGTTGTGGACCAGGATACGTGTCCGCAGCGACCACAAGAACTGCACCACCTGCCTGATAGTCGATGATACTGATTTCGGCAAGACCGGGAAGCGTTTCGAACTTATGGGTCGTGTCTTCTCGCATATTGAGCACAAGTCCATCCTTGGTTTCAAGTCCCTTACGCTTGCCATCACTGACGGCATAAGCCAGATGGTGCTTGACTTCGCCCTGTTGGGCGAGCCCGGCAAGAAAGGCAACTTCAGTATGACGGCAAAGGAACTTGCCGGACGATACAGCAAGACACGCCCTGAAGACACTGCCGTCCAGGAACGTATCAACGAATACAGTCAGAGCAAGATCAAACTTACCATTGACATGATAAGGCGCGCCATAAGGAAAGGTGTGCGTTTCCGCTACATTCTGGCTGACAGCTGGTTTGCCTGCGCTGATATAATAAGGTTCGCCACAAGCCGGCATATCGGCTGTGACTACCTCGGTATGATTAAGGTTGGCGAGAAGGGACGCACCAAATACCGTTTTGAACGCAATGACCTTACTGCCCCCGCACTTGTCAAACTTCTTAAGGGAAGGAAGCAGGTCAGGTACAGCCGCAAGCTCAAATGCTACTACGCCGTGGCTGATGTCGTCTTTGCGGACACCAAGGTCCGCCTTTTCTTCATAAGACGCGGCAGGCAGGGCGCATGGAACGGACTGATCACCACAGACCTTAAGCTGGAGTTCTTCGAAGCCTACCGGATTTATGCCCAGAGATGGTCTCTGGAAGTCGTGTTCAAGGACAGCAAGAGCCTGTTGGGACTCGGCAAGTGTCAGGCGAGGGATTTTGCATCCCAGATTGCATGCGCTTCGCTTGCCGCTATACAGTACAACCTTCTGTCCGTCGTAAAGCGGTTTAATGCATATGAAACTATAGGAGCCCTGTTCAGAGAAACCTGCTCCGGAGCAATGGAACTGACAATAGTGGAAAGAATTTGGGGCGCAGTTATGGAGATGGTCATTGCCGTGACCAGCGTCTTCAACATCACAGATGAGGAAATCTACGACGCTGTAATCAATAAATCTGAAGAGCTTGCCCATATTTGCGAAATTTATCGGCTAAAAATGGCCGTTTGAGAACTTGCGAAACTTGAATTAAATAACAGCTAAAGAATAAAAATATTATGGAACAAAAAAATATAAATCTTCTTTTTGTGTGTCTTGGTAATATCTGTCGTTCCCCTGCTGCGGAAGGAATTATGAAAAAGATGATCGAAGATGAAGGCTTAGAAAATAAAGTGTTTGTTGACTCTGCAGGTACATCTAATTGGAATGAAGGTAAAACACCTGATGAACGTATGCGAGCTCATGGTTCTCAGCGTGGTTATGACTTCTGTAGTACGGCACGTACTTTTAAATCATCCGATTTCAATAGTTTCGACTATATACTTGTTATGGATAATAACAATTACATGAATGTGAAAAAACTCGCAAAATCAGATGAAGATATTTCTAAGATTCATATGATGACAGACTTTTCTAATAATTTCTCAAACGATCATGTTCCCGATCCTTATTATGGCGGAGATGATGGATTTGAATTAGTGATGGATTTACTTGAAGATGCATGTAAAGGCTTATTAGAAGATGTAAAAAAGAGAATAAAATAGCATTCAGTGAATGTAGATTGCTTTATCCATTCCTCCATTTGCAGAAATTAAATTTGAAGATAACTCTTTAAATAAAGCATTTACAATCCGGTACGATAGTCAGATTAAGCTAAATATTATGCTTCATTACTTTTGTTAAAGAAAGGATTTATACTTGACCTATTACAGAAACTTTAAAATTTAAATGGAAACAAATATAGCTTTTGCCCATACTCTTAGATGCGCAAAAGCTATATTTTTTGAGTAAAGTTTTTCTTTATCTCCCTTTTACAATGTATCTTATTATTCTATATAATAATAAAGTAGTTCAATTCTATTTATATTATATATAAGGAGCTTATTGATTCATTATTACAAACTCGTTCAATAGAGTTAGCAAACATGTCTGCAACAGAAATAATTTTCACTTTTTCGCTTTTTTGAGAATAAGGAATGCTATCTGTAAAGATAATTTCAGTTAATGATGATTGATCAACACGCATTGAGGCAGGGTCAGACATTACTGCATGACTTGCAACCGCTCTAACGGATTTCGCTCCATTCTTAATCATTAAGTTTGCAGCCTTAGTTATAGTTCCAGCTGTGTCCACAATATCATCAACCAATAATACATCCATCCCCTCTACATCACCAATTATCTGCATATCAGAAATTACATTTGCTTTCTTTCTTATTTTATAACAAATAACCATAGGTGCACCTAAGAATTTGGCATAAGCACTTGCACGCTTAGTACCACCTACATCAGGAGTTGCAATTACAATATCTTCTAAATTAAGGCTTCGTATGTAGTTTATAAATACACTCGATGCATACAGATGATCAACAGGAACATCAAAAAAACCTTGAATTTGATCTGCATGAAGATCCATTGTAATCAAGCGGTCAATACCTGCTCTTCCAAGTATATCAGCAATTAATTTTGCACCGATACTAACTCTTGGCTTATCTTTTCTATCTTGTCGAGCCCATCCGAAATAAGGGACTACGGCTACAATGGTTTTAGCAGATGCACGCTTTGCAGCGTCTACCATAAGCAATAGCTCCATTAAATTATCAGAACTAGGGAAAGTTGATTGAATGAGAAAAACTTGCCTGCCTCGGATAGATTCTTCATAAGAAACAGAAAACTCACCATCAGCGAAAGATTCAATATTCATATTGCCTAAAGGGCAATCCAAACTGCGGCATACTTTCTCAGCAAAATAACGTGAATTTGTACCGGAAAATATCTTAAAGGGTCTTTCTTGCATTCTTTTATAGGTGTTTATTAAAATTTTATTATCAAATTGAATTAATTAACCATAGGTCTGCTTACACACGACAAAAGTACAAAAACAAAGTCTGTAATTAAAATGTTTATTCGAAAGTTATTTTGAAAACCTCTCCTGAATACGCCTCTATTTTAAAAAGTAATGAATTATTATTAATAAAGTTTACAGACGGATTATTTGAATTCAAAATAGGAGAAGCAAGTTTCACATTCTTTTTTTCTTTTGCAAAAAAAGTAAATGCTTCATCAGGAATGTAAACATTAACTAATGATTCAGCATCATTGAAATTGACTACTATAAGTAAGAGTGTTTTTTCATCCCCTCTCAAGAATGCATACTTTTTAGTTGAATTAAATTCACTGTTTTCATAGTTTGCATACATTAAGTCATAAAATCTCCCTCTACTCAGAGCTGACTCTTGACCGCAAAGATTTAAAATAGATGAGTAGATCTGTCTCAGTCTTTTCTCGTCAGTTGTTAATAATGATTCATCCCATTTCCCCTTATTGCTCCATCGATATATGTTGTCTAATGACCAATAGTCGAATATAGTAGTCCTACCATCCTTACCACTAAATCCCTCTTCATTCATACCTCTTTCACCTAATTCTTGTCCGCAATATACCATTATTGGATTTGTATTTAAATAAGCTGTTAAAATCATCGCTGCAATTCCCTTTTTAGGATTACCCAGAAAATAATCCGATGCAATACGTTGTTCATCGTGATTTTCAAGAAAGTTAAGCATCTGATGCTGTATTTCACCCACCTCATTCAACGTGAAGGTTATATCTGACGAAGGACGATATCCACATGCAACATCTCTTACAACATCATATAAACCTACTTTGTCATATAAGAAATCAAAAGCACCTTCACTTAAAAAACTCTTATAAGCATCTTTATTATATATCTCAGCAATAAAAAGTATTTGAGGGAACTTCTCCTTAACTCTTGGAATAACCCATTTCCAAAATTCAAGCGGAACCATTTCTGCCATATCACATCTAAAGCCATCTACTTTCTTTTCAGCCCAAAATAAAAGTATATTCTCCATTTTGATCCAGGTGTTAGGAATTGGTGAAAAGTGAGCATTGTATTTATTTTGATAATCTACTCCATAGTTTAACTTAACTGTTTCATACCAGTCAAACTTTGACGGTTGATGTGTAAAGCAATCATTGCCAGTAACTTTTGCTGGCTTTTCTGTATATTCTACATCTTTTTGACTAAAAGGTAGTAAACTAAGGTCTAACTCTTCATTTGGAATATAGTAGAAATTATTAGCTGGTGAAAAACCATGAGATATATTGTCATCAGCTCCAAACTCAGTAGTGCTAGCAGGTTTCATAGTTGACTTATAGTCACGTGCTAAATGATTGGGTACGAAATCGATTATTACATCCATTCCATTTTTATGTGTACGTGATACGAGGTTTTCAAACTCCTTCATTCTGTTTTCTACTTTAACTGCTAAGTCAGGATCAACGTCATAGTAATCTCTTATAGCATATGGTGATCCAGCTATCCCTTTAATAATCTCGGGATATTGTTTTGGTATTCCATATGATGTATAATCTGTTTGTGAAGCATGTGCAATCACTCCTGTGTACCATACATGTGAAAACCCCATTTTCCTAATTTCACTTAGTGCTCTATTTGTAAAGTAGTTGAATTTCCCAGTTCCATTTTCATTTATATTACCATTCCATTTGTTCTTATTTTTCTTATTCCCAAATAAACGTGGTAATACCTGATATATTATGATCTTATTTCTATCCATTATCTTTATTTATGTTCAATAATTTCAACACCTTAGACTTAACAATTGTATTGGTTACTTTTCTCTCTTTCATCGTGTTTACTGCACACTCATAACCCTTTTTAAAAATAGTATCAATATCCGATAAATTAAACATCCAATAATTTTCGATCCCCTCAACTTCAATTAATACGTCACACAGCTTCTTATCTGCAATGGTATTTGAAATGGACATCATATTAAATGTCCTTTCGGCAATGTATTTTAAATTATGTTTCTCTTCTGGAGGCATAGCTACCGAGACATTTACTCCAAAAAGAACTCTGCACTTTCTCCTAATTGTGGAAGCAGGGAGATTTTTGAAAATTCCACCATCTACATATGTACGATCATCTATTTGTATTGGTGAAAAAATTAAAGGTACACAACACGATGCTACAACAGAATCAATCAGCTTATCTCCATTTGAGAAATTAACAGTAGTTCCTTTATCCCAGTCAGTTGCTACCGCAATGAAGGGTGTCTTAAGTTGCTCAAAGGTATTCGAGCGTAAATTTTTCTTCAAGAAATCGTATAATCCTGTGGGACGAAAAAGACCTGTGGTAGGAAAAGTTAATTCAATAAATTGTTTAAACTTAGTATGAGTAAACATTTCACAAATTTCCTCAGGAGCGAAGCCATCCGCGTACAACACTCCTGCAAGAGCGCCTGCGCTTGTTCCAGCAATAATATCTGGTTTTATAAGGCGTTCTTCCAGAGCTTTAATTGCACCTAAATGAGCAAAACCTCTTGAACCACCTCCACTTAAAGCATAACCGACATTGAATTTATTTAATGGATTATTGAGAAACATATAAAAGGAGTAATTGTGTGATAGTATAACAGTTTCAACAACATTGAGTTTAAAAATAAACTGTTTTTATTTAAAAATAAAAAAGGAGTAGATAAAAGAAATTCAGCTTAGTTTATGATAGCAGAACTCTAATTTATTATGAGTTACAAAATATTATTCAACAGTTCCTCTATACTTTTGTTGAAAACTGGATGAATAAGATCTGGAGCTATCTCAGATAATGGCTTTAGTACAAAGTCACGTTCTTGAATATGAGGATGAGGTATTATCAATGTCGAGCTATTATTTATAATAAGATTATTGTAAAACAAAATATCAATATCAATAATTCTATCGGCATATCCAATATCCTCTGATTTATCCTTTCGCCCCATATCTTTTTCAATAGATTGAGTTTCAGAAAGGACTTCTGTAGGTTTTAAGGGTGTTTGTATATGAATTGCACAATTAACAAAAAGGTTTTCTGAGTCAAAACCTTGTGGTTTTGATAAATAAAGAGCAGATATGGAAGTAATATTCCCTATCTGCTCTTCTATTTTATCAAATGCTAGTTCAATATTTTTCTTTTTGTCACCTAAGTTAGTACCTATTCCTAGAAACACTGAATTTAGAGGGATATTATTACTAGCATAATTAATC
>DASRVY010000157.1:0-1077 GCA_035654855.1 Bacillota bacterium | reverse complement strand
GCCTCCACCATAGCTTCCACCATTGGTTTGAACGCGCAGAAGACTTTAGTGACGAAGTGGATTTGGATGTTATTTTTTTCGGCCAATTTTAGCATGCTTCGGACATTATGCATAAGCTTTTGGCGATCAATATATAATGTTGGGTTTTTCATATTTCCTCCCGGCAGAATAAAATTTTCTCAGTCTTTAGCTTCCATTGATTGTTGCAGCAAGAGAATCGCAGCCTCGGGGAATTGTGTGGACAAAACCCCCAATGAAGCCATGATATATTCATGATCGATTTTTACGACTGCATCCGTCGTGGGGTACAATTCCTTAATTACTTCACGAACGCGCAGACTCTGCAATATTTCTTTGCTGTGCGGAAGTCTGGTTAAGGCACCGCCGGTGCCAATAATTGTCTTGACCGCTGTAAGATCTTTGCCAACAGCTGTTACTTTTCGGCCATGCGCGGTATATAGCTCTGTCATATTGCCGGCATGTCTTTTTAGCGCCAACTTGCAGCAGGCCACTGTAAGTCGTTCGACAAAATCGATTTCTCCATTATCGCTGGGTATCTCAGAAGAATTCTTCAAATAATACTCTCTGTCAGGAAAGGACTCATTCAACTCTCGTTCAGAAAGTTGATCTAGAATATTCCTGCGACTGACAAAAACGCCGAGATCGCCTTCAACTGTTCTTTTGGCGAAAGGTTCCGGAGACATCAATATCATCTGAATCGCAGGGCTTCCCTCTGTCACGGAGTGGACATCCGTAGTGGCTCCGCCAACATCAAGGACTACCAAATCTTCAAATGTATCATATGCCATCTTGGCCGCTTGCATAACCGCTCCCGGAGTAGGCATTATGGTGCCGTCAACCATTTCATGAATCTTTTCCATTCCCGGAGAATGAATTATGTGCTTTTCGAAAACATCTTGTATGATTATGCGGGTGGGCTCTATGTTGAGCTGGTCAATGCACGGATAGCAATTCTCAACATAAAAAACCTCAGTGCCGAATTCTTCTGCAATTAAGCGAATTTCATCGTGATTCTCAATATTGCCTGCATAGATAATAGGTATACCGGATACATTG
>DASRVY010000156.1:0-12805 GCA_035654855.1 Bacillota bacterium | reverse complement strand
GACATAGTCGGCCGCTCAGGCAGGGATGCGGTAATTAGTTGGCTTCCGGCCTACAGGGAAAATAATGAGATTGATTTTTGCGTTGCCAATGCTGAGAATTCTGCGGGAGGCAAAGGCATAAATGCCAAGATTGCGCGCAGTTTGCTCGAGGCGGGGGTTGACGTAATCACTCTGGGGAACCATGCCTGGGGGCAAAAATCCTGGCTGGAAGAGGCGGACGAATTCCCCGAAGTTATAAGACCCTGGAACAGCTCACCTGCTTGGCCCGGCAGCGGTTATAGCTGCCAAAACAGCGAATTTGGCAATATTTTGGTCATTAATCTTTTAGGTCAGGTGTTCATGCAGGGGGTCGACAATCCTTTCTATTTTATGGATCGCTGTTTCCAGCCATTGATTGAACAGACAAAGCCTAAGATAACGCTGATCGATTTTCATGCTGAAGCTACCGCAGAGAAAGGCGCCTTTGCCTATTTCATGGCGGGGAAGGTGACCGCCGTCTGCGGCACGCATACTCATGTGCAGACAGCAGATGAAAGGATTTTGAACTCCGGGACAGCTTTTATCACTGATATGGGCATGACCGGCAGCATGGACGGCGTGATCGGCATGGACAAGGAGAAGGCTGTCCGGCGTTTCTACACGCATCTGCCGACACCTTATCAGCTGCAGCGCGGAAATATTTATATCCAGGGTGTGCTCATCAAGGTAGACGCAAGCTGCGGCCAGGCAAGGTCGATCGAAAGACTCAATATTAAAGTCGATGACTTATGATTAAAAAAACTGAAAATATTCATTTTAGATATAGACGAAGACGCTTAAGTTTCCATTCCGGCAATAGTTTAAGCTTTTGTGCCGGCAGTTTTTCTTTAGCCGCTGTGTTGCTTTTTGTACTGCTTCTCAATCTGCTGGCCGCCTGTACTCCCGTGGCGTCAAGCGAAGAGACAAATTCCACGGCGAATGTTTCCACACAAAGCTATAAGGAGCTGCCCGAAGCATCGGTCAGCACTGAGCCCGGAACCGGTACGCTTAGGCTTTGGTGGCAGAAACCGGCATCTTACAGCCCGCTGCTGCCGGCAACAGTGCCCCAAAAGGGAATTTACAGTCTGCTTTATCAGCCGCTGTTCACTCTCAGCGACACAGGATATCTTGAGGGGGTAATTGCCGAAGATTATCTCTGGTCCCAAAACCGACTGATCCTCAAAATTAATCTCAGGCAGGATATTTATTTTAGTGATGGCACCGCTCTGGAAGCAGAGGATGTGCGCTCATCCATACTTGGCTGGAAAGACAATCGGGGCTGGCTGAATACAGACCCGGAAGATAATGAAACTGTGGGCGACTACGATGTGCCGACAGCGAATAATGATTCTGATGACTCAAATGGAGAAACAACTTCAGGAGCTGAAGACCAAAATTCGGGAGAGCCGGAAAGTGTCGTTCCTGAGCCTGAAATTGACTTTGAAGAAGAAGGCGATATTGATCAGACAAAAGAAGAGGAGAAAACCGGAGAGGGCGATGAAAGCGATGACAGAGGAGTGCCTGATTCTGGGACAGAAGAAGGAACTGAATCTCTATGGAGCAGCGGTGAAGAGATAGACGATGTAAGCGAGTTGATATTCTTGCCCCGCGAGGACGCAATCCAATCCATCAGCAATGTAGTGGCAGGTGAAGACAGCGTTGAAATTCACCTGTCCGAGAGATGTGATAATTTGCCGGATTTTCTCAATACCCCCATAATACCGGCCAAGAACACCCGGGGAACACAGTGGGAGCTGCCGCCCGGCACAGGCAAATGGTATTGTGAAGATTTTCAAATAACCGGTGAATTAAAACTCGCTCAGACTAGCGGGGAACGGGAGATGACAGTCTTAGTGAATGTCTATGATTCCGCCGCGTCAGCGATGCAGGGCTTTGTCAGCGGGGATATAGATCTCTTGCTTTTATCTTCTTCATCCTGGCCGCGCTATGGCGGAGTAAAAGATATCCGCAGCAGAAAGCTGCCTAACGGTCAGTTCGCTTATTTGCAGCTGCATACTGAGAGTGGGCCGTTGAGCAGCCAGGATTACTATAATGCAGTGATGAAGGCATTTCTACGCTCTAATCTGACTACTGACATGCCGGCAGGCGGATGGGTTTATTCGCCGCAGCCTGAAAAGGGCATTCATCCCTTTTTGCCGCAGATCTCAGCTGTTAAGGAGACGCTGGAAGAGCTGACTGCGGACGCTTCTTTATCCCTACTCAAAGCTGAGCCGGTGAGAGCACTCCTCTTTACCTGGCCGGAGCAAAACTACACAACGATCATTGGAGAGCAAATAAGGCGCGAGTTGAGGATGCATGATATCCCTGTCGTTAGAGAAGGGGAGAGCCTGATGCCGGAAGAGGAGACAAAGGAGACAGAGGATATAGAGGAGACCTCGGCCGCCACAAAGACTCCGTCGCCTACACCTGATCCTAATGTGATCGTTCTCCCCGAAGAAACCATAAGTACCGCGACGGAAGCGACTTCAACAAAACCTTACGACCCGACAGAGATTCCTACAACCACGGCTGTGGAGCTTGTCATTTCCTCGGAAGATTATCCGGAACCGTTTTTGTTTTATCGGTATTTGTTGGGTACGGCCGCTGCGGATGAATCATTGACAATTTTAAAAGAGGCATATTGGAAACGGCTGCGCCTTGAGTCTTCTGCTACAATGAAGAGCAATCCAGAGACAGAATATGTCTCCTTGCTGGCCACGACGATGGCGCTGGCGGAATTAGCCGACGCTGCCGACGTGATCGGTCTGGCATTGCCCGGCAATGTGATTTGTTTCAGCGATCGCATCGAGGGTATTGTCGGAATCAATTGTGACAACCCTTACGCAGGATTGGAGGATCTTATTATATGGCCGTAGGAACAGTCTTAATACTTGTAGCCTTAGACCTGTTTTCTAAAACCATGGCGGACAGGTATCTGGTTGACGGGCTGATTGTTGAAATAATACCCGGCTTTTTCAATTTGCAATGGGATTCTAATACCGGAGCGGCATGGAATCTGCTGGCTGAGCATAGCTGGGGCACGGCTGCGCTTGCTGTCGTTTCGCTTGCTGTCAGCGTTGTAGTGCTGTATTATCTGCAGCGCTGCCGGGGTTTTAAGGCCAAACTGGTTTTGCTTTTAATCGCTGCCGGGGGTATTGGCAATCTTGTTGACAGGGTCAGATTGGGGAGAGTTACAGACTTCCTCTCTTTCATCTTCGGCTCCTATCGCTTTCCAACATTTAATCTGGCTGATTCCTTTGTCACAGTTGGAGTAATTTTGGCGATAATATTTTTGTTGATTGACCGCGACTTTTCTTTTGAGCTGGCAGGATGCTGCCCTCCGGGAAAAGGTGATAATGAATGATAATCCACACTATTCCGGCATCGGAGGATGCGCCCCGGCTGGATAGATGGCTGGCTGAGCAAAGTGATATGTCTCGCACCGCTGTCCAAAAGCTGATTGAGGACGGCAGAGTCACGCTCAATGACAAGCCGGTGAAAGCATCTCAGGCGGTTTTTGTCGGTGATGTATTTGTGATCAGAGAAGAGATTGTTAAGACGATGCCTCAAGCTGAAGATATTACATTAGATATTGTATATGAAGACGCTGATATCTTAGTACTGAATAAGCCTAAGGGGATGGTCGTTCATCCGGCAGCCGGCGTCCGGGACCACACCTTGGTTAATGCTTTACTGTCCTATTGCGATGATGATTTGTCTGATGTCCAGGGTGAGGATCGCCGGGGAATCGTGCACCGTCTGGATAAAGACACGACAGGACTTATGATAGTGGCTAAAAATAACGAGGCGCACCGCAGTATAGCTTCTCAGCTGGAAAAACGCACGTTGAAGAGATACTATCAAGCGGTTGTCTGGGGCAAACTTGAAGCAGCGTCATCCGTCATTGATGCGCCTATCGGCCGTGATCCCAATCACCGCCAGCGCATGGCGGTGATCAGCTCAGGAAAGCCGGCGATAACAAAGATTGATGTGATTGAGCAGGCTCTGCGGGGAGCACATCTGCGCTGTGAGCTAATCAGTGGCAGGACTCACCAAATTAGAGTTCATCTGTCCTATATCGGTCATCCGATTGTCGGTGATACTCTATACGGAATGAAGTGGCCGGGTATTTTTTCCAAGGGACAGTTGTTGCATGCCTACTGTCTTGAATTCGTGCATCCAAGAACAGGAGAAACAATAAATTTAACTTCAAAACTGCCGGCAGATTTTGCATCCGCGATGGAATATATGCGCGGCGAAGGTTAAGAAAGCACAAACACTGTGAAGGATATATATACAAAGAGAAATACTAAGACAATAAAAAGGAATACAAAGAACAGTGCAGCGGATAAGGTCAGAACTGATCTGAGTAATCAATCCTACTGGCTCCTGTTTGTTTTGCTCATAATCGTCGGTATTTCTATTGCCTCCCTAATTAATAATATCGGCAAGAAAAGCGAGGATGACGAGTTCTACAGACTCTATGAAAATTCAGAAAACGAACTGAACTCTCTCATTGTCAATAATAATGCCTTACTTCGACAGCAAAAGGCTCTTGAGAACGAAAGGCGCGATCTGCTTAATTCTCTTGACCTGGATACTACAAGCCCCGAATTACTGGCAGAACTTGAGGAAGCCAGACTCCTGGCCGGCCAGGAAGCAGTCACCGGTAAAGGCCTTAAGATTACTTTACAAGACAAAGAGGATTATGACGCGCTGGCAGACAGTTCTGATTCGCTGATTCATGACGGAACTATAACTCATGTGCTAAATCTTTTGTCCGAATCAGGCGCCAGGGCAATGTCGTTTAACGATATCAGAATAACAGCATTGCCGCAGATTTATTGCATAGGGCCAACCATACGCTGTTATTCGAGGCGAATGACTCCGCCGTATGTTATCTTGGCCATTGGACCGCCGGAGGATATGGAGGAAACCCTGCAAGCCGACAGATACTTACAAAGAATAACAAGCCTTGATGTTGGGGTTAGAATGACTATAGAAAAAGAGCAGATCATAGTGCCGTCATTTTCGGACTATGATGATTACAGGAGTTTTATTACGCAATTGGAGGTAACGCGCAGTGAGGACTAAATATGGCCGCAGTATTTTTGTCATTATTATCTGTGTAGTTCTGGGGATTTTGCTGGCGTTGCAAATGAGAGGCCTTAACAGGCGCTCCAGATCGAGAGACAGCTTGCAGGAATTGCAGAATTCCGTGATTGAATACCAGAAAAAGAATCAAGAATTGGATCAGCGCAATGATCAGCTTTATAACTATATACGTACGCTGGAAAATGAACTGAGCGGTTCTGAGGCAGGGGCCATCGCTCAAATTATTGAGGAAAAAGAGAGTTACGCTATATTCGCGGGATTGCGCAAAGTGGAAAATGAGGGGGTTGTTATCACATTGTCTTGTAAAGCACCGGCCAGAATGCGCGACTCAGTCTTGCGCCAGTTTATAAATGAGCTGGCTTCACTTGGGGCTCAGGCTGTATCGATTAATGGAGAGCGTAAAGTATCTACTACTGAGATCAGGGCAGTCGATGATCAGATAGTGATCAACGGCGTGCGTTTCGACCGCAACAGCACATTTGAAATTAAGTCTATTGTTGAGCCGGATACTATTGATAATTACGTCATCCCTTATCTGGAGAATGTTAAGTCGGTTCTTCTTGAAGAGCTGACCGGCGAAAATTGGACGATTACAATCAAGCATGAAAATAAGGTTGTGATTCCGGCTCTCAGTGAGGATCGAATATCTTACCAAAAAGATTTGCTGTTGCCTGTTGAGTAAAGATATACTGCTTTTATATGGAAAAAAAGATTTCATTTGATTATATAGGCGCCGGTATGGCGGTGATGGGAGCTTTTAACGGCCATGCCAAACTGGTTGATGAACTGTTTATGGTCGAAACAGATACGACCGTTGACGGTTTGGTTATCCGCGGCGAAAATGAGTCGGATATTGATGGAGCTATACGACTATATGCCAAGATGGAGGAACTGCATAAGGCAGGACATCCCCTGACTGAGCAATTAGTGCGCTATCTTATAGACGCTGTCAGGAGCGGTGAGCAGGAAGTTGTTTTTGAAGAATTCTCACCGAATATAATCTGTGTCAATGCCAAGGGCAGGCCAATTTTGAGCAAAACCTTCGGTCAGAAAAAATATGTCGAAGCGATTGAAAAAAACGAATTAACTTTTGCCATCGGACCCGCAGGCACGGGTAAGACCTATCTGGCTGTCGCGATGGCAGTAAAGGCTTTTCGTGAACATAATGTATCCAGAATTATTCTCACACGCCCGGCTGTGGAGGCAGGCGAAAAGCTGGGTTTTTTGCCCGGCGCGCTTCAGGACAAGGTCGATCCTTACATGCGCCCTCTCTATGACGCTCTCAATGATTTGATGGGAACGGACTCTTATCTGAAGAACATGGAGAAAGGTTTAATCGAAGTCTCACCTTTGGCATATATGCGGGGAAGAACACTGGATGACGCCTTCATTATTCTCGATGAGGCGCAGAATACAACCAGAGAGCAAATGAAGATGTTCCTGACCAGGATCGGTTTTCATGCCAAAGCAGTGGTGACCGGAGATATAACTCAGATTGATCTGCCGCCTGACCGCAGAAGCGGGCTGGAAGAGGCAGCGAATCTGCTTAACAAGGTTGAAGGTGTGGGCACGATCAGGTTGACCCAGCGTGATGTGGTGCGCAACCCTCTGGTTCAACGTATAATTCGGGCGTATGAGGCGGCACATAATAAAAAACAATACAGAAAGCGTGGGTAAAGATGAAGACAAATAAGATACTCACTATGGCAATCTTGCTCTTGATGATTATCGTCTTCACCATGTCGATTTACTTCGGCTCGATGCCGGAGAATTATGATCTCAATGTCGGCGATATCAGTGACTACGATATTAATGCGCCGCGGGCGATCGCAGATAAAATTGAAACGCAAAAAAGAGCGGCTCAAGCGCAGGCAGAGATTCAAACGGTTATGATGCGATCCGAGCAGGCAAGTACGGCTGCAATTTCCAATGTAAATCGTTTTGTCGAGATGGTTGGCGCGAGAAGAGACGCGATCTACAAAGTGCAGCTGCCGGAAGCAGATACTCCCGACTCCGAGGGAGAAGACGCTCAGGGCAAACCGGGGGAGGACAGCACCGATAGCACAGGAGCGATTGATCTGAGGCAGCCGACAGAAACTGAATTCCAAATTTCGGCTTCCACTCTGATTTCGGAGCTGGACCAAACCTTAGGAATTACTCTCCCTGCCGCAGACGCGCAAGAACTGATGAAGATGTCGGAAACCCGCCTCAACAATTTTATTGATTTGCTGCAGACTCAGGCGGAAGCAATTATGTCCGATTCCCTCGACCAGACGCAGCTCAGTCTGGCTATCAATCAGGCGATTAAGACACTAAGAGAGAATAGTGAGTATTACGCCGACGATACGGCTTTGGTAGGAGAGACCCTGCAATTGCTCCTTCAGCCTAATGTCATCCCCAATGAAGAAGCAACTGTCAATTCACGTCAGGCGGCTTATGACAGGGTGATTAACAATCCTGTGATGGTAAATAGAGGCGCCCGAATCGTTTCAAAAGGGGACATGATTACTGAAGATACCTGGCAAATGCTGCTGGATCTGGATCTGACAGGAAATCAGGGAATCGACGGTCTCCGTCTATTAGGAAACTTATTTCTGGTTGTTTTGCTTTCCTCTATCGGTACAGCCTATTTCAGACGCTATCACCCGCAAATGGCCGATTCGCCGCGCAATCTTCTTGCTCTGATGCTGGCTGTCCTGCTTCCGATGTTAGCTTCCATTTATTTAGCACAGAGCAATTCCTTGGCGCCTCCGGTCTATTTTGCCGCAGTAGTACTTGCTGCATATTTTGGTTTCCGTACCGCTTCGGTAGTTTCCGCACTGCTTATTGTCATGATAATTCCCATGACCGGATTCGAAGTAGCCTTCCCGATGACCGCTTTGGCAGGCTGCCTGATTGCAGCGCTGTATACCAAAGGTATCAGCAGGCATGACAATTATGCAAAAATAATCCTCGCCACCACTTTTGTCACTTTGGGCATGAGTGCTGTTTATGGCCTTCTATCGCACGAGACTTGGGATACCATGCTGTCACATATGCTGCAGGCAGCCCTGAGCAGTATGTTCTCCGTGATTGTCGCTATTGGCTTTATGCCGGTATTTGAAATGATCTTTAATACTGTATCTCCCTTGCGCCTGATTGAGCTGTCGCAAACCAGCCATCCACTCTTAAGGCGTCTGTTTATCGAAGCGCCGGGGACATCACAGCATTCAATGATGGTTGCCAATCTTGCTGAAGCCGCAGCGGAAGCCATCGGCGCTAATACTATGATTGTCAGGGTAGGGTCATATTTTCATGATATCGGCAAGCTGGAGAATCCTATGGCCTTTACTGAAAATCAGGATGGCGACAACCCTCATGACAGAATGCTTCCTCTGGAAAGCAGTAAAACAATAACAAGACATCCGTCCGACGGTGTCAAGCTGGGTAAGAAATACAGACTGCCTCAGCCGATCCTAAATATTATTGCGCAGCATCATGGCTCGACCGTCCTGGAATACTTCTATCATAAGGCCTGCGACATGGCGGAAGCAGATGGCAAACCGGTTCCTTCGACGGCATCATACAGCTACCAGACGCCGGTGCCGGACAGCGAGGAATCAGCTATCGTAATGCTGGCGGATTCTGTGGAAGCCGCCATGCGTTCAGTCAATCCTGAAGATATCGAGGGCGCGGAGAAATTAATCAGGCGCATAGTAAAGACCAAGACGGATCAGAACCAATTGATCAAGTCAGGTTTGTCTTTTGCTCAAGTAGAGACTATAATCCTCTCCTTCCTGCACGTGTATGCCGGTCATTTCCACCAGAGGATTGCCTATCCGGAGAGACAGCCTGAACCTGCGACTATTTAGATTCATACTCGATATTGAAGACTTCGCCGGTGCGGTGCTGTTTGCGATATATCAGAGAGCGATATTGCGGGCGTCGTTTGTGATTTGCTGTTAATCGTGACCGGAGGAGCGGTTTATGACAGTTCAGGAGGGCAGTGACAACTTGAATTCATCAATAATTATTCAAATTGAAAGCGATACTAAATACCCGGTCGACGGGACAATAAAGACTCTGCTAAAAGCTGCGGCTGACAAAACCTTGGCCTACTTCCCCTTGACTGCAGAACTTATCGCTGCAGGATTGACCCTCCAAATAACCATCTTGTTAGCAGACAGCGAGACGATGAAGGCGCTTAACAGCGAATATATGTACAGCAACGTGCTTACTGATGTGCTTTCTTTTCCTTCTTTGCCTGTCAAAGAAGGAGTCCTGAGCGGAAAACTCAACGTTTGGGATGTGGAAATAGTTGGCAAAAAGGAACTGGTTCATCTGGGAGACATAGCCATTTGCCCGGAAAGAGCAGCCGAGCAGGCAACAAGACCGGGACGCTCCCTGCGAGAGGAAATGGTTCTGCTTACAGTGCATGGCTGCCTGCATTTGTTGGGTTTTGACCACAGCGATGAAGCTGAGGAAATCGGGATGTTTTCCCTGCAAAACAGCATTATCCGGGAGCTGGATTTTGATGTGGCTGATGATCCGAATTTGATTGAGCCGGATGCTGCTGATATAGATTCGACTGAGAGGGCTCCACACAGCCTGCGGGATGGATCTCTTCTCGATTCGCCGGATGCTGCTGATATAGATTCGATTGAGAGGGCTCCACACGAATCGCCTGAGGATTCTTTCTTAGATTTGCGAATGAAATCCAACTCCGATTCACAGAGGGAAGCCGCCTCTGATTTTTTGGACTCAGCTGAAGATTTTTCCGGGAATTTCAAAGCCGGCTATGTGGCAATCATTGGCCGCCCCAATGTGGGTAAATCTACACTCCTTAACTATTTAATCGGCACAAAGATCGCCATTATCTCGCCCAAACCACAGACGACACAAAAAATGATCCGCGGCGTCTATTCTGACGAGGATGCGCAAATTGTCCTGCTCGATACTCCCGGAATACACAAGCCTTCTAACCGATTGGGACAGCTCATGCTCAAGGCTGCTGAACAGGCATTGCTGGAGGCGGATGTTGTCTGTCTGATGATTGAAGCCGGCTTCAAACCCTTTGTAGACACCATAGAGCACAAGCTGTTGAAGCAGGCTGAAGAATTAAAAAAACCGATTATAATCATTTTGAACAAAACGGATATTGCTGCGAAAGAAGGGATGCTGCCCCTGATCGACGTCTTTAACCGCAATTATGAGATAAAATCTTTTGTGCCTGTTTCAGCTAAGAGCGGCGAAGGTGTAGATATTTTGATCAGCGAAATTAAGAAAGCTTTGCCCCTGTCAGAGCCATTGTACTCGGAGGAGAATTACTCAGATCAGACGGAGAGAATGCTGGCCGCAGAATTGATCCGCGAATCTATTCTCTACCGCCTGCAAGAGGAGCTGCCCTACGGGACAGCAGTAATGATCGAGTCCTTCGACGAAGAGTATGATGCTGAAGGGAAGCGCACCCGGGTTAAAATCAATGCCATTATTTTGACAGAGAGAGATAGCCACAAAAGGATATTGCTGGGCAAGGGCGGAAATATGATCAAAAATATCGGCATTAATTCCAGAGAGAATATTGAAAAGATGCTTGGCTGTCCTGTCGATCTCACCCTCTTTGTCAAAGTACGCGCTGACTGGCGCAATAAGACTCATCATCTGAGGGAACTGGATTTTGAGAGCCGGAACTTAACATGAGCCATCAGCGGATCAAAGCTTTTGTCCTGCAATCTAAAGCCTTCGGCCAGAAGGACAGATTGCTGCACCTGTTGACTGAGGAGCAGGGACTTATTGTGGCTATGGCCTATGGAGCTGCCAGCGGGAAAAGCCGGCTTCAGGCAGTAACAATGCCCTTTGTATTGTGTGAATATGAGATTTTCGTCTACAGAGAACGCTGCACGGTTGACCGAGGTGAACTGATTGAGCCGTTTCTGCCGATTTCTCAGGATATTACGAGACTTGCCTCCGCCGCTCATTTAAGTGAAGTGACGCTTGATGCTCTGGTACAAGGAGTCAGTGAAAGCGGAGTGTACAAACTGTGGGCTTACACTTTGTACGAATTATGCAGCAGCGAGGATCCTATGTTGGCGGTACAAATCGCCGCTTTGCGTTTGTTGTCTGATCTTGGCTATGCCCCCTGGCTAAATGACTGCGTACTTTGTCATGCAGATATTGATGAAGGCGCTTATTTTGGATTCCGGGAGTCGGGACTTATCTGCCCCGGGCACAAGTCAGAAAATAGTATCTATCTCTCTTATGCTGCTATCTCCGCCCTTCTCTACATCGTCCAGACAGACTACGCTTTGCTGTTTAATTTCACGGTCAGTGACAGGATCAGGTCAGAGCTATTTTGTTTTATCGAGAGATATTTGGAAGAAAAAATGGAAAAGAATTACAGCCGTCTCAAGCTGCTTGATGGTTTTGACAATATTCTGGAGAAGACATCCTGTGAAGAAGAGAACTAGAATTTGTCCCAGAACTCTTTAATATAGTTGATTGTTTCCTCATCATCATGCGCATGCACTGCAAGCCAATCCTCCGGCAGCAAGTCCAGATAGTCTTCCCGCGAATAACGATCATCCAGTAAAACTACGATTCCACGGTCCGATTCATCTCTGATCAGGCGACCTGCCGCCTGCATCACCCGGTTAAAGCCCGGGAAAGTGTAGGCGTAGTGGAAGCCGTCCCCAAATTCTTGCTCATAATACTGGCGCATCAATTCGCGCTCTGGTGAGGGGCGCGGCAGTCCGGTTCCGATGACAAAGACTCCTATCAGCTGCTCGCCGATCAGATCGATTCCTTCGCTGAAAATACTGCCCATGCAGGCGAAAGCCAGCAATGGGTTGGCTGCCGGCGCGCGAAAACGCGTCAGCCATTTTTGCTTTTGGGTTTCGCTGAGATTAGGCTTTTGTACCATGATCTGCCAGTCTGCGGGAACCTCAAGATGCTTCAGTGTGCCGACAACTTGTTTTAGATAGGTGAAGGAAGGGCAAAAAATTAGATAATTCCCGGGACGCAAGGCCACAGCCTGCAAGATCAAATTGAGGAGCGGTCTAATCGATTCAGCCCGATCTTTATAGCGCACGGAGTAGGTATCTACTGCCAACACCAATCTGTTTTCCGGGGCGAAAGGTGTGGGGAGCAGCAGACGATCTGCGGGCTCCTCCTGATTTTTGGAATATAATAGCCGCTGATAATAATCAATTGGGCTGAAGGTCGCGGAGAAAAAAATTACCGGATAGCGCTGATAATATTTCTCAGTGATGTTTACGGCTGCATCGAGACAAAGCTGCCCGATTATGAGATTGTCTTCGGAGACCTGGCGAGCCATAGTAATATAATTCTTGTCGTAAAAACACTCGGCTACACGCAGATAAAAATTGAGTTCGAACCACAGTTTTTGTATTTCACTTCGGTATTCCCATTCCTGAAAAACATCTAGAAACTGTCCCAGAGAGAAGATCAGCGAGCCGATATTTGCCAAAAATTTATCCAGCGTTTTGCGTGTGCCGATGAAGTGCGGCGCACGCAGCAAATCCCGCTCACTTACGGGGGTACCAAGCAGATCGCAGCCGGGGAATTCTGTTTCGCTCGTCCCAAGGAGCGGAAAAAGACTGCTTAGACTATTGCCGATTGTGCGCAGACGATTGAGCGCATGTATAGTGGGTGCCAGATCAACTATCTCCGGAGC
>DASRVY010000155.1:0-1557 GCA_035654855.1 Bacillota bacterium | reverse complement strand
TTTGTTCAAAGCGTTGACATAAGCGCGGATGCTTGATCCGATTATATCAGTGGACAGGCCCGATCCGGAAAAGAGCAATCCTTTATAACGCAGACGGATAAAAGCCGCGCCTAAGGCTTCATGTCCCTGGGTTATAGCTTTGATCTGAAAGTCGTCCAGCTCGAAGCGATGTCCTACAATGCGCTCGATAGCGCTGAAAGCAGCGTCTATCGGCCCGTTGCCGGAGCCAAGTCCTTCAAGAATTTCACTTTCCATACTCAGTCTGATCTGACAGAAGGATCCGGCGCTGGTTTCAGTTACAGCATAGTGTTCGAGAGTGTAGGTTGGGCTTACCTGCATGGATGTCTCAGCGACAATCACGTCCAGCTCACTGAGGCTGACCGGTTTGACGGCGGCAATTTCCAGGAAAGATTCATAAACTCTGGCATGATCCTCAGCACTGAGAGAATAACCCAATTGCCCAACTGCTGCGCTGATGGTATCGGCGCCGTCCTCGCCGGTGAAAACATGTTCTGATTCCGTAGAGGCAGCTTCCGGCAGACCTTTACCGCTCACTGCTGCAGGACTGCGTTCAGAATCAGGAGTTGTCAGCACCAGAATCCGGTCGGCCAGATGTTCCGCCAAAGTCGTTTCCAGCCCGGTCTTAATTTGCAGATCACTGCGCAGTCTTTCCAGTCGGGAGAGATTTATTGTGCTGCATATGCCTGCAGCGCCAATCGGGCTGGTTTTGAGAACCGATACGCCTTCATCAAGGGCCGCCAGCGCATTAGCTTCAGCCAGATTTACATTACTGGCACACTGGGCTCCTACCGGAATTCCCCCTAAGCGCGGCACATTTGTCATTTGTCTTTTTATGAAGGCGGAAAACTCGTCAGGCAGATATCCGTCCTGTCGGTCACAGAAGGTCACTTTGTTTGCTCCGGCATCCAGAGCCACATTAACCGCCTCTTGCAGAAAGTCTTCTCTTGCGCGGGTGGCGTCTTCAGCCACAAACTCAACATCTTCTATACAGCGGCGGGCCGCCATAACCAGAGTCCTGATCAACTCCAGCAGCTGCGATGATTTTAAATGCAGTTCATATTCCATCATGACAGCGGAAACCGGCAGCAATACTTGAAGACGAGCATCAGGTGTTTTTTCCAGAGCAGCCCAAGTCTGCTCGAGCTGTTCGACAGTGGTACCGACAGGAACGGCCAGCCTGCTTTGCTTGAGCACAGCCGAGAGAGACTTGAGCAAGAGGCTGTCCTCCTGCACATTCCGGATAGGGGGGCATTCAATAGTGTCAACTCGCAGCTGATCCAGCAGCCGGGCAATCTTGATAATTTTATTAAAACCTAAGCCTGAATCTGTCAGATGAGAGATCTCACGCAAAGTAACATCAGCCAATTGTATAGTTTTCATAATAAACTCCTTTTTCGGAGATTAAGAAACGCAGACCATAAGATGGACTGCGCAACATGCGTGAAGTTTATCATAAAAAGCATAGGCAGAGCAAACGCAGCCGCAGCCAAAACTTGCTTATCACTGAAGCCGCAGTGTCTCATGTCAAATTGAGTG
>DASRVY010000154.1:0-3286 GCA_035654855.1 Bacillota bacterium | reverse complement strand
GGCTCTATGTTGAGCTGGTCAATGCACGGATAGCAATTCTCAACATAAAAAACCTCAGTGCCGAATTCTTCTGCAATTAAGCGAATTTCATCGTGATTCTCAATATTGCCTGCATAGATAATAGGTATACCGGATACATTGCCGGCAATCATCTCAAAATTATACAGGGCGGTCTCACGTTCTCCATAATCTACGCCGCCTGCCACTAGAATAATTTTGGGAGCTATCTGTTGAATTCTTGCAATATCTGTGCGCCGGAGCTTGCCGGCTGTTACATGCCGCAAAACCGCTCCGGATCCTAGAGCTGCCTCTTTGGCAGCTTTGACGGTCATATCATAAACCAGACCATGTACTGTCATTGACAGACCACCCGCAGCAGAGCTGGAAGCAAACATGTGGTCCCAGCTTAAGTCATTAACACCCAGTTGGACCTTGAGATCTGATATCGCTTCTTTCAGACCTACAGTTACATCCCCTGATTCCACAGAAGTAGGCGCTACGCCCTGCCCGATAAGGGCAGGGGTAGCGCTGTTTAGTCCTGTGAATGCGTTGACTGCTGTTGTGGTACTGCCAATTTCGGCTACCAGAACATCAACCTTCATTTTCCTTTTCCCTACGTTTCTTCACCAGGAAGCTGGCAACATCAATTCCATGACTGCCACGGCCAAAGCCGGCATCCACGCCCGCCTTCACCGCATCTTCATTAGTCACCTGAGTACCGCCGCCCACCAGAATGACTTTGTCTCTGATACCTTTTTCAACACAGGTATCGTGGAGTTTTTTCATATTCTGATAGTGGATGTCGTTATGAGAAATGATAGTAGAACACAATATAGCATCTGCATTTGCCTCGATTGCGGCGTCAACCAGTTTCTCAATCGGGACAGAAGTGCCAAGGTAATGGTATTTAATACCGAATCCTTCAACTCCGCCATGCTTAATATCGATAATCTCTTTAAGACCGACTGAGTGCTCGTCTTCACCAACTGTACCCGCCACAATAGTCATCGGTTTATCTTGGATATCTGCGCGGATCTCCTTCTCAGATAAAGTCTCGATCTTCTCCGGAATAACCAGAGAATCGAGATCAATATCAAAGCCTACAATACCCTTCATTTCTATATAAGTGCCTTCGGAAGGATGCATGACCTGTTTGTGGATTACCGTGCAATCCGAGAGACCCAGCTTCTCACCCAGAGCGATAGCGGCATATTCAGCCCTGCGCTCATCAGTAGGCAGCAAGAGGGTAAGAACGATAACGCCATCAGAACGGAATTCGACTTCGGGGCGGATCAGATTGGGGTGCTCATCATATTTTGAGAGTTCGTCTAATCTGACATTTACATTGTCACCTTCATCAAGCTCGTCGATAAACTGGATCTTGGAAGGATCAGAGAAAGTGTCACCGCCGATTGCATCTTCAGGCTTATCAAACTCCGCGGGAACATTATTGTAACCAAAGTGAGCGCTGACAGGAGCAAAGTAGTCTTCATCTCTCTTATAGACTGCGCCAATACCGATACCGCCATCGAGCTCACGTGCGATACCGTCATTGTTGCGCTCAGGATACTCGGCTGAATCAACAAAAAATCCTTTTTCAACCGCGTCATAATAGCCGCCGACTTCAAGAATTTCTTCCATGAAGAGGATTGCTCTCTCTTTTAGCTCTCTTACAACATCACCCAGAGGACCGTCGCGGTTGATATCAACCATCGTACGCAGTCCGTCCATGCCGTCCAAGGCCTGACGAGCGGTATTAACAGCATTGACATTGAAATAATGCCAGGGCACGTTACGACCTTCATCCGGAGTGATTGTGGACTGGATGTCGGCAGAAGTCAGACGGGAAATCATCATATTGAGCGTATGTGTGACCGTCGCTTCACGAGTCTCAGACTCCATGTACTTGGTGTTCTGCTGCGCACGGATCTTATAATCGCGGAAGAAATCACGCAATGCCACTGCATAAGGCAGGTCAAGACGCATACAGGGGGCCGGAGGCGCTGTAGGAGGCACACTGGAAAGGGCAATATTTTCAGCCAGGATTCCACACTTTTCTGAGAATCTCGTATTAATGGCATGCTGAACCATCAGTTCAGGCATAACTTTCCACGCTTCCATAGCGGTAGCATTAGCATTATGAGCACCATCAATCTGCACTACGCCGCCATAAGCCAGTACTTTTTTGCTTTCACAGGCGTCAATGAAACTGCGGCGCATATTGATATTGCGATAAAGCACATTGTACTGGGGATCCTGGTGAACACCCGATACTCCCTCTTCAACAAACATTACAGCAATATCAGGTCCCGCTACACCGGATACATATGAGTGATAATTAATAGGACGGCCAACTTCATCTTCAATCAGATCCAAAGCTCTTCTGGTGGCGCGGCACTGTTTACGAGTTACTGCGATACCGCCGATGCCCTGAGTCGTTCCTTCTAGAAGAGAGTCAATATGTGACTGACCGGCCGTTCTGATGACCATGATATGATCGGCACCTTGCCACGCAGCCATACGCATACGTCTGATATCGTCTTCAAAACGTCCGGAAGCGATTTCAGTTGTGATTACGCAATCGGGCTGGGGGTCGATATAGCCAAAACCACGGCTGCCCGGCAGCGGCACTGAATTCTTCAGCGATTCGGAGGTTTCCAGATAAACAAAATCACCAATCTTGCGCTCGACATTTCTGTTCTCACGCCAATGCCAAGGACGGCGGGGAGAATGATAATTTTCTAAGCCGTCAAGGATCTCTCTAAGATTAATTTTTTTATCAGGATCTAATTTGATATTAGTCTCCCTTGCGGGTACCACTTTTCCTTTTTCGTTACTCATTGTGCCACCTCCGCAAACAGTCCGGGGACTTCGTCCCAGTACTTGCCATTGGCAAGACCTACGCCTACCTCGCGATAGGGCATATCGAGTTTTTTACTGAGGCGCCAAATAATATTACCGCAGCCTTTACCCATCAGGCCGCGCTCCATAACACCGTTAACAATCGGGGCGGCTTCCAAACTGGAAAAGCCCATACGCAGCAGAATACTGCGCTCGACAGCAGGGGTCGTGTTTTCGCGTCCTTCCTGAACCATCGGCTCAACAACTTTGTCGGTGAGCTCCCAGAAATATTGGAAGAGCTCTTCATCAGACTTATTGGCAAGATGTTGACGACGTTCCTCGAAACTTTTTCTTTCTGCCATTTATTCCTCCTTGTCTTCTTGCGAACAATTTGTCCCTAGATAGGAAGAAGCCCGGGGAATCCCCAGGCAACTTCCTAATAAAA
>DASRVY010000153.1:0-3305 GCA_035654855.1 Bacillota bacterium | reverse complement strand
TTATAATACAGGGATCCCGGTCGATACTTTTGCGAAACTTGATGACCCATTAGAAAATAGACAATTTTATTGTCTGCCGCCGGCAGCGCAAAATCACTCACAAATGGTGTACAGTCAAGTAGCAAGGCAGTCAGAGATTGGCCAATTATTGCCGCAAAATCACAGTTGGATGGTTGCCAGCGCCCCTCTGGGTTCATTCACCGGGGCATATGCGGGAGAGATAATATTGCTGCGTGCTCTTGTAACAGAAACTAATACAGAGTTTTTTCAAAATTATCTCGTTCCAATCTCGTTTTTGATCGCCTTTTTTCTTGCCTTAGTCGTGATTCTCCTCATATCCAGAGAAATCACTCGTCCCATTTCTTTGCTGGCCAATACAGCAGACAGAGTTTATAAAGGAGATCTTTCTGCCAGAGTGCCTATTCCCTCAGGCAGTGAAACGGATGTCAATGACGAACATTTGTTAGACCCGGTGCAAGATGATATTAAAGATGATGACTTGATTTTGCTAATTCGAACATTTAATATGCTGATCGCTAAATTTGAAGAACAGGAAAAAGACAGAGTTGACTTTATGAGCAGCATATCTCATGACCTCAGATCTCCAATTACTTCTATCAGAGGCTTCGTAGAAGGCATGATGGACGGGACTATTCTTGAAGAAGAAAGAGAGCATTATCTTAAGATAGTACAACAAGAAAGCAGAAGATTGCAAAAACTCGTTAACGAGTTGTTTGAGATGACCACAATTCAGAGAAAAGGTCAAATGACGATGGGTGTTTTTGATATTTGCGAACTGGTAGAAGACGTACTGGACAGCCATGAAACACAGCTGCTGGAAAAAAATATTTCAGTTGATTTGGAGCTGGCATCGGAAGGGCGTTCTCTGGTTATCGGCAACGATGAAGCTATTCAAAGAGTATTGGTTAATATTTTGGCTAACTCGATACGTTTTTGTCCCCGTGACGGCAAGATCAAGATTAGCAGTTATCTCACACAAAACAATATTTACCATTTAGTTATTGAGGATAGCGGTACCGGTTTGTCAGAGGACGATATCGCACATGTGTTTGACCGTTTCTATAAAGGAGATAAAGCCAGAAATTCTGATGGTTCAGGTTTGGGGCTGTATATAGCCCGCAACATAATCAACGCGCATGGACAAGTGATTGAAGCGGGTAACAGTAAGCTTGGCGGAGCGCGTTTCACATTTACTCTGGATGCGCCATAGACTGCCCTGTAATGTATAATTAGTATTATGAAAAAAGCAAATGACAAACCTGTACAAGCTTTGCTGGCTATTTCAGTTCTCGCTCTGGCTGCCTTTGTCTTGATGGCGATAGTTGTTCCCGGCGTGACAGATAGATTAATACAGGATAAAGATCCTCTAAATGCAAAAGAGCCAGCTCCTGTTGTTGGAGCTACGGCTAGTATAGAAACAACAAAAACTATAGCCTATACATCTCCGCCGCAGACTGTTTCAAAGCCGAATGAATCCGGCAGTAATCAAACCCGGGAGTCCACAGTTAAGTCGACACAGAGACCTGACGAAGTGGAAATTGAAACTGATCCTGTATACGTGATGCCTACCGATCCGGATACAACAACTACTGAGACCGGACCGGATATTGTTGATCCGGATACTTCAACATCTGAACCTGATCCTGATGAAACCGATCCGTTATCAGGAAAATCCGTTTCATATTTGTCTGACGAACGCATCAAAGATATCTTTCAGAAGTATTCACAGATGGTAGCTTCTATCCAAGTATATCTTCCCGGTACTGATTCGACCAACGACAAGATGGCAATTTTCTCAGGCTTGATAATATCTGATGATGGGCAGATTATTACTTTTAGCAGCAATTTTTCTTTTGCCTTGGCGTATGGGGATCGTCTATATGACCAGGCGGAAGTCCTCATAGTAATTCCCGGCAAGCCGAGAGGTTTTGAAGCCAGTTTGCAGGGCATTCAAAGAGATACGGATCTAGCATTGTTCCAGATAGAAAATGTGTCAGGTTTGCCTTATGCGGAACTGGAAACTGAGAGCGAACTGGGAGTAGGGGACCCCATAATTGCAATAGGACAAAATGATGTTCTAATGTCTAGTGGCGGTCTGCTGCCAGGATTGATTACGGCGATTTATCACCCGACAGTTTTGGAAAACAGTATTAAGCTCAGTATGATTCAGACAAGCGCCTTCATCTCTCAAGAGGCTTCCGGTGGGCCGCTTATTAATCTGGCAGGTGAAGTAATCGGCTTGAATAATAGCCATCTTAATCGCAGTTATTCTGATATTATGGGCTATGCAGTGTCCACGCCGTCAATAAAAGCAGCTTTGGAGATTCTTAACGATTCGGGCCATAGAGAATCAATGAGCTGGCTGGGCATCATAACAATTGAAGACGAAGAAAATGAAAAATTACTGAAACTGATGGAATGGCCGGCCGGATTATATGTTGCCAGTGTTAGTGAGAGCAGTCCTTCATACATTGCGGGCATCAGGAAGGGCGATATACTGATTTCTATCAATGGGGTGAGCATGAAAAGTCACGAGACCTACTCTGAATTTGTCAAGAGTCAGCCAGTCGGTACACTTACTCAAGTCAGACTTTACAGAACTACTGAAAAGCGATTTATGAATTTACAAATCTACTTGGGAAGCATGCCATGACCCTTGTCAGCAAATTGAAACTTCAGTCGGATCCTTGCATTATTTCTGAGATGATATCTCTGCTGCATCAGACACACCCTTTGGCTGATTGCACATTAAACTTTGATTCAGTCTGGGGGCTTCTGCTGGGAGGCATTATAGGCGCTCAGTGTACTGATGAGAGAGTCAACAAGATATTGCCCGTTTTTCTTGATCGTTTCCCTACGATTGAAGACAGCAGTACTGCAGATGTCAAAGAAATTGAGTCAATCATAAAGAGCTGTGGGATTTACCGCAATAAATCCAGAGCTATCAAAGACAGCGCTATTATGATTATCGATGAATTTGACGGACAGGTACCTGACAATGAAGAAAATTTACTGAAATTGCCCGGAGTTGGCAGAAAAATCGCAAATCTGGTTTTATCCGATTATTATGGCCAGCCGGCGATTGTAGTCGATACTCACTGTGGACGTATAAGCAGACTCCTGGGACTCACGAAAAATGAAAATCCGTTGAAGATTGAAGAGGACTTGCAGAATTTGATCCCGCAAGAGGAATGGATCTCTTGGGGGCACCTTATGGTTACCCACGGCAGAACTGTGTGCCTGGCTCGGTGCAGAAGATGCAAAAGCTGCAGACTAAATAAAAT
>DASRVY010000152.1:0-3321 GCA_035654855.1 Bacillota bacterium | reverse complement strand
CCATAGTTAAAGGGTTTGCCACAGGCGTAAGTGCAGCAACTTCCGTTGTCAAGGTGTTGTCACCTGCAATAGCAGGGTTAATGGCTGCTTATGCTACCTACACTGTAATAACAAAAACAACAGCTGCTATTCAAGGGGCTAACAAAATACTGACTATTGCACGGGCATCACAACAGGCCCTTACAATAGCAGTTAAGGCACAAACATTAGCACAGGCTGAACAGACAGGGGTCATTGGATTAAGTACAGCAGCTATCGGACTATTGACCGGAAAACTGACTGTAGCGACAGTGGCAACAGCTGCACAGACAGCGGCCGTGAAAACATTAGCAGCGGCTAAGAAGGCATTGAGTGGGCCTGTTGGTTGGGTTGTGCTCGGTATAGGTCTATTGGTCACTGCCACTATTGCCGTTGTTAAATGGTTTAGGCGGTCTACTGCAGAGGCAAACAGACTGAACAGCGAAACGGAAAAACTGGGAGAAGCAACAGATGCTCTGGTGGATTCAGTTGACAACTCTTCCAAGGCTTATGAAGAGAATCAAAAAAGCGCAAAGGCTACAGCTGAAGGAAATAAAACATTAGCAAAAGAAATTGAGAACTTAATCGAAAAGGAAAATAAATCGGCTGCTGAAAAAATGATCCTCAGGGATAAGATCGAACAGCTGAATAGTTCTGTTGAAGGCCTAAATATTGCATATAACGAAGAGGCCGATGCGTTGAGTATGTCCTCGGAAGAAATTCAAACCAGGGTGAAGCTATTGGAGGACCAAACCTCTTATAATGACGCTCTTCAGCGACAGGCTGAAATAACTCAAGAACAAAATAAAATTGATTCGCAGTTAGGTGAAATCAATGATCTCCGGGAAGAATGGAATCAGAAATTAGAAGATGGATCCGTCAAAAGTAGAGAACATAAAAAGGCCATAAAAGAACTTGATGAAAAGGAACAGGAACTAAAAGAAACAAATGCCGAACTGGGAGAACAATATCAAGAAACGCAGGAACAAATTATAGCTTCGGCCGAGGCGGTTACAAAAGCAATCCAAGACGGCGTAGCAAATCAAACGATAGCACTTGAAGACTTGTCAGAGTCTCAACAAGATACCGTTGAAGCGATGAAATCTACCTGGGAAGATTACAAAGATGCCGCTACAGATATGTTTGATACTATAAGCGACAAGGTCAAGATATCAGCAAGTGAAATGGCCGATAACCTGGAAGAAAACCAGAGAGTAATAAATAAATGGTCTGAAAATATTGCAATTCTTGCAAACCGGGGAATTGATGAGGGATTGCTTGAAGAGCTAAGAAAAGCCGGGCCCGAAAGTGCCGGCCACGTCAATGCGCTTGTAAAGGCCTCGAATGAAGAATTAGAAAGACTCAGTACAGCATTTGCTCAGGGTGGGGAAGTTGCTACAAAAGCACTGAGCAAATCCCTGGGATTAGAAGAGTCCGGAGTATTGGAATCAGTAGAACATCTGATAACGGGTACTGAAGAATCACTAAAACAACAAATAGAAGCGGCGGGGTTCAGTCAGCTTGGTATTGATGTATCTGAGGGTTATGCCGGTGGGATTGAAGAGGGAACACCGAAGGCAGAGGAAGCGGCAACTGAACTGGCGGATAAAACAATAAAGGCCGCAGAGGACACATTGGAAACACATAGCCCGTCTAAAGTATTTGTTGATATTGGTGACAGCGTAACAGATGGTTTGGCCTTAGGCATAAGCGATGGATCATATAAAGTTATTGATGCCATGAAGGAATTAGCAAAAGAAATGTTGGATCCGTTCCGAGATATAAACACTGACTTCAATAAGATTGGCCAGTATGCTATGACTGGGTTCAATGTTGGCCTTGAAGCGGGTAGGACAAGGGTTATAACAACTGCAAGAAACATTGCAAATCAAGCTGCAATAACTATGAGAAATGCTCTGAAGGTTCAATCCCCCTCGAAAATTACGACTGAAATCGGTGAACAATCCGGACAAGGCCTGGCAGATGGTATTGAAAACAAGGAAAAAGATGTAAGCGCTGCCTCTCTGAAAATGGCCAATGCGGTTACAGCAATCATTGCGAGTCTACACGGTGACGTGAAAGAAGGAACGGATAAGCATAACAAAGAAATAGCGCAGATTGAAAAGCGGGCAAAAGAAGATATTTATCTCATAGAGAAAAAGGCCACTGACGCTAAGCGTAAGTTAACAGAGCAGGAAAAAATCAGGATACAAAGGATCACTGAAGACGCCAATAAGAAGATAGTTGCCCTTGAAGAAAAGGCAGCAAAAGAACGAGAAAAGATTGCAGAAGATAATAGTAAAAAATTAATAGAGACTGCGGAAAATTATGTGGCTGAAATGAAATTCTGGCATGGTATGAGTCTTAGAGAAGAGGCGGAATACTGGTATCAGATGTATGCGACACTCGAAGTCGGTACAGAGGAATATGAAAGTGCACTAAAAAATCATCAAGCGGTTGTTAAGCGATTCCGGGATGAGATGGAAAAAACCAACGAGGATTACGCAAAACGGATGCTGAACATAGATAAAAATCTGGCGAATGAGACTAAGAGATTACAGGATAATTACACTAAAACTTCTAAGAACATCAGGGAAACCTTGGCTCGGGACATTGAGAAGGTCCAGGCAGATTTTGAAAGAGCATCGGAGGACATTCGAAAGAAACTGACAGATGACATCGACAGGCTGAACAAAGAATATGAAAATGCTCATAGCAACAGGGTAAGTGAATTAACCAATATCACTGGATTGTTTGAGGCTTTTACCAGAAAATCAAGTGTACCAGGGGAATATTTGCTCAGGAACTTGGAGACGCAGGTACAGGCCCTCGAAGAGTATTCCGACGTGATGGGTAGCCTAGACAAACGAATTAAAAACAAAGATTTAATGGCTGAACTTCAGAAACTTGGTCCGAACTCATTGGCAGAATTGCAGGCGCTGAACCGTATGAGTGACAGCCAATTGGCTGAATATGTGGCTCTATACGAGAAACGATTTAGGCTGGCCCGTACTCAAGCAGATAAAGAATTAGAGCCGATGAAAAAGGACACTCAAAAGACAATACGGGAACTAAATCGAATTGCTGAAAGGGAATTGGATCAGCTACAAAGGCAAACCCGGGCCCAGATGAGAGAACTCAACAGGATTGCAGAAAGAGAATTGGAACAGCTGCAAAGACAGACGGAAACTCAGATAGAAGAGCTCAATCGAATAGCACAAAACGAATTAGAAACAGTAGAACGGGAGTGGATACAAAAGATAAATGATATAGTCCACGGTACAAAAGAAGAGTTTGACCAAC
>DASRVY010000151.1:0-3359 GCA_035654855.1 Bacillota bacterium | reverse complement strand
ATCTTAAAAATGAAGCGATAAGACTTCTAACCGTAGGGACTACGGGGATAGCCTAGTAATGTTAAGCCCGTTAGGGTTTATAACTTAGGAATCTCCCACTTCAAACAAACCGTAAGGTTGTTAAGTGGTGAGTAGTTCAAAAAGTGAGGAAGATTGTTATGGAATCGATAAGAAAAGTAAAAAGTCAGGCTCTAAGCCTTCATTTTGACCACCTGGATAATAATGATTTGATTCCTAAATTTTTAGCTAAGAACAGTCTGAAAAAAGGATCTGGTGCCGGCCTGCTGAATAATTACCGCTATCTGCCGGGCCTGCCCAGACGTCAAAATCCAGATCATCCTCTCAACCGCGAGGAAAACAAAGGGAAAAAGATTCTCATCCCCGGAGCTTATTTTGCGACTGAAATCGATTATGAGCAGGCGGTCTGGGCGGTTTTAGATGCAGGGTTCCGGGTGGTCATCTCAAATGAAATCGGACACACCTTCAAGAAGCATGCCCACTGCAATGGTCTTTTATGCGTGGGTGTGAGTCTGGAGGAGCTCAGGAAGTTGGAAAAACTTCCGGTTAGTGAGATAATCGAGGTAGATTTAGAAAGCCAGACCATTTCAGCTGCCGGGGGAAGTCGTGATTTTGAGATAGATATCAATGAAAAAGAATATTTGATGAATGGTTTGGAAGATACCGAGCAGACACTGGATTTTGATGAGCAGATTGAAGCTTATGAAAACAGATGGAACAGCTTTTATGAACCAACCAGACAGGAGGAAGTTAATGGCTAAGACATTGTTTGACAAGGTGTGGGAACCTCATGTGATTGCCGGTGAAGAAGGAGAAAATCAGCTCCTCTATATCGACCTGCACATGATTCATGAAGTAACTTCGCCTCAAGGATTTGCGAGCTTAAAAGAGCAGGGCCGGATGCTGCGCGCACCTCAAAAGACTATCGCAACAATTGATCATAATAATCCGACCAAGAACATCTGGACAATCGAGGATGAGATTGCTAAAAAGCAGATTGAAACTTTAGAAGAAAACTGTGAATATTTTGGTGTGGAATTGATGGGCTATGGAACCGCAGGCCAGGGAATCGTTCATATGATTGGGCCGGAACTGGGCGCCACTCAGCCGGGTAAAACAGTAGTCTGCGGAGACTCTCATACTGCTACTCATGGAGCCTTTGGGGCCATAGCTTTCGGCATCGGGTCTTCAGAAGTTGAGCATGTTTTTGCAACGCAGTCTTTATGGCAGAAGAAACCCAAAACACTAGGTATTAAAGTGACAGGGGAACTTCAGCAGGGAGTCTATTCTAAAGACATCATGCTCTATCTTTTTGCCAAATATGGTACAGACTTTGGTCAGGGCCATGCGATTGAATTTTTCGGTGAAACTATCGACGCATTAAGTATGGAAGCCCGAATGACGATGTGTAACCTGGGCATCGAATTCGGTTCCAAATATGCGATGATCGCGCCGGATCAAAAGACTTATGATTATTTGGAAGGGCGTCCTAAGGCACCTGAAAATTATGAGTCGGCTGTCGAATATTGGGAAACTTTATATACAGATGAAAATGCAAGTTATGACAAATATATTGAAATTGACGTTACTGACTTAGAACCTTATGTGACGTGGGGTACGACGCCTGGTATGGGAGTCAGTTTTTCTGAAGCATTCCCTGAAATCCGGGACCATAATGATGAGGCAGCTTATAAATATATGGATCTCAAGCCTGGTATGAAGGCTTCGGATATTCCTGTAACTAACATATTTTTAGGCTCTTGTACGAATGCCCGTCTGGAAGACTTGGTTGAAGGTGCCAAGTATATCAAAGGCCGGAAAGTGGCAGATGATTTCCACGCAATCGTTGTTCCCGGCAGCCGTACGGTAAAACTGCAGGCTGAAGAACTGGGAATAGCACAGCTTTATATCGATGCAGGCTTCGAATGGCGGGAGCCCGGCTGTTCGGCCTGTATTTCTATGAATGGTGATGTTGTACCGCCGGGTGTCCACTGTGCATCAACTACCAACCGTAACTTTGAAGGCCGCCAGGGACCTAACTCAAGAACACATTTATGCAGTCCCGCGATGGCCGTCTTAGCTGCTATTAAAGGGCGCTTCTATGACACTCGTCAAGATGATAGGGAGGTAGCTCAAGAAGATGCGATCATTTAAGGTACATACAGGAACAACAGTTGCTCTAATGAGTGATGGTATTAATACAGACCAAATTTTACCCAGTCGTTTCCTGAGTCATATCGAGAAAAAGGGCTTTGGAAAATTTTTATTCGCTAATTGGCGCTATATTCAAGAAGAAGGACCGGATCAAGGGAAAGAGAATCCGGAATTCCCTCTAAATTATCCGGACCGTCAGGGAGCCAGCATCCTTATCGCAGGTGATAATTTTGCAGGAGGTTCTTCCCGTGAGCATGCCGTCTGGGCTCTGGATGATTTTGGCTTCCGAGCAGTTATCGCAGGTGATTTTAACGATATTTTTTATAATAATACTGTAAAAAATGGTTTATTAGCTATCACTCTGCCGGAAGATGAACGTCAAGCCCTCTCTCAATTAGCCGGTGATGTCGAAGTCACGGTCAATTTAGAAGAGCAGACCGTAACTTCGCCGGATGCCATTTACTCCTTTGATATCGACCCGGAAATTAAGCATAAGTTATTAAATGGTATCGACGATATCATGGAGACCATGGAATTCGAAAACAATATCACGAACTATGAAGAAGACTGGAATGAATTTTATGATCCTGGAGCTAAAGGACAGCAATATGCAGATGAAACCATGAAGAGCAAGTTGGAATTCTTAGGAAATTAGGAGATAAACATGGATGAATTAATCAAGTTTAAAAATGAAGCTGAAACCTATCAGGACCAGCTCCTCGACCAGTTGATGGCCGTCCTTGACCCTGAGCAGGGCATCGATATCGTCAACTTAGGCTTAATTTATGAGCTGGATATGGATACGGAGGGGAACCTGCATGTATTGATGACGTTGACCACTATCGGCTGTCCTTTAGCAGATGTTATCGGTGCCGAAATCAAATATGCTTTAAGCGAGCTGGACTTTGTCAACAGCATTGAAACAGAAGTTACTTTTGAGCCGGCCTGGGATATTTCCCGACTTTCCCGCTATGGACGTATTGCTCTGGGGATTAGAGGATAGGCTATAAACCGGCCGCTTTCTGACTCCCTTGGAAGCACAATCCTTTTGAATTTACCCAAAATTTTACGGTTTCATAGATAATAACAAAAGCCCGAGGTATTCACATGTGGAAAACATGGAAGCCTCGGGCTTTTAAACTATCCACAGCGTAAATCTGTGGACTAATTTCGTCCTGTTGCATGGT
>DASRVY010000150.1:0-3257 GCA_035654855.1 Bacillota bacterium | reverse complement strand
AGGCCGGGATTGCTCCCTTTTATCTCTTCTCGATGCCAAGAAGTGACTCTATGCGGTATTAGCAACGGTTTCCCGTTGTTATTCCACTGCTTGAGGCAGATTACTCACGTGTTACTCACCCGTCCGCCACTAGCTCACAGCAGATTCAGTACGAATACCGTTTCCATCTGTGAGCCCGTTCGACTTGCATGTGTTAAGCACGCCGCCAGCGTTCATCCTGAGCCAGGATCAAACTCTCAAATCTATTATTTGAGAGCTCTTTCAAGCTCTTTTTCTCTGTACGTTTTTCTGGTCTTGTTCCGGTTCGTCTCTCAAAGACTAACCAGGGCTCGTTTGTTTCTCACTGTTCAATTTTCAAGGTCCGTTTCACCCTTCCTGCGGAAAGGCGCTCAAGTAGAATACCATCGCAATTTGATAATGTCAAATGTTTTTCCGGCGATTTCGAAATAATTATTTAATTCCTCATAATTCAGCGATATTGGGAACTTTGAGGCCTTCTGCTGTGTTGCATATATCACGAGATTATAGCAATCCTGTTACAGCTTTACTTTATGGCAGCAGCAATTCCTCCATCTTATCCAAGTATTTCTCAAAGACACAGAATGCATCCTCTATCGGTTTAACCTCTGCCATGTCAACTCCGGCTTTCTTTAAAACTGACAAAGGATAGTCGGAACTGCCGGCTTTGAGAAATTCCAGATAACGGTCAACCGCGTCCCGGCCTTCTTCTTTAATCATGCGGGCAAAGAAGGTGGCAGCTGAAAATCCCGTGGCATATTGATAAACGTAGTAATTATAGTAAAAGTGAGGTATTCGCGACCATTCCAAAGCGATCTGAGGATCAAAGGCAAGGGCTTCACCGTAATATTTCTTATTCATTTCACCGTATTTCTCTGTGAGGAAATCATTGGTAAGAGGCTGACCTGCTGCAGCGGCAGTATGAACCATGTGTTCAAATTCAGCAAATTGCGTCTGCCTGAATACTGTGCCTTTGAAACCGTCCAGGTATTGATTAACCACTGTTTCACGCAGCTTCTCGTCATCAGAATTCTCCAGCAGATATTCTACCAGCAAGTTCTCATTGGTAGTGGAGGCAATTTCCGCCAGGAAAATTGAATAGTTTGAATAGACGAAAGGCTGTGTGGTTCTGGAGTACCGGGAATGAACGCTGTGCCCCAACTCATGGACCAGAGTAAATAAATCGTTGAGTGTACCCTGCCAATTCATCAGGATGTAAGGGTTTGTGCCGTAAGAGCCGCTGGAATAAGCGCCGGAACGCTTTCCCTTATTGTCGGCGCGGTCTATCCAGCGCTCTGCGAAAGCTTTACGAATTATATCCACATATTCTCTGCCCAAAGGAGCCAAAGCCTGTATAATAATTTCCTCAGCTTCAGAGAAGCTGTACCTGACATTAACGCCTTCAATTAATGATACATAAAGATCATATGAGTGGAGTTCGTCGAGACCCAAAGCTTTCTTGCGCAGTGTTACATAACGATGCAGCAAATGCAGATTATTATTAACAGTTCTAACAAGATTGTCATAGACATCTTCTGAAATGGCATTCTCGAAGAGCGCCGCTGCTCTGGCGCTGGAGAAACCTCTTACCTCAGCATTATAATTATTGACGCCGACAGCGCCTGAGAGTGTAGAGGCGTTTGTATTGGCGAACTGCTCATATACTTTATATAAGTTATCGAAGGCGTCACGCCGTACTCTGCGATCCCTGCTCTCCAGAAATTCGCCATAGCGGCCGTGAGTCAGCTCAGCTTCTTCGCCTTTCTCGTTTTTGATATTGGGGAATTTAAGATCAGCGTTATTGAGAACATTGAAGGTCTGAGCCGGCTGATTGAATATTTCGCCGGCTTTGGCCAGAAGCAGTTCTTCCGGGGCGGAAAGCTGGTGGGGCGCCTGACGCAGTATGTTCTCGAGGTAATGACGTCTGTCGGCAATGTCTGCGTTCTCTGAGAGATAAATCACCATAGTCTCTGCTGATATTTGTGCAATTTCAGGCTCAGCCCAAGAGATCGCGGCCTCGAACTTGGTCATCAGCTGGACTCCTCTGAGATACATGCCGTTATAGTCGGAATCGGCGGTATCCTCATCTGCTTTAAGATGAGCATATACATAAATTTTATACACCTGTGTACCAATTTTTTCCGCCAATTTCAGATATTCACTGAGCACTGCGGAAGATGAATTAAGCTTGTTTTGGTATTCGTACAAGGAAGGTATTTCAGCGGATATTGAGGAAAAAGCCCTCTCCCATGCGTCCTCATCCGGAAATATTGTTGTCAGGTCCCAGGTCTCTTCGAGCGGAACCTCTGAGCGAAGTCTGACTTTTGTTGAGACAGTTTTCATTTTTTGCTCTTCATTTGCCGCTGTATCAGCGGCAGCTTGTTCGTTTTGTTCCTTAAAACTATCATTAAAGCTTTTGTACTTACTGAGATCAAACATAGTACATCCTTTCCGAACGCTTCAAAATTACTCGAGACGGAGATTTTTAATTAAAGGCAAAGTTCAAAAATCTTGACCACATCCTCCTCGGTCAGGGGCTGAAAATAGCCCAAAAGATCACCATTATTGGGGATCACTGATTTTAGAAGCTGAGGGATATCCTCCGCTCCGATACCAAGATCGCCAAATGTCTTGGGCATTTTGATTTCATCCAGAAATTCACGAAATTTCCTGATCCCCTCCCTGCCTGTTTCCAATTCGCTTCTGCCCTTCGGATCAACTCCGAGCATCTTGACTGCAAAGCGGCTAAATCGTGCCGGATCATGATCTAATGTATAAGTTAAATAATTGGGGATTATTACTGCCAAACCTGCGCCGTGCGCGACATCAAACTCAGAAGACAAAGCATGCTCCATGCGATGACTGCTCCAGTCTTGTTCTCTGCCGGCGCCAAGAATATTATTGTGAGCCAAGGTCCCTCCCCAGAGGAGATCTGCTCTAGCTTCATAGTTCTGCGGATCTGCCAGCGCTTCTCTTGCAGCTTCCATTACCCTGGTAAAAACTGCTTCAGACATGCGGTCTGTAAGCTCCACTTCAGTTGTATTGGTAAAGTATCTCTCAATAATATGGGAGAGAATATCTGTCGCACCGCAAGCAGTGTGATAATCAGGGACGGTATAGGTCAATTCAGGATTTAGAACCGAAAAAACCGGGCGGATTAGGTCAGTATTGGTGCCGTTCTTAAGATTATCCAAATAATCATTGGTTATAACTGAGGAGTTTGATCCTTCAGTACCGGT
>DASRVY010000149.1:0-1347 GCA_035654855.1 Bacillota bacterium | reverse complement strand
ATTCCCAGCTCAATGCGGCCGGCGTTAAGCAGGGTATTAAAAGTGCCGTGCACAATCCCTTGAGGTCCGATATACATCCAGCCGCCTGCTGTCATTTGCCCGTAATTAGCCACACCGATAGCGGCGGCGCGATTGAAACTTTCCAGATTGTCAGCTAAGCCTACCATCAGCCCATTGGTGATTATGACTCTGGGTGAAGTCTTGTGCGAGCTGAAAAGGCCTACAGGATGACCTGACATAATGACTAATGTCTGATTGTCCGTTAATACTTCAAGATACTTCTTTATAAGCTGATACTGCATCCAATTCTGACAGACTTGTCCTGTCTCACCATATGTGACCAGTTCATAGGGATACAAAGCCACATCAAAATCGAGATTATTATCGATCATGACTTGGAAAGCTTTGCCTTCAATGCAGCTGCCCTTGTAATCATCTATACTTTTGCCCCTGATCGGACCTGCAGGACGGAAACGATAACCATAGATTCTGCCATGTATCGTCAGTTCCTCGGAGAATTCTGCAGCCATTTGAGTGTGATGCTGATTGGGTATATAACGCAGGGCATTTTTGACTGCCAGTTTTTTGTCCTCTGCGGACAAATTTGAGTCCCTGCGCGGAGCCCTTCGGATACCTGCTTCAAACGGCGGATACTCAGGAAGCTCCTGAAAAAGATTCAATTGGTCGGCTAGATTTAATGTCTTTGTCATAATCTACCTCCTGTTTCTCTAATCACATAATAAACACTTGAGAAAATTCTTGCAATTATGTCAAACGCAGCCTGCCGGCAGACAGCCAAATGTGCTAATGCCTACTACTAAACGTAATGATTTATGCCTTACTTTGTGTTATAATGTAAGTCAACTATGCGCTAAATTTATTATAGTTTCGGACGTATAGTAGTATTATTGCTTTCGTCATTTAAAGTTGACATAAACTAAAAGCGATGATATTCTAGTCGGGCCCCCTAAATGGGGCTAAAACGGACCTTGAAAATTGAACAGTGAGAAACAAACGAGCCCTGGTTAGTCTTTGAGAGACGAACCGGAACAAGACCAGAAAAACGTACAGAGATAAAGAGCTTGAGAGAGCTCTCAAATAGTAGATTTGAGAGTTTGATCCTGGCTCAGGATGAACGCTGGCGGCGTGCTTAACACATGCAAGTCGAACGGGCGCACAGAGGGAAACGGTATTCGTACTGAATCCGCTGTGAGCTAGTGGCGGACGGGTGAGTAACACGTGAGTAATCTGCCTCAAGCAGTGGAATAACAACGGGAAACCGTTGCTAATACCGCATAGAGTCACTTCTTGGCATCGAGAAGAGATAAAAGGGAGCAATCCCGGCCT
>DASRVY010000148.1:0-3912 GCA_035654855.1 Bacillota bacterium | reverse complement strand
TAATCCCATAGATATCGATAGTAGTCGCACCTATCTGCAGTGTTTCTTCATCGAAGGCCAGCACGTGGACGCCGAAGGAAGAGAGCAGATCGTGAAAGTCGTCATCATTGTCATGCTCACCGGTTACATAGTAGACCGGAGCGGAATCTTCAGCCAGCGTTTGCATCAAGTCAATGGCAACTTCTTTCCCTTCGTTATCATAGCCGGTATAAAGATCACCTGTGACCAGGATAGCATCAGCAGACTGGGAACGAATCTTTTTGAGCAGACGCTTATTGTCCTGACCAAAACTCTTGCCGTGTAAGTCTGAAATCTGGATCAAGGTGACGGTGTCTTTGATCCTGGCATCAGACAGGTGAAGGCGGTTCACCTTGATGGAATCCAAATTGAAGCGCCAGGCAAAAACTGCAGCCGCGGCGAGGACTAATAATATGATCAGCGGTGAAAGGAATTTTTTGCGGGCATAGTGTTTTGAGCGTTTTATGTTGTAGGGTCTAATCGCCATTTGACTTCACTTCCGCCTTTGCTTCAAATCTGTTCAATAAGAGAGTCAACATAAGATATGGCTGAGAGCAATGGTTCATCAGTTGTAATGTCAACGCCTGCCAAAGCAGCTAATTTGACCGGATCCAGTGTTCCTCCCGCTGCCAGAGTAGTTAGCCAGTCTGAGACTGTCTCTTTTTCTCCTTGAGCAATTCGCATGCTGACGACAGTGGCAACCGTCAGTCCGGCACTGTATGTGTAAGGGTAGAGACCCATATAGTAATGAGGCTGCCTCATCCAGGTTCTCTCGGCTCCGGGATTGAGTCTGACATCCTTACCCCAAAAATCACTCAGCACCTTGGCTTTAATCTCGTCAAAATCGTCCGCTGCCAGATCCTTACCGCCTTCAGCTGCTGAGTAGACTTCCCTTTGAAACACGCCCTCCAATAGGTGGGTGACAAAATTATGATAAAAAGTATTTGCGGTCATCAAGGCGGCAGACATTTGTTTGTATTTCGGATCAGACATTAGGTACTGAGTCAGAAATAATTCATGTATTGTTGAAGGCGCCTCGATGAAGTATGTCGAAGGGCTCGTGACAAGAGCTCGGTTTTTCTCTTGAGATATCATAGTTTGCGCAGCATGGCCAAGTTCATGTGCCAGAGTGTAGACATCAGCCATACTGTTTTGCCAGTTAACTAAAATGTAGGGATGACGACCGTAGGGCTGAGCGCAAAATGCTCCGGTAGATTTGCCTTTGTTTTCTGCAAAATCGATCCAGCTGCCCTGGAAAGCGGCAGCAATAATATCCTGATATGGCTTGCCCATCACGCTGACCGCAGACATGATCATGTCACGGGCTTGTGCTCTGGATACCTCGGGGTAGCCCCCGGGGATCGGAGCCAGTTTCAAGTCAGCCCAGGTCATTTCCGCTAATCCGTATTTCTCCTGAATTTTTCTTGCATAACGGCGCATGGGTGCTGCGAGCTTTCCGCCGGTGAGATCAAGCTGGCGGTTATATAGATCGGCACTGACATTATGGTCAGCCAATAGATAGTCAGTAACGGAATCATAGCCGCGCAGGCGCGATAGCGTCACTTCTTTTTGTACCTGGGCATTATAGGCGGTGGCGATAGTATGTCTGTAATTGCCCAGAACATCCGAGAAGGCCTGAAAAGCTTGATGACGAATGTCATAGTCAGGCTCGTATTGATATTTTTCCTCAAAGAGGCTGAAAGAAAGTGGAAGTTCCTCGCCATTGACATTAAAGCTGCCAAAATCCATATCCGCCAATTTTGCAGCAGAATAGCTTTCCTCAGGCAGATCAATTATTGATCCGGACAAAGCAGCCAATACTCTCTCTGTCTCCGGGTGCAGCCGATGCTTCTTCTCTCGGATGATTTCTTCCAGAAATGCTCCAAACTCTTCTGATTTTGCTGCCTCTGCTAATACTTCAACATCCAGCTCAGACAGTTCACTTCTAAAGAACGATAGCCTGGCAGAAAGCTCTGAGAGAAGACTGGACATCCTCTTGGCTTTCGCCGCCTTTTGAGCATCAGTATGATCAGCTGCGTAATCTAGTTGCGCGTAGGCAGCAAAGGGACTGACTAAAGAATGAATATCATCAAAATCAGACACTGCCTGCAAAAGCAGAGGGACATTGTCTGAGCCTTTAAGCTTTCCTTCATATTTCTCACAAAAAACTTGAGCAAGACTGGCGATTTTATCGCCTGACTCCTTCCATGCTCCATCATTGAGGAACAAATCGGAAAGATTCCAAGTATCTTGTACGGGCACATCTTTTCTGTTTAGTTCGGGCATGGTTTCCTCCATTGCTGCTGTGACTTCATTGGTTATTCTATACTTTATGGACTTAGCTGTCATTTGCAAGAGGAAATAACAGGTCCGACAGTATTGTTCGCAGCGAAATTGCCGCGCATATTCAGCATGTTCGCCAAGCAAATTACAGCTGAAGCATTATTCAACAGATTTTCGGCAAATTAAAATGTTACAGTTGAAAGATGACACAATCAGTTGTATTGTGATAGTACAAAAATCATTTTGAAGTGTTGCTTAAGCTTAAATAGAAAAAATACAGGTCTTTACACAACGGTTGATTTATCAATTTTATGGACCTGATGCGGTTGGAGTTTGAGTGCAAATGAGGATATTTGATTTGCAGATTTGACCGAAACTTGAGGGAAAGATGCGAGAATTTGACGTTCAATTATTGACTGCCGCAGTGCGTAAAATGGCAGCTCACAGCAATCAGGTATTGCCATTTGATGTGAAGGCCGGGCTTATAGAGGCCAGAGAATCAGAGGACGGTTTGACGGCTCAGTCAATTTTAGACGATATCCTTGAGAATGCAGATCTGGCTGCAAAGAAAGCCATGCCTATTTGTCAAGATACAGGCATGGCTTTGGTATTTTTGCAAGTAGGCCTCGATATTCATTTTCAAGGTGATCCCTATGAGGCTATTCAAGAGGGGATACGCCAGGCCTATGAGGAAAATTATCTGCGCAAATCGATTGTCAGGGATCCTTTGCGCAGAATCAATACCGCTGATAACACTCCGGCAATGATCTATACCGAATTGACAGCCGGAGATCAGGTAAAAGTCAGTTTTGCGGCCAAAGGCTTTGGCAGTGAGAATATGAGCCGACTGGCAATGCTTAAGCCTGCAGACGGCATTGAAGGCGTTAAGCAATTCATCCTCAAGACTGCTCGCGAGGCAGGCCCCAACGCTTGTCCGCCAATAGTTATTGGAGTCGGCATTGGCGGCAACTTTGATAAATCGGCCCTCTTGGCTAAACAGGCCTTGATGCGTCCTCTGGATGTTCGAAATGGTGATCCTTTCTACGCGAAGCTGGAAGAAGATCTGCTGGAGCAGGTCAATAATTCAGGAATTGGGCCGATGGGTTTAGGTGGACGCACAAGCGCGTTGGCAGTAGCTATTGAGGTGCTTCCCACCCATATAGCGGGTCTGCCCGTAGCGGTGAATATAAGCTGCCACGCTACACGACATGCAGAAGAGGTTCTGTAATGATAAAGAAAATCAGCACACCGTTAAGCGAAGAATCTGCCCGATCACTGCGTATAGGTGACAGAGTCCTGCTCACAGGCACTGTTTATACTGCCAGGGACGCAGGGCATGAACGTTTCTATAACGCTTTGCTGCAAGGTGACGAACTGCCTTTCCCTATAGAAGGCGCCGTCATATTCTATGTCGGCCCCTCTCCTGCCAAGCCGGGTGCAGTGATTGGATCCGCAGGTCCAACCACTTCCTATCGGATGGATCCATATACACCGCTGCTTATTAAGAATGGCTTAAAAGGCATGATTGGCAAAGGACAGCGCAGTGAAGAAGTGAAATCAGCCATCAAAGAATTTGGCGCTGTATATTTTGCGGCAGTTGGCGGCGCAGGA
>DASRVY010000147.1:0-3640 GCA_035654855.1 Bacillota bacterium | reverse complement strand
GAATTTGTTGTTCCTAAATCAATACCGATTATTCTTGCCATATTATCCTCTTTCTGCTCATTGTCGAGTAATTATTTATTTTTATTTATCCAGTTATCCGCTTACGGGTTAACATGAATTTGCTACTTGAACGACCGCATGTCGGAGCACACGATCACCGCGCTTATAGCCACGTTGAAAGACTTCAGTTATCACGTTTTTACCTATATCGTCATTATCTATGACTGAGACAGCGTGATGAAAATTTGGGTCAAAAGTCTCTCCCAGTGCGGAAATCTCTTCGGCACCGAGACTGCATAACACTTCATCAAACTGTTTGCGTATTAAGGCCACACCTTCATAATAAGGCTTATTATCTTCTGTCATACTGTTTTCGGCCTGTTCTAAAGCACGATCAATATTATCGGCAACCGGTAGAAATTTACAGATCACATCAGCTAAGGAATCAGAATACAGAGCATCTTTCTCCTTACGTGTGCGCCTGCGATAGTTATCATATTCCGCGCATATTCGCAAAAATTTATCTTCCAGCTGCCGGTATTTTTCCTCCGAGTCAAGCAGATCTCCGTCTTTGTCGCCTTCTGTCAAATCAGGAGATTTGGCAGGAGATGAAGCTTCACTATCTAATTTTGCCGCCTTGTCTTGAAGTTTATCAGCTTGTTCTACATTCATCTCTCGCTCGTATGTATCCTTCTTTCCGGAAAATCTCTTGTCATCCATACTTCTTTTCCCCTTGTCCTTATCCATAAAACCTCCAAGCACTATATTCCTTGTTAGTTCAAGCTTATATTTTATTTATTTGAGCTATCGTCGGCAGCAGTATCCTCAGCGTTGCCGTAAAACCTGTCTCGTATCTCGTCAGTTAAGGCTTGATTGACAAAACTTATCTGTGCTATAGAACGGCAATAGGGCATCCGGCGAGGCCCTATCAGGGCAATTTGGCCGGAGAGACCGCCGCCTATTCGATAAGTAGTAGTAATAAAGGAACAATCCTCCATTCCTTCCAAGGCAATCTCTTGACCTATGCGAACCATAAAAGCAGGTTTGCCTGCATTATCAATGTCTTTGCTAGCTCGGATATTGCTGATAGCTTTTGTTCCTTCCTTTAAGTCGGGGAGTTCTCTGCTTTGCCAATCGTCTAAATAGGCAGCGACAATGTTCTCCTTGTTCAGCGTACTTAAGAAACGTTTAGCTTTATCAATGTCATAAAACTCAGGCTGATGGAGAAGCTGATGCTGTCCCTGCAGGTACATATCCAAATGACCAGCCTGCTTGATAGAAACATAGGCTTCGTATAAAACCTGGTTTAGCAGTGGTTCAGGGATTGTGCTGTCTTCAGCGGCATTGGTGATAGTGACCAAAGTGATATCGTCAATTTTTTTCCCTTGCAGTGAATGTTCAATAGACTGCGCCAGCTCCATTAGCTGTGCCTCTTTAATCAGATTTGGAATTCGGACAATTCGATCTCTGATAATACCTTCGCTCAAAACAACTATTACCAGCGCTCTCCCCGGCTCAATCTGAAGGATTTTTATCTGCTGCAAAAATGAAGAGCTATAGCGGGGAGTCAGAACAACAGATACATAATTTGATTGGTCCGCTAAAACTGTAGCGGCCTGCTCAATCAAGTCTCTGGCTTCTACCATCGCGTCTGACATCAGCTTGCGTATTTGTTCAGCTCTGGCAATAGGTATCGGTTTTAGAACTATAAGCTCATCAACATAAACTCTATAGCCTTTGTCTGAAGGAACACGTCCTGAAGAGGTATGAGGCTTTTCCAAATATCCCATTTCCTCAAGTTCCGCCATATAATTACGAACAGTTGCCGGACTGATATCAAGCTTGTGTTTAGTAGTTAAGTACTTGGAACCGACCGGTTCTGCAGTCTCTATATAATCTTCGATGATTGTCTTTAGCAGCCATTTTTTTCGATCATCCATCACAGCCGGTTCCTCCCCTTGCTCAAAATTAGCACTCGGGTTCTCCGAGTGCTAAGCACATATTACTATCCAACCGGATTGCTGTCAATCGTCAGGTGTTGTCTGTTACATTTTCGAACAGTTATTTTTGTGGAGCAATTGAATTTGTATTTTTTCAAGGCAAGCTGCAAATTTTAATTATAAGATTTTGCGGATTCCACAGATATCAGGAAAACATTAACTGACATGATATTTAGATGAATTCCAAAAAAACTTGATTCGCTAAATCGAGGCCCAGTCGCGTTAATCGTATGCCGGAATCGTCTTGCACTATAAGTTCGCGCTCGCTGAGTCGTGCAATCTGCCGCGGGTACAGTAAACGCAGATCGATATTGTGACGGTGGAAAAAATTATCGTATTCCACTCCTTGCAGCAGTCTGAGTCCCAGTATCATCGTTTCTGCTCTGGCCGCACTCTCATCGACAATTTCTTCAACATGTCCCGGTAAACAGGTGCGGATATTAGAGGAATCCGGCTTATTTACAAGTTGGCTCCATTGCTGCAGCGAGGCAGGATTACCGTATCTGGTTCCGCCCAGATAACTGTGTGCGGACGGCCCCAGACCCATATAGCTGTCAGCCAGCCAATAGACTTGATTATGCCTGCTTTTCTCTCCAATGCGAGCCGCATTAGAAATTTCATAGGGAATCATGCCCTCATCAGAGAGTCTTTGCAAGGTCAGATCATACATCTTTCTCTCGAGATCTTCCCCGGGGAGGAGTTCTTGATTGTGGGCATAACGATTCCAGAAAGGTGTTCCTTCTGATAGAGTTAGGCTGTAATAGGAAACATGTCCAATCGGCAGCGAAAATATAAGATCCAATGTTTCGTTAACATCTTGTAGGCTTTGACCGGGAAGACCGATCATAATATCAGCGCATATTCTGTCAAAATCAGCTTTTTGGGCTTCAGCAATATCTTTGATGAAGGCTTTAGCCTTCGTCCGGCGCCCCATTATTTGTATCAGCTTATCAGAAGCAGATTGAAAGCCGAAACTGATGCGGTTAAATCCTGTTGTTCGATACAATGAAAGCGGCGGGATGACGCCGGGATTTGCCTCTATAGTGATTTCAGCATTCTCAGCTATGCCAAAGAGGTCATCTAAATACTTTAGCTGCTCAGCATAAAAAGAAGGCGGTACAATTGAGGGAGTGCCGCCTCCATAATATATCGTCTCTAAGGAACCTTTATTGAAATCGCCTGCCAGCGCCGCACTAAAATTTAATCTCATCTCCGTTAGAATTGTCTCATGCCATTGATTAATTCTACTTTCGGAGGCAGCTTCAGAGTAAAAATCACAATAATGACATTTGCTCAGGCAAAACGGCACATGAATATAGACCGATTTTACTTCTTGCTTAGAGGCAAAAGTGTGCTGCAATTATTTTTCACCCTCAGGATCAGGTTCACTTAAAACAGTTTTAAAAGCTTGAGCCAAACCGGCCAAACTTTGCAGATTCGAAGGAATGAGGATTTTTGTAGCTTTGCCGTCAGCGACTTTAGTCATAGTGTCCAATGCGCGCAAAGAGATTAATCCCTCGTCTGCCTGGACATCCTTGATCATTTTCAAACCTCTCGCTGTTGCTTCCTGAACTGTCAAGATTGCCTGAGCCTCGCCTTCAGCTTCCCTGATATCTTGCTCTTTTTTAGCCTCAGCTCTC
>DASRVY010000146.1:0-21996 GCA_035654855.1 Bacillota bacterium | reverse complement strand
ATACGCGCCCCCATTATTCGTGAAGGTGATGACCTTGTATCTATTGTCGCTGACAGCGTACTTAAGGCAGCCCAATCGGAGCCTTTCACAATCAGGGACCGCGATGTAATCGCCATCACAGAGGCAATTGCAGCCAGAGCTCAGGGGAATTACGCCACTGTTGATCAGATAGCCACAGCGATTAAACAGATCTTTCCCACCAAAAGAGGCGGCATCGTTTTTCCCATTTTGAGCCGCAACCGCTTCGCCACCATGCTCAAGGGATTTGCCAGAGCGCTGGATCATATTACGATGCAGCTGTCTTATCCTAATGATGAAGTGGGCAATGCTCTGGTCAGCATGGAACAAATTGACGAAACAAATATTAATCCCTATTCAGACGTTCTCAGCGAAAAACATTTTCGTACACTATTTGGCAACAATCCTCACCCCTTCACTAAGGTAAATTATATGAGCCTTTATCATGATATTTGCCGTGAAGAAGGCTGCGATTTAACGATCATTCTTGCCAATGATGTCCGCGAAATTCTCAAGTATGAGGATTATATTCTAACCTGCGATGTGCATAACCGCAGTCGCTCTTTGCGGCTTCTTCGCACGGCGGGAGCGACAAATGCTTACAATCTTGAGGACCTTTTCACCGCCCCCGTCGACGGCAGCGGCTATAATCCTGAATTCGGCTTGCTGGGAGCCAACAAAGCAACTGAAGAAAAAGTGAAGCTGTTTCCGCGCGATTCTCAAAGCTGCGTCGATGCCATACAGGAGCTGATGCTGCAGAAGACAGGCAAAAAGCTGGAAGTTATGGTGTATGGTGACGGCGCTTTCCGCGACCCGGTTTACCGGATATGGGAATTAGCTGATCCGGTTGTATCACCTGCCTATACTGAAGGATTGGCAGGAACTCCGAATGAGATCAAACTAAAATATATTGCTGACAATGAATTTGCCGCATTGTCCGGGCGCGATCTCAATTCAGCTGTGAGTGAATATATCCATCTGCAAAAGGAAGAAGATGAGGACAATTCTCTGGGCACTACTCCCAGGCGGCTCTTCGATCTGCTGGGATCACTATCTGATCTTACGTCAGGCTCAGGCGACAAGGGAACGCCTATCGTCCTGATTCAAGGCTATTTCGACACCTACGCCGACTAGTAATAAATTAGCTGAAAACTAATTCTGTTTCATTTTTTAGAATTTTGAACAACGACGCCGTGACCGGGCTTTATCGCTGTCTGTCTTGGCCGCGCGCTGATCAGGACTAATTGCTGAGCGCCTTCAACTCTTTATCAACTGTATAGTTTGCCTACGGCCCAATTGCCAAGGCGAAGCGGCATTATCTTGTAGAGCAGTGATAAGAGTTTATAGGAGAAGCCTACGACTGTCTGAGGCGGGGGATTCTTTCTGGTGGCCAGGCGGTAGATGACCCGGGCTGCAGTCTCCGGAGACTTGCCGGATCTCTCATCCGCGGCCATCTTGTCGACTGACGCTGTCGCCTTTTCTCTATAAATATCCGGTTCGCTGACATTTGGCACTCTATTGTCTGTAAAGGGGGTAGCCGTATCACCCGGCAGTACTGTCAGAGCGCGGACTCCCGCTCCCCTGATTTCGTTGTCTAAAGCCAGAAAAGCTGACTGCAAAGCTGCTTTTGACGCGCTGTACAGAGCTTGATAAGGGATGGGTATTGTGCCGGCTACCGAAGAGACTGCTATCAAGCGCCCCTTACTCTCTCTTAAGGCAGGAAGGGCAGCCTGGCTTAGGCGCAAAGCTCCATGGAAATTAATATCTATCTGGTGCAGGGCATCTTGTTCTTTGGTTCCTTCCAGACTGCCGGAAATGCCAAAACCGGCATTGGCGATGCAGACGTCTATTTGTCCCTCTTCCTCCAACACTTTGTCGATGGCGGCTTGTATCTGTTCTTCGGAGCTGACATCGCAAGGGATATGATTGATTCCCGCCAGCGTTCCCGCACTGCGTGACAGACTGTAGACCTTATATCCGTGTGCATGAAAACAGGCGGCTGTAGCCAGCCCTATTCCGCTTGATCCGCCGGTAATTACTGCAATTTTTTTATCCATTAACATATCCCTCTTCTTTAAGTTCGTGAGCGGACATAAATTGTCGTCACGTGTTCTCTGTATGATATAATCATTTTATTAAATATCTCAGACTTCCGGAAGGGGCGACGTATGGATCTAAAAATACTGGTCGTGGACGACGAAGCTAATATTGTCGATATATTAGAAGAAAATTTGTCTCGCGAAGGCTATACGATTCTGAAAGCTTATGAGGGAGCGTCTGCCCTGCAGATCGCTCTTGATGAGCAGCCGGACTTAATACTGCTGGATTGTATGCTGCCGCGTATGGACGGCTTTGAGGTTTGTAAGCGAATTCGCCAAAAGTCTTCTGTCCCGATCATTATGCTCACAGCCAAAAGTGAAGAGATCGATAAAGTGCTAGGCTTGGAACTGGGCGCTGACGACTATATAACGAAGCCTTTCAGTGTTCGGGAAGTCCTTGCGCGAGTGCGGGCTCTTTTCCGGAGAGTTCAATATAGTGAAAACGAGCAGCTGGACTCTGATCAGGTCCTAATCTTTGGCGATCTGGAGATAGATCAGGCAGGATATCAGGTTAGTTACAGGGAAAATCCGATCGAATTGACTTTGCGCGAGTTTGAACTGGTCCGCTTCCTGGCCAGACATGAAGGACAGGTTTTCTCCCGGGAAGAATTGCTGGAGAAGGTCTGGGGATACGAGTATTATGGAGATGTCAGAACAGTAGATGTCACGGTTCGCCGAACCAGAGAAAAACTGGAGCCGGATCAGAACCACTACCAATATCTGCTGACTAAACGTGGCGTCGGTTATTATTTCTCGAAGGAACATAGCGACTAAACAAAAATGAATACTGCCGTAATCGTTCTCTTAACTGCAGTTATAACAACAGCGATCTGTATGGTCGCTGTCTTTGTATGGAACCGTTATCACAGCCAAAACAGAAATAAGCGTGTGATGAAAGTAATAGATCAGGTACGCGCTGAGCGTCTTGAATCACAGAGGATTCTGGCAGCATTGGAGTTAGGCGTATTGGCTTACGGCAGCGATGAGCATCTTTTGACAGCAAACAGGATGGCCCGTACCATGCTTAAAGAGATTCCCGAGCTCTTTTTAGAGTTTTGCCAGATGTATGGCGAGGCGAACGGCATTCATGCTTCTGTTCTTCTGGGAAATGACAATGTCAACGGTACCTATATAGCGGGAGAGCGTTCCTATCGCATCACAATTCAGAGCCAAAGACTTGGCAGCAGCGATAACAGGCGTTATGGCCATATTGTCATGGTTTTGGATATCACTGCGCAGGAAAACGAAGATAAGAGAAGAAAAGAGTTTGTCGCAAATGTCTCGCATGAGTTGAAGACACCTCTGACTACAATCAAATCCTGGTCGGAGTCTCTTCTGGACTGGGGTATTGATGAAAAGGATTCTGCCGGCATTAAGGCGGATGTCCGAAGGATCTATGATGACTCTGTGCGTATGGATCAACTGGTTTCTGACTTGCTCTTGCTTTCCTCTATCGACAGCAAAGGAGTGTATATTGATTTCCAAGCAACCTGTCTCGACAGCATCGCCAGATCTGTCACAGAAAGACTTACATCTCAGGCCGAAGTCAAGGAGCAAGAGCTGAGCTTTACCAGACTGGGTAAAATCCCCATGATTTATGGCGATCGTGTTGCCCTTGAGCGTATCCTGACTAATTTGATTGTCAATGCTATCAAGTACACCGGCCTTGGAGGCAGAATCTCTATTTACGCCAACAGTCTTATAGATGAAGTCTATGTTAAAGTTGTGGACAATGGCAAAGGTATCAGACAGGAATTCCAAGAAGAGATCTTCAAGCGTTTCTTTCGCCTCGATCCTACGGGGTCAAGGGAATATGGGGGGACCGGTCTCGGCCTTCCCATTGTGCGCGAACTGACTAATCTTCATAGAGGCAGAATAGAGCTGCAAAGCGAGATTGATGAAGGTTGTGAATTCATAGTCTTTATCCCCACCTTAACCAAGGTGAGAAGAGATATTCTGATCGATCTGGCTGCCGGCAATATTATTGACGACCCTTGCGGGCAGGCTGCTGAAAAAGATATTTATTCATTTTTAGCTCGGAATGGCGACATAGATTGGCCGCCCCGACTGAGCAGAAATGATTGCGAAATCATACTTAGTAAAATGGACGAAAATATAAAATCCGGCTAATATGTCTTCGACATGCTTCAAGTAAAGTGAATGAGGTCTGATGTGAATTGCTACAAAATAGAAGGCGGTAATCGTCTCAGCGGAAAGATAGAAATAAGCGGATCTAAGAATGCCGCTCTGGCGATTATCGGCGCAGCCATGGCTTTGGACGGCCCCTGCGTGATCCAGAATCTGCCGGATGTTCGTGATGTGCAGATTTTTTTGCAAGTATGCTCCGAGATAGGCGCTGAAGTTGAGATGCTGGGCAAGAATAAAGTCCGCCTTGACCCGACTGCGATTTCAAAACCTGAGGCGATATCTCCCAGAGTATCCATGCTGAGAGGTTCTTACTATCTTCTAGGCGCTCTCCAATCGCGTTTCGGCACTTGCAAAGTCACGATGCCGGGAGGCTGTGATCTGGGAGTCAGACCGATCGATCTGCATCTCAAGGGCTTCATGGCGATGGGATCTGATATTGATATCATCTATCGCAATATCAATGGTGAGGAACTCTGGTTCAACTATGACGGCGGAACTGATTCAATGCCTGATCAGGGAAGCCCCGATGACTTCGCCTTGGAGCCTGCTTTTATCCATTGCCAAAGCAGGAACGGCAGGATGAAGTCCGCCAGCATCTTTTTGGATACAGTCAGTGTGGGGGCGACAGTAAATATCTTGCTTGCCGCTGTCAAAGCTGAGGGAATTACAGTAATTGACAATGCCGCGAGAGAACCTCATATCGTTGATGTCGCAAACTTTCTCAATACCATGGGAGCAGATATCAGGGGCGCCGGAACTGAGACTATCAGGATCAAGGGAAAACCTTATCTGCCCGCCAATAAAGAATATATGATTATCCCGGACCAGATAGAAGCCGGCACTTATATGATGATGGCTCCTTTGACCGGCGGGGATATCACTGTGATGAATATTATCCCAACCCATATGGAACCTTTGACAGCGAAACTGCTGGAGATGGGGGTTGGTGTGCAAGAAAGCGAAGAGAGCATCCGCGTCTATTCTCAAAATGGTCAGCTCTTGCGCCCGGCCAGCATCAAGACGATGCCCTACCCGGGGTTTCCTACTGATCTGCAGCCTCAGGTCACTGCCCTGCTCTGCCATGCCGCAGGCACCAGCCGTGTGATTGAAACAGTATGGGAGAACCGCTTCGGCTATGTTTCAGAACTTAATAAGATGGGCGCCAATATCGTTACTTCCGGTCGATTGGCTGTTATTAACGGAAGGACGCAGCTGACCGGAGCGACAGTAAGGGCTCTCGATTTGCGTGGCGGCATGGCGGTTACGATGGCCGGCCTGGCTGCTGAAGGTGAAAGTGTTGTAGAGAATATCAGCGTTATTGAACGAGGATATGAGAATGCCATTGAGAAGATCAGATCTCTGGGTGGGAATATTTCCAGCTTTGAAAAGGAAGTTGGCAGATAAAGATGAGATACCTCAGAACCAGTGCCCTTCGCTCAGGCTCCAGCGGCAACTCGATCCTGGTTTCATCGGATCAAAGTTCTGTCCTCGTTGATGCAGGTATAACCGGCAAGGGGCTGGCCAATGCCTTGAAAGATTTAGACGAGAGTCCGGATAAACTCAAAGGAATTCTCATCACACATGAGCATAGTGACCATATTTCCGGTCTAGGTGTAATACTCAGACGTTTTAAGATTCCGTTCTTTATCAATAAGAAGACGCTGAAGAAGGTTTTGCCGGAGCTGGGAAATTTTGATCCCGATCTGATCAGGATTATTCGCGCGGATGAGACCTTCCAAGTTGATGACTTAGAGATCATGGCCTTCCCCATTTCTCACGACGCGGCCGCTCCTGTTGGCTACACCATAAGTTCGGAGCTAGGCTCGATCGGTGTCTGCACAGACTTAGGCTGCACAGACGAGGGTGTGTATAATGCGCTGGCCAACAGCAAGCTTTGCTATCTGGAAGCTAACTATGACCAGGAATTGCTAAGGATGGGCAGTTATCCCTTGAAGCTGAAGGAACGAATCGCCAGTCATCACGGACATCTGTCCAATGACGAAAGCGGCATCGCCTGCATTCGTCTGCTGGAGCAAGGCACTGAGAAGATCATCCTCTCGCATCTGTCACAGGAAAACAACTTCCCTCACCTAGCCTTATTGACTGTCAATGACGCTCTCACAGAAGCAGGCGCCAAGGAAGGGATGGACTACCGCCTCACTGCCGCCAGACGCTACGATGTCTCCGAACCCCAGGAAATCTGACATTTTCCTATAATATTGTCAGCAACTTTAATGTCTTCAACTCTCAAAAATCGGACAATTGTTTGGCTTTTTCAATACCGGAAAATTCTTTTAACAGTACAAAACTTCTTTGTCGTGTTATAGATAAATTGCACAAATGAATCTAATTCTGTGACTCACATATGTGCATATTTATGAAATACGATTGATTTTCAAGTGGAGAATAATAGACTGTAATAACAAGCATAAAAGAGAGGTTTTCATCAATGAGCGGTTTAAAACGCAATACGGCGAGATTATTTTCGAATCGTGGCAAGCTATTTGCCTTAGCGATGGATTTACCACAACTTGGTATTGTTAAAGGTCTTGAAGACCCGGTAGGTTTGATTCGGGAGCATGAAAAGAGCAAGCTGGATGCTTTTTTATGTAATGTCGGTATAGCCCAAATTGCTGAAGCGGAGCTGCTTCACAAGAAGCTGCTCTTGCGTACGTCTTCAGCCGGAACAAATCTAGCATCTGAAATGACAAATATTCATCGAAATCACGTCAGCCCTGAAAGAGCTCTGGCCATAGGCGCCGATGCAGTGGTAATGATGTTTTTCGTAGGCGGCAACGACTATGCAAGCGGTCAGGATGTCGCGGCAGCTATTGATGCCTATCATCGTTTGGAGATTCCTGTGATTGTTGAAATAATGGCATACGACAACAATTTGACCCAGACCTTTGAGACCCAGGTGAACGGAGCCAGATCCGCAGCAGAATTAGGCGCGGATGTGATTAAGGCATTCTACACGGAGCGTTTCGATGAAGTTATTGCCCAATGCCCTGTCCCGATTATTCTGGCGGGCGGGCCTAAGGGGGTTCATGTTGAAGATATGGCTCGTGACGCAGTAACGAACGGAATAAAAGGCTTCTGCTTTGGTCGCAATCTTTATCAGATTGAAGACGCAGCCGAGCGTATTGACAGACTTGATGCTATTTTGCGCGGTTGAGTGCATGTTTTCTCAAGAGAAGGATATGGACATAATTCAGTTATACCGCATAGCTAAGATGTACTTCCTTGACGGAATGCGACAGGGGGATATTGCAGCTGTAGAAAATTTATCGCGCTCACAAATTTCCCGACTGCTTAGTAAGGCTAGAGAGCAAGGCATTGTTCAGGTGGATGTAAGTTTGCCCGCAACAATGGAAACAGATGAATTATCAATGTTTCTAGAGAATGTTCTGTCGCTTGATCATGTCCGCATTGTCAGTGTCCCCGCAAATATTACAGCAGCGGAAAAAATAAATGAATCGATTGCGATCGCTGCTGTTGATTATCTCCCTGCCTTGATGCGTCGTTATCAGACAGTGGGTTTAGGTTGGGGCAGGACTATGTACCAGATGTCTACGAATATGTCTTACCATATCGGCGATTGCGAGACAACCTTCGTGCCTTTAGTTGGATCTGCAGGGTTTAGTAATCCAAATTTTCAAATAAATTTCATCATAGACCGTGTGGCCAGAAAGCTAAAAGGTCGCTATGTCTTCACGAATATTTCAGCAATTCAGGAAAATTCTGTACCCTTCTCGCGCATCGAAACCAAACAGATTTATCTCCTACAACAATATTGGGATAAATTGGACATGGTTGTCTTTGGACTCGGTTCAAAGAATAACAGCGACATTTACCTAGATCGAGAGGTTACCGATGAATACATGGGGAAAGTTCGAGAGGCAAATGTGCTGGGAGAGATACTGACTCAATTCTTTGATCAGGAAGGAAAGGTTGTCGGTCTGAATTCTGAGTACAACCATACAGCCTGCAATATCCAAAAGCTCAAGAAAGCGAAGCATTCAATTTGCCTTGCCGGGGGAAAGGAAAAGGCGGAACCATTATTAGTTGCAGCACGAGCAGGATTCTTTAATGAATTGATTACTGATTCAAATACAGCTCAACTTATTTACAAAATGATAAGGAGGGAAGAATGAAAGCATTAGTATTTCTGGGCGAGCGTAATCTTGAAATTCAAGACGTGCCCAAACCCGAAGGTGAATTTATTGTCAAGGTAATGGGCAGTACAATATGCGGCACTGACCTCAAGGCATATCTTCACGGGCATCCTCAGTTCCAACCACCCACAATACTTGGTCATGAGTTTTATGGGAAGGTTGAGCAGGCCCCTGCACATACAGGGTACAAACCAGGCGACTTTGTAGTAGTTGCTCCTTATGGCGATTGCGGGAAATGTGAAGCCTGTCTAAATAATCTGCCTGAACAATGTGTAGACAAGAGCCATGTTTCAAATGGTTCATTTGCTGAATACGTAGCAGTACCTGCTCCGCTGGTTGAACGCGGTGTCATTCGCCTTGATAATCCCGACTATGTTTATTGCCTGACTGAACCGCTAGCCTGTGTCCTTATTGCTCTGGAGCAAATGCAGCCTCGGAAGGGAGATCAGATTCTTGTGATTGGCGGTGGCTCGATGGGGACATTAATTGCGATGGCACTGCTGGATATGGGCGTCGATACTTATGTAAGCGAGGTTAATGCTCAGCGCAGGGCTCATTTGGATAGTTGGCAAATCCCGAACGGAACGACTGAGGAAGTGTACAACGCTAAACGATATAATAAGATTTTCGTTGCGGTGAACGTAAAAGAGCTGGTGGAAGAGGCAGTTGCCAGAGTAAATGACGGTGGAATGGTTCACGTGTTTGCCGGATTACCCAAAGGCACCATGCTGGATCTTTCAGCAGCTGACATTCATTATCGCAAAGTGACTATTACGGGCAGCAGTGGTTTTTCACTTCAAACTTTCCAAGAATCCCACAGGAGAATCGCAGCCCGACCGTCAAATTACAAACGCTTGATTACAGATTTTTTCCCCCTCGAACGAGGCGGTGAAGCATTCGAATTGTTGGTCAGTGGTGATGCTTACAAAGTGCTTATTACTACTAATCTTGACTGATGGAGGCAGAGATAAGTTTTGATACACGTCATTTTGATAGCTCATGGAGATTTTGCACAGTCGCTGGTGGATAGCGCTCAGTTGATAGTCGGAGAACAGGAACGTATATACACGTACAGCTTGGATCTGGGTGACAGTGTTGATCAGCTAAAGGAAGATGTAGCAGCTGAATTGGAGTGTTTATCGGGCGATGCTGAAATTCTAATGCTGACAGACCTTTTCTCAGGCAGCCCGTTCAATGTTGCTGTTTCCTTGACGCAACATTACAGCTTTCAGCATATTACCGGTGTCAATTTGCCTCTTCTGCTTGCGGTGATGACCCTGAGAGAGACTACTGATAACGTGGATGAACTCAGCGATGCTGTTATGTCTGAGGCAAAAGGCTCGATCATTAATGTAAACGACTTTCTAAAGGAGGCAGACGAATGAAAGAACTGGTACTTATTCGTATCGATGATCGGCTTATCCACGGCCAAGTGGTAACTTCCTGGGTGGGGCATACGGGTGCAACAGAAGTTTTGATTATAGATGATCCCATAAGCAAAGACAATTTTTTGCAAAGACTGCTAAAGGCAGCGGCGCCGGAAGGTATCAAGGTGCAGGTACTTAACACGGAAGATGCCATTTCTTATCTCCTGGAAGAACAAAAAGGGCAGGAGAAAATCATGGTCCTAGTCAAAACACCTGATTATATTGAAGCCATGCTGGACGGCGGGATCGCTTTCAGCAAAGTAATCTTGGGCGGCATGGGTGCAAAGGAAGGAAGAAAACGATTCAATCGTAATGTATCAGCCAGTCATGAAGAATTAGATACCCTCAAACGGATCCGGCAGCGAGATGTAGAAATCTACTATCAGCTTGTTCCCGGACAGAGGGCTGAAGATATCCAAAAAATGATCTAACACAAAATTTGAAAGGCGGTGAGGGGTTAAGCAGTAAACAAGGACATAGGCAGTTAATCAAATTATGGTGTGAAAGGAACCATAAGAAGGAGGAGAGTGTATGACTCTGTTTCAAGCAATACTAATTGGCTTACTCTATTATCTTGCCAACAGTCCATGGCCCTTTGGTGGGTTCGGGAATTATGCCACATTGGTCCGGCCAATGGTCAGTGGTTTAGTCGTTGGTATTATTCTTGGCGATCCGGTGACAGGTGTCATCGTTGGCGCCACTATCAATCTTATGTACATTGGCTTCATCAGTGCCGGTGGTGCCATGCCCAGTGATATCGCACTGGCAGGTATCCTAGGGACCGCACTGGCAATTACAGGTAATCTGAGTCCTGAAGTGGCTGTTTCATTTGCTGTGCCGCTGGGCTTGATTGGTTCGATTTTGTGGGTTGGCAGCATGACAATCTGCACTGCTTTTGTTCCCTTAGCGGACCGTATGGCAGACCGCGGTGAAGTAGATAAAATTTGGATTCCTAATATCCTTTTGCCTCAGTTGGTGAAATTTGTTTTGTCTTTCGTACCTTGTTTTCTGGCTGCTTATTTCGGTGGTGCTTATATCCAGAATATCATCGATGCATTGGGCGGAACCGTCTTAAGAATTCTGAGCCTAATCGGCGGCATGCTGCCTGCAGTTGGTATCGCTTTAACACTGGTATCTATCTTCAAGGGAAGTGCTCGGGTATTCTTTTTCCTTGGCTTTTTGCTCGCAGCTTACTTCGAGATACCGATTTTGCCCCTCAGTTTAATCTTTGTCTGCTTAATTGTCATATATATTCAAGTTAGTAAAAAAAGCGATGGCGAAGAGCAGAATATTATTACTGAAACGATCAGTGCTGAACAAGACTCCGGCATACTGACCAAACGGGATTTGCGCATTGCCTGGCTTAACTGGATGTATTATTTTCAATCCTGTTATAACTACGAGAGAATGCAGGGAGTCGGCTTTCTGCATTCCATGACGCCTATCATCCGAAGACTCTATGGTGATCAGCCTGAAGAGCGCAGTCAGGCCATGAAACGTCATGTTAAATTTATCAATACAGAAAACGCTTTTGGTTCAACCATTGTTGGATTCACAGCAGCTATGGAAGAGCAAAAGGCAAAAGGAGCAGATTTGGATGAGGAAGCTTTCACTGCTGTCAAAACCGGCTTGATGGGCCCACTTGCAGGCGTTGGAGATTCTCTGTGGCAGGGCGTCCTTGTTCCAATCCTGATTGTGATATTCCTTAATATGGCTATCGAAGGCAGTGTTGCTGCACCAATCCTGTACGTCATCATCTTCAGCGTAATCTTCTTCGGGGCCGGATATTTCTTGATGAAATTAGGTTACGAGCAAGGTAGTGAGAGAATCCTGGAGTTTATGGAGAGCGGCACATTGAAATCCTTCCTTGTGGGAGCCGGAATGCTTGGTAACGCAGTAATAGGAGCCCTGATTCCAAATTTTGTCAACGTAACGACTGCAATTGAAATCCAGCAGACTGAAACAGAGGTGTTTAGCTTACAGACAGAGCTATTTGACTCAATTATTCCGAAGATTTTACCTTTGCTGCTGACTCTTTTCTGTTTATGGTTGATCAAGAAGAAAAAATGGTCTTCTCTGGCGGTTATTCTGCTTGTCGCAGCAATTGCTGCTGTCGGTGGACTCGTTGGAATATTTTAGAAGTAAGCAAGACGAGGAGGTCGCGCAATTTTTTAGAAGCGAATATTCTGGACTAAGCGGGCTCTTCATAATTTTCATGCCCCCACTTCGCCCGTCCGGCTCATGACTTGGCCAGTGTTAGCGGCGACTGGGGGCATTCTATGAATAACGGAGAATTATTAATAGACATGAAAAAAATCACGTATAAAATTACCGATCCTCTGGGCATCCATGCCCGTCCAGCCGGCTTACTGGTTAAAAAACTTAATCAATATGTGTCTGTCGTCATTATAGAAAAAGATGGAGTCCAAAAAAATGCTAAAAGAATTCTTTCCCTGATGAGCTTGGGTGTTAAACAAAACGAGACAGTAACACTTATCTTTGAGGGCCCTGATGAAGAAGAGGCAGCCGGGACTGCCCTTGCCTTTTTACAGGAAAATTTCTGATAGAAATAATCTGCCGGAATTAAACAGGGACATGTCGGGGTAAGCGCGATTGGGAGGTATCTGATTTTGGATATTTATAATGGTGAGACAGCAGTTGAAGGATTAGCCATCGGGAAGATAAAATTGCTTTTTACTGATAAAGTAGATATCGAGCGGCAAGAAGTTTCAGACCCGGATGTTGAATGGACACGCTTGCTTGTTGCTAAGGAGAAGGTCGAGCATGATCTGACAGAATTGGAAAAAAAGGCCGAAGTTGAAGCAAGTGAAGATGAGGCGGCGATTTTCTCAGTTCATAATCTTATGCTTAACGATCAGGATTACCTAGAATCTATAGAAAATCATATCCGCTGTGGCAAAAGTGATGCCGAATATGCCGTTGTTACAACTCGCGATGAATTTGTGCAACTCTTCAGCCAGATGGACGATGACTACATGAAGGAACGCGCCATCGATATCGAAGATATTTCAAATCAATTGATAGCAGTATTAAGAGGCGATGACAAGCAGCGTTACCATTTGAGCGAACCTAGTATCATTGTGGCCGAAGATCTTGCACCTAGTGAGACAATGTGGCTTAACAAGGAGAATATCCTAGGCATTGTAACAGTTCGCGGCTCCGTCAATTCACATACAGCTATATTGGCTCGCAGCATGGATTTGCCAGCGCTGGTCCGAGTAGATATGCCGCTGACTCAGGAGCTTGACGGGCAATTAGCAATTGTTGATACACAGGACAGCCATATAGTGATAAATCCGGATATAGAGACTTTGGATATATGCAGACAGCGGTTGCAGGAGTTGGAGGATAATCGCAGTTCCCTGGCAGCGCTCAAAGGCAAAGCTAATGTAACCTTGGATGGCAGAAAGATTGATATCTATGCCAACATTTCAGAGCCTGCAGACTTGGATATGGTGATTGAGAATGATGCCGGAGGCATCGGGCTTTTTCGCAGCGAATTTCTTTACCTGTGCCGTCACAGCCTGCCTTCTGAAGATGAACAGTTTACAGCCTATAAGACTGTTGCAGAGAGGATGGATGGCAAAGAAGTTATTATTCGTACTCTGGATATAGGAGCTGACAAGCAGGCAGATTTCCTTAATTTGGAACAGGAAGATAATCCGGCACTAGGTTACCGTGCTATCCGAATCTGTCTGGACAGGCCGGAAATATTCAAGCCTCAGGTGCGGGCGATTTTGCGCGCTAGCGCTTTCGGCAACGTAGCTATTATGTATCCGATGATTATCTCTGTCGATGAAGTGCGGCGAATCAAAGACTTCGTTAGCCGAATAAAGGTTGAGTTAGACGAGGAAGGCCTGTCTTATTCGGATATCCAGCAGGGCATCATGATCGAAACACCCGCGGCAGCTATGATTTCTGACCTGCTGGCACAGGAAGTTGATTTTTTCAGCATTGGTACGAATGATCTGACGCAGTACACCCTTGCGGTTGACCGACAAAATCAGAAACTGGGCAAGTTGTTTGACTGTCGACATGATGCTATCCTTCGTTTGATTGAATTGGTAGTCAAGAATGGCCATGATGCCGGTATTCGAGTGGGTATTTGCGGTGAAATGGGAGCGGACTTGAATATGACGGAAACTTTTCTGCGTCTAGGGGTGGATGAACTCTCTGTGGCTTCACCTTCCATCCTAAAAGTGAGACAGAAAGTTCGAGAACTTGACTTGTCATGAAAAAGCTAAATATTTGATAATGTATCTCTAATAATTACTTAAATTATTTGCGCATGTTTAATAGCCTAATCCCGGTTACTATTGGTTTGCCGGCTATATCTGCTGTTTTGGAACATAAGCGACTTCATATAAATTTTTGGTTTCGTGTGTCATAATCTAGTGTATGAAAAAACGATGGATCAGAAAAAAAGCGACGCAAGGCGGGGGCCGGGCAAGCTGGATACGCCTCGACAATGCGTCCAAGGTTTTTCCCGCTGTAGTGAACCATCAGGATACCAAAGTGTTTCGGGTTACGGCTGAGCTGAATGAAGCTGTCGACCCTGAAATCTTGCAGCGGGCTCTGGATGCAATTGTGCCTCGATTCCCCAGCTTCAATACTGTGCTGAGGCGGGGTGTGTTTTGGTATTACTTCGAGCAGAGTGATCTGCGCTGCATCGTCCGGCCTGAGACTGAAGACCTATATGAGCCGCTATATATCCGGGGCGAGAAAAACTTGCCCTTCAGGGTGCTTTACTATGGCAGTCGCATCAATGCGGAGATCTTCCATGCTGTATGCGATGGAGCGGTGGCGGTAGCCTTCCTCAAAGCACTGCTGGGGCAGTATCTGTTGATGCGTTATCCCGAGGCAATTGAAGCCGAAGACATACGGCCCCTGTTTCAGCGTTCGCCCGCAGGTGAGAAGATGAACGACAGCTTCCAGCGGTATTTCAAGCATGGTGGCAAATTGAAGAGCAAACAAGAAAAACCGAAAGAAAAAAAGAGGCGAGGCAAGGCCTGGAAATATAGAGGGACAATACTTACCGGACGACGCGCCAATCTTGTCGAAGGGACAATGCCGGTTAAGACGATTCTGGATGCGGCCCATCGGCGTAATTCTACGCTCACGGTCTACACTTCCGCGATTTACGCGAAAGCTCTCTGTGAGGTGCGCAGAGGTGACAGACCACGCCCCATCGTTCTTTCGATCCCGGTGAATCTAAGGCAGATGTTCAGATCCAGGACGGAACGCAACTTTTTTAGTGTTATGCATATTGAACTGCCTGAGCCGACCGAAGAAGAAGCTATGAGTCTGGATTGGTGGATCGAGGTAATTGCAGACGGATTCAGGAATACCCTGCAGCCCGAGAAATTGGCTGCGGACTCAGCTGAGATGTTGGATCTGGAATCCAATCCTGTGCTGCGAATCTTTCCAACCGGATTGAAGGATTTTATCTTGCGTATCGCACATCGCGTAAGTGATCGCAAGCACACGACAAGTATTTCTAATGTAGGACGGATAGATCTGCCGGAAAAACTTTGGCCTTTTGTGCGCAGTTGCCATGTATCTGTCGCTGCCCGTGGTGTATCGATGGCTGCTGTCAGCAGTGTCGGGGTTTTCTCGGTTAGTTTTATATCAATCTTCAAGGAGAATGAGCTGCAGTATCGCTTCTTTACGACACTGCAGGATGAAGGTGTGCCGGTTGAGATTACCAGTAACAGGAATATTATCACTTCCGGAGCCGGCGGCGAAAACGGCGCTGCCGCGATTGTGCCGCCCGCGGAAGGTGTCAGCCCTGTGGGGACGACAACTTGTTCCAACTGTGGCTGCGCCATCAGGGGTTTCAAGGCAAAGTGTCCTTTGGATAATGAGCCCCTGCAGTTGTCTACAGACGCCAGATCGGATGAAGCCAGGGACGTTTTCCCTGCAGCGGGGCAAAAAATGAATCACCTCCTTTTGACGAGATTGTTCGCGTTTATATCCTTCGCGGCAATGGTTATCAGCGTTATGATCGACTATACACTGGAACTGCCCCTCAATCTGCCGCTTATGACCTTGCTGGGGATTATCTCAACCTGGGCCAGCGTTGGAGCTGTTGTGGCGAGGCGAAGGCAGATTAGTAAGATCGTCTCCTGGCAGGTCACGATCCTGACGCTTTTGATGTTAGCTTGGGATTGGATATTTGGCTGGCAGGGCTGGTCTTTGAACTTCGCCATCCCGATTATTATGTTGGCTGCGCAGACAACGCTGTATATCCTCGCCCGGGCGCTGCATCTGGAAAGTGGTGACTATTTGATATATCTGCTGCTGTGTGCGCTGCTAGGTCTGGTGCCTCTGCTCTTCCTCATTTTTGGCTGGGTCACGATCCAGTTGCCCTCCGTCATCTGCGTGGGGGTCAGCCTTCTCATGATCGTAGGCGCTCTCATCTTCCAAGGCGGAGTCATTAAACATGAGTTGACCAAGCGCCTCCATATATGAATTTGTACATGGAGAAGATTGAACAGAGGCAACGGCCATCTTTAGTTAATTGGCCGATGTATTTTTGAATATTAGTGAAGCTTTGCGGCGGATTTGACAGTATTTGCTTAATTAATTGTTTTAAGGTACCATTTGTCGGAACCTGAACGGTTCGGATGAGGTTAATGTGAATTCATATATTCTTGAGGGCGGCTGCCGCCTGCAGGGAGAAGTTAAAATAAGCGGTTCCAAGAATGCTGCGCTGCCGGTTTTGGCAGCGACAGTTTTGTTGGATGGTAAATACCGTATTGAAAATATTCCCTTAATTGAAGATATTATTACTTTGCTGGACATACTCAGATCTCTGGGTGCCGGTGTTGAGCTGCTGCCCGATGGCACGGTAATTATTGACAGTTCTTCCGTTAATATCACTACTGCTACTTCGGACGCAGTCAGCAGGCTGCGCGGTTCCTATTACCTTCTAGGAGCATTGTTGGGAAGATTTGGACATGCCAGTCTGAAGATGCCCGGCGGCTGCAACTTTGGCAGCAGACCGATAGATTTGCACCTGAACGGTTTCCGCCAGCTGGGCGCGGATATTGTCGTTGAGGAAGACGTGGTGACTTGTTCAGCTGACCGTTTGACCGGTAAAAACGTCTTTATGGACATAGTCAGCGTTGGGGCTACGATTAATCTAATTTTGGCAGCGGTAAAGGCGAAGGGAACAACAATTATTTACAATGCAGCCAAGGAGCCGCATGTAGTTGATATGGCGAATTTCCTTAATGCCATGGGCGGGAACATCCATGGCGCAGGTACAGATATTATTCGCATTCACGGGCGCCATACACTGAGGAGCAGCGGCAGCTACGCTATTATCCCTGATCAGATCGAAGCCGGGACCTATATGGCTATGGCTGCGCTTACAAAGGGAGATATAGTCCTGGATAATGTCATCCCCAGCCATTTGGAAGCTATTTCCGCCAAGCTTAGGGAAATGGGTGTCACTATTGAAGCGGGAGAGGACAGTGTCAGAGTTCTAATGGAACCGGAAGATAAACTGGTGTCTACGAATTTTGTCACCTCGCCTTATCCCGGTTTCCCCACCGATATGCAGCCTCAGATTATGGTTTTGCTCACACAGGCCGAAGGAACAGGAAAAGTTACAGAGAATGTCTGGAACAACCGTTTCCAATATATTGATGATCTGCGTTCACTGGGAGCAAAAATCGTCACGGAAGGCCGCTCGGCCTTTGTCGCCGGCAGATCCAATCTTTCAGCCGCCACTGTCAGGGCCCACGATTTGCGGGCGGGTGCCGCCATGGTGATGGCAGGACTGGTCGCCGGGGGAATTACAGAGATTAGAAACGTCGACCTGATCGAGCGCGGTTACGAGAATTTCGTGGAGAAAATGCGCAGTTTGGGCGCTGTGATTGAGAAGCGGCCGACTGTGGTATCTGAGGATGCCGCCGATGTCGATTCTGCGGTCTGATTGGGCTTGTGCCCTGATGGCGATATTTGCAGTTTGATTTGAGCGCCGGACTTGTATTGGGCAGTGTCCTTCGAATAGACCGCAGGACGGAAAGCTAAGCGTCTTCATATGAAAATATCTATTGTGTCACCCGGAAAAGTTAGAGAGAAATGGCTTCGAGCCGGCCTTGATGAATATATCAAGAGGCTGCAGCGTTATTCATCTGTTGAATTGGTTGAAGTCGCTGATTTCGCGGATCAGCTCACTCCCGGAGTTGCCCGGGTGCGCGAGGGCAAGGCTATCTTGTCCAGACTCAAGGAGCGCCCTTTTGTTGTTGCGCTGGATCAAAAAGGCAAAGAACACAGCTCTGAGGAACTGGCACAGCTGCTGCCAAGATGGTTTGAGCAGGGAGCAAGTGAGATTGTCTTTGTGATTGGCGGAGCGACAGGACTTGACCCTGCTGTACTGGAGAGAGCTGATTATACTATTTCTCTCTCGGACATGACTTTCACACATCAAATGTGCCGTCTGATATTGCTGGAGCAGTGTTATCGAGCTTTTCGCATCGCCGGCAATGAACCCTATCACAAATAAGAGAGGCAAAGTCCAATTTGGCAGGCTAACATGGCAAGGCTCGACAGGTGAGAGCATATTTGTCGTTGTAAAAAAGGCGCTTGCTTTTGTATTTTGCTGTGCGGCGGGGAATAATTACTCCTTTGACCGGCATTATTGCGTGTTATAATTAAATAGATATTTGCCGGGGCCGGTTTCGGGAATAGCAGCTGAGATTGTGCTCCGGTGTGAGATAAATTTTGTGGACCGATTATTCTTTCTCTATATCAGGAACGATATAGAGTGGAACGCTTGCGAAAAAATATGGAGGACATATGGAAAACTGTGCCATTATTTTAGCTGCTTCGGAAGATGACAGGATGCGCACAGCCGATACTAAAGTGATGCTCGAAGTGTCCGGCAAACCTGTAGTCAGTTGGGTAAAAAGAGCGCTTGATCAGGCGGGCATCCACGATCAGATGTATATAGTCAGTTATCGACAGGAAAAAGTGCGCGAAGAGCTGGGAGAGTCGGTTGCCTTCGCATTGCAGGAAATCCCTCTGGGTACAGGACACGCCGTGATACAGGCAGAACCGTTTCTGTTTCAAAGACAGGGCGCTACGGTAGTAATGGCCGCTGATACTCCCCTGGTGAGATCTGAGACAATCTCCGAATTGCTTAGAAGTTTTGAGCTGGGCGGCTGGGGTGCTCTTGTCCTGACTGCGAAAATTGATGATCCCGCAGGTTACGGACGCATAGTGCGCAATAAGGATGGTGAGCTGATCGCAATTGTTGAGGAACAAGAAAGCGATGAAACAACCAAAGAGATCACCGAAGTAAACAGCGGTATTTACTGCTTTGATACTGAACTTTTATATCAAGCGATGAGCCGGATTGAAGAGCGGGAAGAATTGGATTTTGGACGTTTCCCGCTTACAGATGTTATCGATATCTTGTCGCGGCAAGGAGTTCGTGTCGGCACTCAAAGCATAGACCCGTTTGAGTTTTTTAAAGTCAATAGCCGCCGCGATCTATCTATCGTCTCACGGGAATTAAACAATCGTATTTTGGAACATATTATGGAAGGCGGCGTGACAATTCTGGACCCGCAGACGACCTGGATTGACGATGATGTTGTTATCGGCAAAGATACCGTCATCTTGCCCGGCTGCAGAATTAAAAACAGCTGCGTGATCGGTGAAAACTGTACTATTGGCCCCAACACAATCTTGAACTTCACTTATATAGGCGATCATTCAGTCATAGCTCAGTCTGAAGCCAGACAGGTGTCAATCGACAAAAATTGCCGGATAGGCCCCTGGGTTAATCTGGACGACGGTGCGGAACTTGCTGAGAATTGTATTATCGGCAGCAATGTTGAGATTAGAAATTCTCGGCTGGGCGCAAATTGTCTGGTCCATAATCAAGCTTCGATTAATCAGGCAACTTTGGGCGAAGGTGTGACTGTAGGCAGTCAAGTTTCTTTTGCCTACGACAGCATTGACGGTGAAGAAGGTATTACTGTCGGCAATAATAGTGTTATCGACAGTCAAGCCTGTTTGATCGCTCCTGTCGAATTGGCGGAAAACAGTTATGTGGGGGCAGGTACGGTTGTGAACAGAAATATCCCGAAGAATGCGCTAGTCCTTGGACGTAAGGATTTGGAGATTATTGAAAACTGGGTTTTGCGAAAGGGATAGATATGTCCTGGTGGCAGCGGAAAATTAATAAAAGAATTAAGTCTTTGGAGCTAAGATCCGGCAGAAGAGGCGATTCATCAGAGCGCTGGCTGATTGTCGGTCTGGGAAACCCCGGCGCTCAATATGAGAAGAGCTGGCATAATCTCGGTTTTATGGCTTTGGACAAGATTGCGGAGCGCAGCGGCATTAAGATGGGACGCCTGCGTTTTCAGGGCATGACCGGCGAGGGAACCATCGAGGGAGAGCGGGTTATATTGCTGAAGCCGCTTACCTATATGAATAATAGTGGTCAAAGCGTAGCTGAGGCCAGCAGATTCTATAAAATTCCGCCGGAGAAAATTGTCGTCTTGCTTGATGATATTGATATCGAGACGGGAAAGATCAGACTGCGCAGCCAAGGAAGTTCCGGCAGTCATAAGGGGCTGAAATCTATTGTTTCGCACCTGGGAAGTGAGGATTTCTATCGCATACGAATTGGCATGGGGCCCCGACCGCAGGGAAATATGGTGGATATAGTTCTGGCATCCATTCCCGCTGCACAAAGGGACGTTGTCGCGAGAGCTCTGCAGGACACAGCCCTTTGCCTGGAAACGCTCCTTTCATCCGGCCTGGAATTTGCCCAGAGCCGTTATAACTGACAGAGCGCGAGAATCGCATTAAGAATATGACAAATAGAGACAGTTTAGACAAAATCCCCCTCCGGCAGGGGAGCTCGCAGCAGCAAGAAATACAGCAGCCTGATTATCTGCAGGAGCGGCAAAAGTCTGATCAAGATATTTTGCCGCCACTGGGTCTATGGTTGGAAAATGCCAAGACAGATCTCGCTTTCAGTGATTTCTTATCTGCTATATACCGCAGTGACTGTGTCAGCGGGCTCTCTCCCCTTGCCCATAAAGCGGTAAACCTGATTGGCCCCTCTGACCCGCAGAAGTCTTATCTGCAGGCTTTGGTTTATGAGGAGGAGCAGTCTCCTTTTTGGGTGCTGGTTGCAGATGAGCTGCGCGCTCGTCTGGCGGCCCAGGAGTTAAGGGCTTTTTTGGGCGACGACGTTTTTGTCTTCAGTTCGCGTGATCTTCACTTGTTGGATGCCAGAGCTGCATCCAGAGATCAGGAACGGCGGCGTTTGGCCATTTTGCAGCGGATACGCTCCGGCGCTTATAAGGCCTTGATAGTTCCTGCTGCAGCTCTCCTGGACAAGCTGCCGCCTCCGGAGGTTTTTGACGATGCGGAGATTGAGCTGGCGCAAGGAGACAGGATAGACCCTGAGGAGCTGTCTAAGCGTCTGTCCGCTGCCGGTTACGAGAGATCTAAACTGGCCGGTCAGTCCGGCCAGTATGCCAGACACGGAGACGTGATAGATATTGTCGTAACACAGGCTGCTGCTGAACTGCCGCTCGTGGGCCTGCGCATTTCTTTCTTCGATATTGAAATTGACGATTTGCGCCTGATTGATTTGGAAACTCAACGATCGACAGGCGCGGTCAGAAAATTTGTCGTTCCGCCTGCGAGGGAATTGCTTCTGAAGGAAGACCAAATTGAACAACTAGCCGGCGAGATCAGAGAAGCAGGTGAGGACGCGGCCCGCACAGCCCTGCAGCAAGGCGGTTCGAGAACTGATTATGAGCGTCTGCGACTTTTAGGTTCAAGAGATGCAGAGAAGCTGTTAGGCAAGATTCCCTTCGCAGCGCTTGACCGCTGGCTGCCATTAATCTATCCGGACAGCGCTTCTTTGTTTGATTATGCCTCGCCGGAGACCCGTTTCTGGCTGGATGAGATGGCGAAGTTCAGTAAACAGCTGGACGCGGAGCATGCGAGCTGGATTCAGGAGCTGACTTCCGGTATAGAGAACAACCATGCTTTGCCGCTGACTGAAGAAGCAAGAGGGACTCCTTCTGCTGTCAGACGCTGGATTGACCGCCGCAAAAGCTTTATCTC
>DASRVY010000145.1:0-4582 GCA_035654855.1 Bacillota bacterium | reverse complement strand
TCGACAATGTAGAGTTAACTATTTTGCGTCAGAGCGACATACTCGCGATTGTTGAGTAGGTAAGCTTAAGTAATGGAGGTATAAAATAATGGCAAAAGATTTATCATACGGTATTGATGCGCGCAAACATCTGGAAATAGGCGTCAATAGATTGGCAGACACAGTCAGGATTACCATGGGTCCCAAGGGCAGAAATGTTGTTTTGGACAAGACCTACGGTTCTCCTGTAATCACTAATGACGGCGTTACTATCGCTCGCGAGATTGAGCTGGAGGATCGCTTTGAAAATATGGGAGCTCAGCTGGTTAAGGAAGTCGCCACCAAGACAAACGATGTCGCTGGAGACGGCACAACCACGGCAACGCTGCTGGCTCAGGCAATTATCCGGGAAGGACTGCGCAATATTGCTGCGGGAGCTAATCCCATTATCCTCAAGCAAGGCATAGAAAAGGCCGTTGATACGGCGGTGGCAAAGATTAAAGATAGTGCGAAAGCAGTGTCCGGCCGTGATGATATTGCGCGTGTAGCATCAATTTCCGCTAATGATGATGAGATTGGCGAGATGATCGCCAGAGCGATGGAAGAAGTCACTTCAGACGGAGTTATCACCGTAGAGGAATCGCAGACGATGGGAACTGATCTGGAAGTCGTTGAAGGTATGCAGTTTGACCGCGGCTATATCTCAGCATATATGGTTACTGATACTAACAAGATGGAAGCCGTCTATGATGACCCATATATCTTAATTACCGACAAAAAAATCACTTCGGTTCAAGATATTTTGCCGCTGCTGGAGCAGATCGTGCAAGCAGGCAAAAAGATGGTTATAATCGCTGAAGATCTTGAAGGTGAAGCTCTTTCCACTATTATCCTGAATAAACTTAGAGGTACATTCCACTGTGTCGCAGTTAAAGCTCCGGGCTTTGGTGACCGCCGCAAAGAGATGCTGCAGGATATCGCAATTCTTACCGGAGGCAAAGTAATTTCCTCCGACCTCGGTATGGAACTTAAGGACACAGAGCTGGAGGATCTTGGACGCGCACGTCAGGTGCTGGTCAGCAAGGATTCCACCATTGTTGTTGATGGTGCAGGTGCAGCCGAAGATATTCAAGGCCGCGTGAATTCTATCCGAGCTCAGATTGAAGAAACAACTTCTGACTTTGATAAAGAAAAGCTGCAGGAGCGTTTGGCAAAACTGTCCGGCGGCGTAGCAGTTATCAAAGTTGGTGCAGCCACAGAAACTGAAATGAAAGAGAAAAAGCACAGGATAGAAGATGCTCTTTCCGCTACCAGAGCTGCTGTAGAAGAAGGCGTGGTACCAGGAGGCGGTTCTGCTTATATTTCCGCTATCAAGCCGGTAAATGAACTCTTAGTCGGTGTTGACGGTGATGTTAAAACAGGAATCTCGATAGTCGCCAGGGCTCTAGAGGAACCTGTACGCCAAATTGCCAGCAATGCCGGCTTCGATGGCAGCGTTGTCTGTGAGAAAGTTAAAGAGCAAGAGGAAGGTGTCAGCTTTGATGTGCTTAAAACCGAATATGTTGACATGGTTAGCGCAGGCATTATCGACCCTGCCAAAGTAACACGTTCCGCACTGCAGAATGCTGCATCTATCGCAGCCATTCTTCTGACTACAGAGGCGATTGTCGCAGATATTCCTGAACCTGAAGCCGATATGCAGCAACCCCCCATGTATTAATTTTAATAGAAATAATTACTTTGAAACGGCCTTGTCTTTGGACAGGGCCGTTTTACTGCGAGTTAATCCGAATGCAGAGATTTCGTCTTAAGCGCCTTCGCCTCAGAATATAAATCCTTTTGCGCTTTTGGCTTAGATCCGGTAAAAATTTGTGCTGTGCATCAGAGCGATTCTTTGTATTTTGTCAGCCGGCATTATGATAAGATAAAACAAATTTAAGCTGATTGTGGCTGCCATTGGCGGCATCAAATTATGGCATACCGGGAGCGGTAATGATTAGCTACGAAAAAAAATCTTTGTATAATAAAAAGGATATGAGGGAAGCTGTTCGCCCTGTCCGCCTGTGGTTACTAGTCAGTTTTTTAGTTACTGTTTTTGTGGCTGCGGTGGTTCTAAATCCTGCTGCGAACGATATTATTAACGCCGGCAGTGAAGTACAAAGACTTGTCAGGGCCGGAACCGGTTACCGGCTGGCAGCTTCAGATCAGGCGGATATTTTTCCACTCGGATCTTTTCAGGTCAGGCTCGAACAGGGAGGATTGTTGTATTTAGATGGTAAAGGGCGGGAACAGGCCTGGTATGAGACTAATTTACTTTCCGCGCAAGTAATATGTTCTGCGGATGATCATCTGATAATCGGCGATAAGGAGAGCTCAAAATTTGTAATCGCGCAGGAAGCAGGGGTGCGCTTTTCAGACAAAGTGACCAGCGGAGCGGTAGGAGCAGATCTATCGGGTGACGATCTGGTGATTTTGGATCAGGGTCAAGACAGCAAAGGTGAGATCAGATACTACGATCTGGGACGCAAGGAATTGATGTTTACGCTAAAGTATCAAGATTCCGGTTATCCTTTGTTGGCGCGTATCGTTCCGGGAGAGGAAGCAATCGACATCCTCGTGCTGAACACGGATAAAGTTGACCCGTTTAGTCTGATCCAGCGCTATGGACTGGACGGAAAACTGCAAAGTGAAGTGCGCTTGACGGGATATTACGGAAGCTTTGTCCATAACGGCAAATTAGTAATTGCCTACAGCGATACCAATATCGCTGAGATAGATATGGAGACAGAAGAATTGAACAGTTTCACTTTGCCCTCCGGTTTTTCTTATATCATTACAGACCGCACAGGTGTAATTATGCTCGGCGACGTTGCCGGGGAAGACCAATCCTGGATTATGAGATTTAACGGCAGCGAGAGCACTGACTCTGTTTCCATACCCTCGCTCACAGCAGCTCCCTCGGCTGCTGAGGGCTGGCTGCTGGTTCCCTCAGGCAATGACCTTTTGCTTTATGATTTGGCGGATCTTATTTTGATCAGTTCTGAGAACTTTTCTTCTCCTTTGCGGAAAGTATGGCTTGACGAGGGCGGCAGAGCACTGGTGATTACCGCAGATGAAGTTATTCCTTATCTGGTAAATTAGAGCGGAGGGGACTGTGGCAGATATCTATGATTTGGTTGTTGTTGGCGGAGGCGCTTCAGGCCTAGTGTCGGCAATCTCAGCGGCACAATCCAATTCTCGTCTGAAGATCTTAATCTTGGAAGCACAGGATCAGCCTGGCCGGAAAATTCTCGCCTCGGGAAACGGAAGATGCAATCTGTCTCATCTTGATGCCGGTCCGGAAAATTTTCAAGAAAATCTTTTCACTCGCTCACTGCTTGCAAAGATTTCATCAGAAGGATTGCAGTATTTCTTTGACGCTCTGGGATTATACACAATGATTGACGAGGAGGGAAGAATATACCCCCTTTCAAATCAAGCCTCAACAGTTCTTGCAATACTAAAAGAAGTCATAGAAAAACATGATATCGAGATTAAAACAAACAGCCCTGTCATCCGTCTTATAAAATTAAATGACATTTGGAGCCTGATTTTTTTGTCGGGTGAAAGCATTAAGAGTAAAAGGGTAATACTTGCCACCGGAGGATTAGCGGCTCCTCAATTGGGCGGTTCGCGCGCCGGTTACAAGATTGCCGCCCGGTTGGGTTTGCCGATAATCCCTGTCGTCCCTGCGCTGTCACCTTTAGTTCTGGCGGAACAAGGGATGTGTCAGCAGCTTAAAGGGTTGCGTTTCCGAGCGGCAGCCAGGCTTCTGCAGAAGGATAATAATGAAGAGACTAGGGGCAACGATGAGATTGTAAGCGATTTTGAGACCGTAGAAACTTATGGAAATACGAGCTTTGATGATTCACGAGCTGAAACTATATCTGCTCTGCCGGACAACTGGAAGATTGTCAGACAGTCGACTGGAGAATTCCTGCTGACCGATTATGGTATTTCCGGCATTGCCGCTATGGAGTTATCTGAAGCTGTAGCATCTTATTGCTTGATAGATGAGGAGGAAGGGCCGGTTTTGCCTGTCAAAAGGGCGAAACTGCGGCCTGTTAAAGACTGGTATGCCCTTTATGAGAAGCAGGAATTTGCCCTTGAGCTGGATTTACTGCCCGGTTATTCTGACCGGGAAATAGAAGCCGGACTTTGGCAAAGATTGTCAAGTCTGCCCCCGGAGAAACGTGACCGGATTTTGGCAGGTATGCTGCCTTTAGATTTGGCGGAGTATCTGGGCCGAGAGATAGTAAGAAAAGTGGCCTCTGTTCTTGAAAACAAGCAAGCAGCAAAACCGGCCGGGCGAAGTCCGGTCATGTCTGATTTTGCCGGCAGTGTCTTGCAAAGTAACACTGAACGTCATGCCTGTGATAATTCTGATTCCGGCTTTACTGTTAAAGAACGAAATTTCGATGACGCTTGCTTTATCAACACAACTTTAGCTGCCCTTAGATCCTGGCGTCTCAAAGTAATTGGAGTCAGGGGCTTTGAGCAGGCGCAGGCCAGCCTGGGCGGGTTAGATACGGCGTCAGTAAATCCACACACCATGGAAGTGTAC
>DASRVY010000144.1:0-1455 GCA_035654855.1 Bacillota bacterium | reverse complement strand
TGGTTAAAACTTTGGGATGAAGCGCAGATTCTCATGAAATCCTTACTGCTCTCTCAGGCTGATTTTACCAGATTACTTAGAGCCTCTTTGGCGGGCTTCAGCCATAGCTCAATTCCTGTCGGAATTGACAGCATCCGAGTTGGCAATTTGCGCCAAATGTCAGTTTATCCTGTGAAAGTGCTGTTCATTGTCGGCACGAAGCTGGATAATTTCCCTCCAAGAAGTTCTGAAGAGGGTTACCTGAGGGATTCTGAGCGTTACTGGTTGGAAGAGCACAGTCAAAAAAAATTCCCCAATCGCAGGCACGATCTTCCTCCGGCGAGAGAGTGGCAGGTTAAAAAGCTGCTGGAGTCACCGGGCGAACATCTCTTTATATCTACTCCCTCTCTAAACAGAGATGAAGCTTCGCAGGTGCAAAAGCAGCTGGAAGACGCGCAAGCTGCGGCGGATAAGAAAAATGAGGCAGGATTGGCTGAAGGGAAAAAGAGAACTGAGACAATTGTTCTTTCTTCACCTTTTGCGCCTTCGGCTGCCTGGTATGGCAAAAAAACAGCAGAAATGCAGCTTAATTTAGCCTTGTCTGATCCTGTCGCCAAATTTAATCTTGAGCTTGACTGGCTGATCTGGCTTGAGGCGTTGTTAATGTCAGATAGGACGATGGAAGTCGGCCTTCGCCCGGGATATCAGCCTGAGAAGCTTGCTGTGCCCGCAGCTCAGGTGAGACAGCTGGTCTTGCCGCGCAATTATATGAGCGTTTCGCAGCTGCAGAAATATAATAATTGTCCTTATAGTTATTTTGCCTCTTATCTGCTGCGGCTGCATGAACGCGAGACCTGGGAGCCAAGTGCCAGAGAGCAGGGAAGTATTTTGCATGCCATGATGGAACTGTCGCTTTCAGAGCTGATAACCCGCCTGCAGACAGTTGTGGGTGACGAGCAAAAGACGTCTGTCACTGCAGATTGGCAAAGATCTTTGAGCAGGGAGAAAATAGAGGCAGTTTTTGAAGCCGCGCTTGCCAATGAGGGTCTCAATCACTTTGATTTCCCCGAGACGCGCGGTCAGATGAAGCAACGCATCGTAAGATATGCCGCAACCTCGCTGCTGCTCACGGGAGAACAAGTCAGGCGTGACAAATTATTTCCCCGCGAGGTTGAATGGCGCTTTCCTCAGCCAGGCCAAGATAATTTTGCTTTGCAGGCAGATGACTGGCAGGTCACTCTCAGAGGGACGATCGACCGCATCGACACCGGTGAAGACGGCTTCGCGCTTATTGACTATAAACGGGGCAGCAAGAAGGTATCCTATGCGGATATCGTGACAGGCACTAATCTGCAGCTGCCTCTCTATCTCAAGGTTTACAGGCATCTGTACCCGGAGGCAGTGCCGCGTGGATTTGGATATTTTACCTTTAAAGATCAGCGCAGTGATAATCGCAAAGGGATTTCCCCCGTAACG
>DASRVY010000143.1:0-7900 GCA_035654855.1 Bacillota bacterium | reverse complement strand
CGATGTCGACACGAAAATTGCCGCTAACACTGTCAGCAAAACTGTCAGCAGCGACAGCGATCCGGAGTTGGACTTGCTGGTCGCAGAGCTGCTGTCTCTGTCGGCAGGCAAGCGCCGTCTCAGGCATAAAGACAAAATCAGACTCTTGCAGTACGCCGGCTCTTTTGCCAATCTCTGGAGATTGCTGCAGGAGGGGGCGGCAAGTGCGCCAAGTATAGCGAAAGAGCTCGGTAAAACTGATGAGCCAAGCGAGCTAAATGCGCCAAGCGAGCAAAACGAGCCAAAAGAGCTGGAGCTCTTGCGTTTAATTGTGTCCCGCGCAGATATAGCCGGGCTCAGGTATCAGGTCAAAAAATGGCTAGAGCAGGGGATAAGTGTAGTCTCAGTTCTAGATCCTAGATTTCCCGCGTCTCTCAACAATAGTGTAACTTCTGTTTCCGTTCTATATTATCGAGGAGGAAATTTATCTTTGTTGAAGAAGGACGCCGCTGCCATTGTCGGCTCGCGCGCTCTAACCGCTTATGGTCATCAGGCAACTGCCATTCTGGCAAAAAATCTCTGCCGCAAAGGCTATTGTCTGGTGAGCGGCGCTGCTGAAGGCGCAGACACTGCAGCACATCAGGCAGCGCTCGACATCTCCGGCGAGACAATCGCTGTTCTGGGCTGCGGCGTGGATATCGCCTACCCCGGGAAAAATCGAAAACTGCTCCGCGAAATCAGCGAGGGTGGCCTTGTTATCAGTGAATACAAGCCCGGAACGCCGCCAATTGGCCGCAACTTTCCGGCCCGCAACAGAATAATCGCCGCTTTGGCGGACTTTGTGGTCGTGACTAGTGCGAAAGTAAAAAGCGGCAGCCTGATTACCGCCCAAATGGCTCATAAACTGGGAAGACAAGTTTATGCAGTGCCTGGATCGATTTTTGATGCCGCTCAAAGGGGATGCCATAGCTTAATCGAAGACGGCACCGCCAAAATAGTGACAGATTTGACAATGCCTGACCTGCAGACACTTCCCGATTATCCGGATGTTTTTCCGGCGGAGAAGGTTCCCAATACTGAGCACAGACAGCTGACATTTATCTCTCAGGAGTATAGCGAGAGTGAAACAAAAATTCTCCGGCTTTTGACCACGGGCGCCAAGACTCTGGAGCAAATTTCTCAGGAGACAGGTCTGTCTGTGCCGGAGACGGCACAGATCATAACTAAGCTGGAGATTGCCTATACCGTTAATATGCGCCGCGGCCATTACGAACTGACCTATCAGAGTCCATAAATTTGTACAGTGAAATGCAGAAATTAATTTTGTTGAGAATTATATCGGCACAATATGAATTTCGCAGAAAATGACACTGGAATGAGCCTCTGAATCTCAAAAATCTCTTATGCTGTTATCTGCAAACAGAAAAAGTTCCCGGCAAGCGATCAGTGTCCAAAGATTGATTTGCAGTCAAATATTGAGCACCAATATCTTAAAGATCATTTAACAAGAAATCGTAAATATGAATTACATCAATACCATCTCTTATACCGGCATCAAGTGAATTCATACTAACAATATATCTGTCATAGTTATCTCTGATTTTCAGTAGATTATTTGTCTCGCGGTCACTATCAGGCGGCAGTTGTTCGCACACTTGAACATATTTAACAGTTCTATTTTGAAAACATACGAAATCTATTTCTAGATTGTCATATTTACCCACAAAAACAGTATATCCTTGCTGGCGCAGCCTCATGTATACTAAATTCTCAATTTGTGACCCTTTGTCAATATCATTTCTTCCTAAAACGTGACGCCTCAAACTAAGGTCGACAGCATAATATTTACCCAGTGTCTTAAGTCGCTCTTTTCCACGAATATCGTATCGCTCAGCTCTATAGAATACGTATGCCTGTTCCAGTAAGCTTAAGTAGCTGCTTATTGTGCTAACGTAAGTCTTCATGCCGGAAGAAGTAAGATAATTTGCAATATTGTTGGCAGATATCGTATGCCCAATGTTATCCATCAGAAATGCAACAACGCGCTCCAAGAGTGCAGTGTCTTGAACTCCTCGCCGCTGAGCGACATCTCTTAGTAGAATGCTATCGTAGATACCTTTCATAATGCCGGTTCGGGCATCAGCATTTTGAGTTAGCGCTGTCAGCGGGAAACCACCATCTTCAAGATAGCTACGAAAATAGGGATCTTTGCTTTCATTTTGCCTGTAGCCGCGGAAATCGAGATACTCACGAAAGGAAAGAGGATAGATAGGAAGCTCAACATAACGCCCGCTTAAATACGTCGCGAATTCACCGGAAAGTAATTCTGAATTTGACCCTGAAAGGTATATGTCACATTTGAAGGCTACTCGAAGTCCGTTTATGTATCTTTGCCAATCATTGACCAACTGAATCTCATCAAATAAGAAGTAAACTCTATCTTTCGTTACAGTCGACTTGAGATACTCATATAATTGGGCACCTTCGTGCAGATGAAAAGTATCCGGATGTTCAAAATTCAAGAATATTACATCGGAGTCCGGTTCGCTCTTTTGTAAATAATTTTGCCATAAAATCAGCAGACTGGATTTACCCGAACGTCTGACACCGGTGATAATTTTAATTTGTTCATCATCTTTGTGCGCTTTCAACTTATTTAAATAGAATGGTCGCTCGATCATGGTTATGCTCGCTTTCAATGTTTTTATGTTGTTATCCAAATTTGTAGTAATAATACTATAAACTAGAAATAATAGCAAATTTATAGTAATAATACTATAAACTGAAAAAATTAGGGATGAAAATACTGATTTGTCGGACTTGTTTGCTGTTTTTGAGTTGAAGGCGCTAAGCGCTCAGATATTTTTCTCTTAAATCTTTGCGGGCAAGCTGTTACCGAAGGCCTGTAAAACAGCTTCTTTTGACAGAAAGAGGGGAATGTTGTATATAATTAGTCCCGAAGCTCATGCATATGAAGATACAAAGGATGTCAATGTGAAAACACTTGTTATTGTTGAATCTCCCGCCAAGGGCAAAACGATTTCTCGTTATCTGAATGATGACTATATCGTTAAAGCGTCAGTAGGTCATATTCGCGACCTCCCGTCTTCCACGATGGGAGTCGATGTAAATAATGACTTCGCTGTACGCTACATCACCATGCCCGGAAAAGAAAAGGTCGTAAAAGAGCTGAAGACTGCGGCAGAGAAGGCTGACAATATTCTCCTGGCTACTGACCCGGACAGAGAAGGTGAGGCAATTGCCTGGCATTTATCCACGGTTTTGGATCTCGACCCTGAAGATGACATTCGCATAGCATTTAATGAAATTAGCAGCAAGGCGGTGAAGGAAGCCTTAGGCGCCTCACGTCCGCTCGATATGGACCTGGTTGACTCCCAGCAGTCGCGGCGCATTTTGGATCGCCTGGTAGGTTATGAACTAAGTCCGCTGCTCTGGAACAAGATTCGCAAAGGCCTCTCGGCCGGGAGAGTTCAATCGGTTGCGACCAGGCTGATTGTCATGCGTGAGCGGGAGATAAGCGCCTTCGTCCCTGAAGAATATTGGTTATTGGCAGCCTTTCTGAAGGTCGAGGCTGGAGACGATGCTTTCCGCACCTTCTACCACGGTGAGAAGTCAGGCAGCCGCGTGCGCAGGGTGAAGCTCACCAATAAGGAGGAAGTCGATAAGCTTTTAGCCGAGTTGAAGGGCTTGACTTTTGTTGTCGACGAGGTGAAGCGCGGCACCAAGAAACGCCGTCCGTACGCCCCTTTCACTACTTCATCGCTGCAGCAGGAGGCATCGCGCTATCTGGGCATGAGTTCAACTCGCACCATGCGTGTCGCTCAGCAGCTTTATGAAGGCGTCGATCTGCCCGGAGCGGGCGCCACTGCGCTGGTATCATATATCCGTACCGACTCCGTGCGTGTTGCCGCCTCGGCTGTTAATGAAATCCGCGACGTGATTGCCAAGAAATTCGGCCAAGATTATCTGCCTGCCAAACCCAATTATTACAGCAAAGGCAAGAAGGCGCAGGATGCGCATGAGGCCATCCGCCCCATCCATTTTGACATCGACCCCGAGTCTGTCAAAGATAAGTTGACCCACGACCAATACCGTCTTTACAAAATGATCTGGGAGCGCTTTGTTTCCTCGCAGATGAAGGAAGCTGTCCTGGACACAATCCGGGCAGATGTTCTCGCCGGCACACATCTTTTCCGGGCGACAGGCGAGCAGATAAAATTCCCCGGCTGGCTCAAGGTTTACAGCTACGCCTCGGGAGCTGCCAAGACCAAAGGGGAAGATGACGACTCTGCCAATTTTTTACCGGAATTAAATGAAGGCGATAATCTGATACCGGACCGCCTCGAGCCGGAGCAAAAATTCACTCAGCCGCCTGCGCGCTATACAGAAGCCAGTCTGATCAAGGAGATGGAAGAGCTTGGCATCGGCAGGCCTTCAACCTACGCGCCGACAATATCCACCATTCAGAACCGTGGATATGTGGAGAAGGAAAAAGCCAGTTTGCTTCCTACCGATCTGGGGACTTTGGTCACGGAGATGCTGGAAGAAAATTTCGAGAAAATCGTGGATACAGAGTTCACCGCTGATCTGGAAAAGCAGCTGGATATGGTAGAAGCGGGAGAGAAGAAGGGTCTGGAGATTCTCAATCAATTTTATCCCGCCTTTCACGACAAGGTGAAAGCGGCTGAAAAGAACATCGAGAAGGTAAAGATTGTCGACGAGCCGACCGGCAGAACTTGTCCCCAATGCGAAAAGGGCGAGCTGGTCATTAAAGAAGGCCGCTACGGCAAGTTCATCGCCTGCAATCGTTATCCGGACTGTGAATACAAAGAAAATATCGATATTGTCGCTCCGGGCAAATGCCCCGTCTGCGGTTCAGGCCTCTTGGAGAAGAAGACCAGAAAGGGCAGGAAAAGAAAGTTCTATGTCTGTGATAAAAAGGGCGCTGATCCCGAATGCTCCTTTATCAGCTGGAATTTGCCGATTGAAGGTAAATCCTGTCCTACTTGCGGCGGCTATATGGTTCAAAAACAATTTCGCGGCAGAAAATTTGAGCGCTGCGGCGATCCCGAATGTCCTTCTAATGTGAAGAAGACAAAAGCCGAGAAGCAGAGTAAAGATTCAGACAAAGAAGAGCCCGAGAAACAGCCTCAGGCAGCGCCCAAGAAAACGACAGCAAAGAAGCCCAAGGATTCAGCCAAGAAGGCGGCCGGAAAAAAGTCAGAGAATTCCGTCAAGAAAGCCGCCAATACAGAGCCAAAAAAAGACGACTAAAGTTAACGGCAAGGAAGAAAAATGAAGAAGTTAAGAGTGGTCGGGGCAGGACTGGCCGGTGCTGAAGCCGCCTGGCAGCTAGCCCGTCACGGCTTGACTGTTGAACTTATAGACATCAAACCCGGGCAAATGACTCCGGCACACAGCAGTATCTATCCTGCGGAACTTGTCTGCAGCAATTCACTGAAATCTGATGATCCTCACACCGCGTCGGGTCTCCTCAAAAGGGAGATGCGCCGGCTGGACAGCATCATTTTGACCGCAGCTGATGCCACCGGCGTACCTGCGGGCAGCGCTCTGGCCGTAGACCGCAGCGCCTTCGCCAAAAAAGTAAAAGAAATATTGGACGGGACCGGGCTCATCATATGGCGCGAGGAAGAGATTAGCTCACTGCCAGCCGACGAGGTTACCACATCTGTTAATCATGCCGCCGCGCCTTCGGCCTGCAAAACCACCTCACTGACTGCTGATGAAGCCGCCGCGCCTTCAGCCGGCAAAATCACCTCACTGTCCAACGATTCAGCCTCATCCTCAGCCTCAATTTTAGACGCAGATTCATACTCATACTCAGATTTAGATTCTCCCTCAGACTGTCTCACTTTGATCGCGACCGGCCCCCTGACAACGGGCGGTTTAATGCAGGCCATGGCCGACGAATGGGGAGAGATGCTCCATTTCTTTGATGCCGCGGCGCCAATCGTCAGCGAGGAATCGCTCGATTCTAAGCATTACTACGCCGCCTCCAGATACGGCAAGGGCACTGCGGATTATCTGAACTGTCCCCTGGACAAAGAGACATATCTGAAGTTTAGAGAGGCTTTGTTGAAGGCGCCTAAAGCTGAAATCAAAGAGTTCGACCGCAAGGTGTTCGAACATTGTCAGCCAATAGAAGAGCTGGCGGCAAGGGGAGAGGACACCATGAGGTTTGGCCCCCTAAAGCCGGTAGGGCTTGAAGATCCCGTTACCGGAGAGCTGCCCTACGCGGTCTTGCAGCTGCGGCGCGAGCAAAGCACAGGCGAGATGTATAATCTTGTCGGCTGCCAAACCAGAATGACATTTGCGGCACAGCGCGAAGTGTTTGGAATCATCCCGGCGCTGCGCCAAGCAGAATACTTGCGCTATGGCGTCATGCATAGAAATCACTATATCAAGGGACCTCAGATAATGACCTGGGGGAACCGCGTCAAGTCGCGGCGAAATTTATTTCTCGCCGGTCAGCTGACCGGCGTGGAAGGTTATATGGAGTCAGCTGCTTCAGGTCTTATTACAGGGAGACAAATGGCCTTGATAGCCGCAGGGATGCCGGCAGAAGAGTGTCAGACTCTTTCTTTGCCGAAGACGACAATGTTAGGGGCTTTGCTGGACTACGCTATATCCTCTGACAGTGTGGACTTTCAGCCTATGAATGCCAATTATGGTTTGCTTGAGTATGCCGAGGCTTATAAGGCAAAGAGGAAAAGAGAGCGAAAGGAGCAGGCAATCTTTATGTCAGATCACTTCATGGACAAATGGCAGGATCTTTATGAGTCTTACTGCCGCCAATACGGACTAAAATCATGAGAGAGAGCTTGAGAAGAGAAGACTATTACTTCGAGCTGCCGCGGGAGTTGATAGCCCAGCATGCCCTGCCCGAGAGAGATCAGTCACGTTTGATGGTGCTGGAAGGAAATAAGCCGCCTCGGCACAGACACTTTTACGATCTGCTCGAGTATCTCAGACCAAATGATCTGCTGGTAGTGAACGACACCAGAGTCATGCCGGCAAGGCTGCTCGGGCAAAAAGACACAGGCAGTGATGCAGTCAGTCAAACAGGCTGCGGCAAAGGCGCCGAAAAACTCAAAGCTGCCGGCGGCAATGCTGACAATACAGCCGAAAAACTCGGAGGTCCTGTTGAGGTCCTGCTGCTGCACCGCCGTGAAGGCGATCTCTGGGAGACGATAGTCAAACCCGGTAAACGCTGCCGTCAAGGCGCCAAACTGGTGTTCGGATCGGGTGAGATCAAAGCGGAAATCAAAGAAGTTCTGTCCTCCGGCAATCGTCTTATTCAATTTACTTACGACGGTGTCTGGGAAGAGCTTTTAGATAGAGCAGGCGTCATCCCGCTGCCGCCCTATATAACAGAAGAGCTGCGGGACAAGGAGAGTTACCAAACGGTTTATGCCAGAGAGATCGGCTCATCCGCCGCCCCCACAGCCGGCCTGCACTTCACCCCGGAACTCTTGCAGCAGATCACAAATCGGGGAGTCGATATCGCCGCCGTCACCTTGCACGTGGGGCTGGGAACCTTCAGGCCTGTCCGTGAGACGGATATTACCAAGCATCAGATGCACAGTGAGTTTTTTCATCTTCCTGTCGCGGCGGCGGAAAAAATCAACCACACTCTGGAGAATAATGGCAGAATAATAGCAGTGGGCACGACCGGCTGCCGGGTTTTGGAGTCGCTTTATCAGACACAGAAGCGCCCCTACAAGGAATACTCCGGCTGGACAGATATCTTCATCTACCCCGGTTATAGATTTGGCCTGACGGACGGGATGATTACAAACTTTCATCTGCCCGAGTCCACCTTACTGATGCTGGTCAGCGCCTTTGTGGGCAGAGAGCGGATTTTGGCTGCTTATAAAGA
>DASRVY010000142.1:0-3456 GCA_035654855.1 Bacillota bacterium | reverse complement strand
GATCAAACTGAGTACAACATCGCTCACGCTCATGGAGAGGATGCTGCCAAACATATAATTGTAGATATCAGTATTCACGCCCGTTGTGACTGATATAAACAGGACTCCTACCGCCATTGAGCCGGCAGAGATCATGGCGATCGCGGCGTCTCCTCTGATTTTTCCGGATTCACTTATGCGCAGCAGCAGGAAGGCGGCCAGAATTACGACCGGTATGGTCACTATCATGGGACTGGCGCTCAGGGCGGTGGCTATGGCCAGGGAACCAAATCCGACATGTGACAGTCCGTCTCCGATCATTGAATAACGCTTCAGCACCAGGCTTACTCCCAGCAAAGAAGCTGAGAGAGAAACCATTAGGCCTACTAAAAGCGCCCGGATCAAGAAATCGTATTTGAAGAAATCAACAATGAAGTTCGGCATAATACACTCACTTTGTTTTTGATCTTAGCTAATCGCTCCGCCGGGCGGACATATGGTACGACAATAATGTTCTGACGACATGTCCCGGACCGGTGATACCCAAGTTTATCTTCTGCCGGCCCCGGCTAACCCGCGGGCACGATGCAATTTGTATGTCCGGCCTGCAAATAAGAGGAGTAATCAGAGTTGATATAATCCTCTTTACTGCCATAAAAGAGCTGAGTGCCTTTGAGATGAAGGACATGACTGGCATCTCTAAGTACACAGTGGATGTCGTGAGAGACAATAATAATTGTCATGTTGTCTTCTTTGTTCAGTTCACTGATCAGCGCGTAGAGTTCATGTGAAACCAGCGGGTCCAGACCTGAGGCAGGTTCGTCCATGATCATCATTTTATCCGCTGCGCACAGCGCACGCGCCAATAAGACTCTTTGCTGCTGACCGCCGGAGAGGTCACGATAACTTGTGTGACCAAGGTCAACGATGCTCATTCGTTCCATCTGTTTTTTTGCTCTGCTGCGGTCTTGTTTGCTGTAGCTGGGGATAAAAGTTTTTCGGTTCAAACATCCGGACAGTACGACTTCTTTGACGCTGGCGGGAAAGTCTCTTTGGACCAGCGTCTGCTGGGGGAGGTAGCCGATATTTTTGAATTTCAGATTTTGCCCCATAATTACTTGGCCCGACAATGGCTTGATGAGATTGAGCAGCCCTTTAAGCAGGGTTGTCTTGCCGGAACCATTCTCGCCAACGATAGCCAGATAGTCGCCCCGGTTAACGGAAAAATTAAGATCTTTGACTACTCGGCGGCCGTCATAACCAAAGGACAGATCTTCGCAACGGATTAGACTGTTTTTTTCATTCACTCTCTTCCCTCATCAGGATTTTGCACCCTCGGCTAAATTATTTGGGGCACTTATCTCCCCTTACAAATTCACTCGGCATAAATTGTGTTTTCAGCCGGACACCGGCATTTTGTACTGTTTTCGGTATTGCTAGTTAAGCGCCTTCAACACATTCTCCAGATTCTTATACATCAGGTCAAGATAAGACACATCTTCCTTTGCCTCATCGGCTGTACGGTTGTGGATTGAATGCAGCTGCAAGATCTCTGCTCCTGTCGCTTCCGCAACTGTCTTTGCCAAGGCTTGATTGGACATCTCGATAGTAAAGATATAAGGGATCTCCTCATCTTTAACCTTATTTATCAAAAACACTATGGTGGCAGGATTGGCCTCCGTCTCAGCTGAGCAGCCCGGGAAGGCGGCATAGTATTCCAAACCGTAGGCATCTGTCAGATAGCGGAAGGGGAAGCGGTCAGCGAAAACTAGAGTATTTCGCTTGCTGCCGGCCACAGCGCTGCGCCATTTGTCATCCAATTTGTTCAGTTCAGCGGCGAAGGCGTTATAGTTGGTGCGGTATTCCTCGGTATTTTCCGGGTCAAGCTCAATCAGTTTATCTTGGATTGCCGCGCTGATCTTGATGGCGTTCTTTGGATCCATCCAGATATGTTCATCCATTTCCGGTCCATGATGATCGCCATCATGGCCGTAGGCATTTGTATTGTCATTAAGATTATGATTGTCGCCGTCATTATGATTGTGATCGTCTTGCATGCCTTCCCCGGTCTCTTCAAGCACGGCGTCAACGTAATCCATCATGACCAAGGTATGCTCCGATAAAATCTCGTTGCTCGCGAGTAAACCTTCAACCCAGGTGTCGGATGAGCCGCCGCCGTAAATGAAGAGGTCGGCTTCCTGTATCTCAATGATGTCTTGAGGAGTTGGCTCATAAACATGGCTTTCCACACCGGGCAGCAGAAGCTGTCGGACTTCAACTCTGTCTTTGCCGATGCTGCGGCTAAAATCTGCCGGAGGGAAATTTACAGTAATAATATTGATCTTGTCTGACGGCAGCTCATCTGTTGAAGAATTGGTGTCTGCCTTTGAGCAGGCAGACAAAAAGACAATCATGCAGATAATCACGATCAGCGCAAAGACATAGGATGGCCGTTTCTTTGTTTGCATTATTCTCCTTTAGGGCATTACTGCCAATGTGCTGAAATACATTTGGCAGTTGAATTGCATTTTTATTTTGTAAGCTTATTGAGGCAAACAGCAACAAGGCCTTTAGCAAACATCCGCTAGATGAGTGTGGGCATGCAACAGATGAGACCTATGGCCGTACGTGTTCGAATCATTTCTTCCTATTGCAAATAATCGGGTATGCCGTCTCCATTGGCATCCAGCTCGTAGTCTATTTGACCAAAACCGGAACCGTAAATCTCGCGGGCGGTTATACGTTTGCGGTCGCGCTCAGCTTCGACGATTTTACCCAGAAACTGCCTAACCTTCTCCGAACCTTTGATGTTTTTGAACTCAGCCAATCTCGCGGTTTGATCCATTGTGTGAATTGTGATTGTTCCGACACCGAACAATTTCTGCCAAAAAGTACGTTTCAGCTTCAGATCCAGCACTCTATACAGCAATACTTCTTCCGTATCGGTGGAAAACAAGCCGGTGCGGATAATGAAGCGCGTTGGAGAGACCTCATAGCGAGTAAACGAAATCGGCAAGCCCAGAAAGCGTTTCCGGTCTTTCCACAAGACCGGCTCTTCTTCGATATCTAAACGGTATTTTTTGCGAGCCATAATTTTGTCCGGGAAAGAGTCTACGCCTTGAATCAAAATTTGCATCTGTGCCAGTTTGGATCTCATATAATGCTGTTTAAGATCGGCAGGCTAACAGTAAATGCTGTGGTCAAGCTTAATTCTTTCGCCGTTCCTCCCTGTTTTTTCTATTTTACCTGATTTTTGCCTACAGCGCAGGTAAAGATTATTAGATGAAGGCGATATTCCCGGTGTCGTTTCTCTGATTATGCGCAAATTCCAGTACCTTCGAGCTTTATTTTATTGACTTTATTGTATATGCGTGCTAAATTGACAATGTACTCTGTCAGGAATGCAAGCTCACGACCCTAAAGTAGTGATTTGTCAGTTTCTTGGGGTTGGGGGCTTTTTTCTATGCAGGTGCAAAA
>DASRVY010000141.1:0-1455 GCA_035654855.1 Bacillota bacterium | reverse complement strand
AATATTAAAATCTTTTGATAATATTTCATGCTGTCCTCGAAACCATCGTTGCCATCCCGCATGTCGGCCAGTCTGAACTTAGCCGCTTCTAATAGTTCTCGGACCTGCTGGACGGTACCCGAATAGTCAATCGTTGAAAATACATCCACCTGCAATACGCCGCCAAACTCCTCGCCCTTGCCATCAGCATACAACTCATAACCCTCATTGAAAAAGTGATAGCTTATGCCTGTTTTAGCCGTAGATATGTCAGGCCTCAGGATATATTGAATCGGCACGCCGATAGGACTTAATATGTCATAGACTTTTTGTATCATCTCATCACCTTATCCCACATATTGTCAATTCTGCCGTCTAGCGACTTTAAAGCATCATCCATAAAGTGCGTAGGCCGGGAATGTAGATGTCCATCATTCACGATATGCCACAAGGAGCCAGTCCGCCTTCCGCCTTGCACCCTGGCCGCTAGATTGCCGTTACGGTCCTTCCTTGTCGACACTTTCACATCGTCAGCCATAGCCGGACGGCCTTTGTATCTTTTAGCCAACGCCCTCCTGTGCTTGTCAAGATTAGCAACAACATATTTCTTAACCTGTTCTCCTGCCTCTTTGAGCATTTTCCTTTCGGCTTCCTCGCCTTCCACAGAGATACCTTTCAAAAACACTTCAAAAGTGTCGCTATCCTTTTCGGTATAATCAACCTTAAAACCCATGTTATCACCTACATATCGTGTTTGATTTCGAATGCCCGGATCATTACGTAACTGCTGTTGTTGTCCATAGGCACGATGCCTTCAATTTCATAATTTTTGTCCTTATGGACTACCCTCATGGTTTCGTCTAGATCGGTTCGATGTCTGATTATAAACTCCACATCGGTTTTGACATTGGCAGCTTTTGCAGCATAGAAATTTCTACCCCTCAAAAACCTAACCTCTGCCCATATTTTTATATGATCCTCGTATTCATCAAGCGGAGGGAAGGGTCCTGATTGTTCGGCTTTCTTTTGAATTTGGATTTTTTCCCGCAGATTCATGTGACCACCTCAGTATATTCGGCTGATAGTGTTAGGTGATGTTTCAGGCTGATGTAAGACTGCTGAAATCTCTCTGTTAACTTAGGATCCTCGTAGCCAAAATGAGCTTTGCAATAGACTATTATGGCGCGTTTGATAAGTGGGTCAGTATCAACTATCTTGTCCTTGTGTACGCCTGATAGTTGCAGGTCTGCTTTGGCTGCATAAATCAAATCTTGGACTTCGATGTCCGAATCGTCTCCGTCTATCCTTATTGCAGTTTTAGCATCCTCTAGCATTTAATCACCACCCAATAGCTTTGCTAGCCCCGCTTTTGTCTGCCGCTCGCTGTATTCTATGCCTTTGATGTCAAGCATCGACATAATCTCTTTTTTCGTCATTGCGTCAAAATCAAATTCCTGTGCTTTGATTATTCCTCTG